>NZ_JAQCZB010000004.1:0-184040 GCF_027682785.1 Coprococcus sp. AF51-11b1 | reverse complement strand
CGCTGTAAATTCAACGTTTCTCCTACTTTTTACTAATGCCGCAGACCGGAATCGAACCGGTACGGGTATCACTACCCACGGGATTTTAAGTCCCGGGCGTCTGCCAGTTCCGCCACTGCGGCATATCATTATGAAATTATAATGAAAATGGGACCAATAGGGCTCGAACCTATGACCCTCTGCTTGTAAGGCAGATGCTCTCCCAGCTGAGCTATGATCCCGAAAACTGAATAATCAGTTAAGCGACCCGAATGGGACTCGAACCCACGACCTCCGCCGTGACAGGGCGGCGCTCTAACCAACTGAGCCATCGGGCCATATGAAATTGTTAAAAAAGTGGACCTTCAGGGACTCGAACCCGGGACCGATCGGTTATGAGCCGATTGCTCTAACCAGCTGAGCTAAAGGTCCAAATTAAATACGTCCCACTAAGGACAAAAGCCGATGATCGGACTCGAACCGATAACCTGCTGATTACAAATCAGCTGCTCTGCCAATTGAGCCACATCGGCATATTGCTGTGTATATACAATTGGCTTAAACCAAGTGACTCCGACGGGAATCGAACCCGTGTTACCGCCGTGAAAGGGCGATGTCTTAACCGCTTGACCACGGAGCCAAAACTATTTTGGTGAACTGTTTTATAACAGTGACCGAAAATTATAATAGCATAACTATATGATTTTGACAAGTGTTTTTTTGAAAAAAATAAAATTTTTCGGCTAAATTTTTAGCTTAAGGAGAAAATGAGGAATATCTGTGTCGGAAAGATGAAAATTCATAAGATGAAAAAAGAGCCGATACAAAACTGTATCGGCAGAGTAGAGAGAAGATATATATAAAAGGTATAGGTCAAAGACATATGCCTGATTTTTTAGGCGGACATCCTGATAATCTTACAGAGTTTATATCATATAGGATTACCGGCGTCCCTTAACTTTATGCATTTAGTATAATGGGAAATTATGGAAAGAATGTGACGGGCAGATAAAGAAATCCTGAAATATCTTAAAAACTTCTGAAGAAGAGATAAATTTCAGCAAAACAGTTGACATATATAGATTATCGATATAATATGAAGGTACAAAGTATATAGATAATCGATATAAGGAGGGAGAAAGAAATGGCAGTTGATAAAAGTCTGATATCAGGGAGTACGACTCTTTTGATCTTAAGCCTTCTGGAAGAGAAGGATATGTATGGATATGAGATGATCGATACGTTGAAAGGAAAGTCAAACAATGTATTTGAACTAAAAGCGGGAACCTTATATCCGCTACTGCATTCTATGGAAGAAAAGGGATGGCTTACCGTATATGAGCAGGAGACCGGCGGAAAGATGAGGAAGTATTACCGGATTACCAGAGATGGGAAAAAGCAGTATCAGGCAAAAAAGAAAGAGTGGAAAGAGTATTCGGAGGCTATTTTACAGGTGATCGGAGGTGTGTGTTTTGGAACGGCGTGATTATCTGGAATTGATGACCGGTCAGATCCGCTGCAAGAAAATGTGTCCGGTTATTGCAAAGGAAGTAGAAGATCATATTGAAGATCAAAAGCAGGTTTTTATGGCAGAAGGGATGAAGGAAGAAGAAGCTGAGAAGGCAGCTGTGGAGGAGATGGGTGACCCGGTGGAAGTCGGAGTGGAGATGGATCAGATCCACAGACCGAAGATGCCATGGAAAGCAATTTTTGTAATCGCTCTGATGCAGATTTTAAGTGGAATGTTTGCAGCTTTCTTTTTGAAACAGAATGAAAGTTATGGATATATCGCAGGAATTCGGCAGATATTCCGGCTTGCGATGGCATTTTCGGTTATGATCCTGGTGTGTTATATGGATTACAGCTGGATCGGGAAGCACGCAAGGCTTTTGGCAGGCAGTTATCTGTTGTTTATGGTTCTGATGAGACATTTTTTTGCCCTTCAGATTAACGGTGCAGTAAGATGGATTGGAGTCGGCGGCTTCATTGTAAGTTTTTCGCTGATGAGCTGGCTGTTTCTTCCATTGTATGGTGCAGTGTTGTATCGGTACCGGGGAGAAGGATATGGTGCTGTTCTTAAAGCCATAGTCTGGATGCTGCTTATCGCAGGGATCCTGATCACCTGTCCGGATCTTGTGATGGCAGGGACGGTTGGACTTTCCTGTGTCTTTATGCTGATGCTGGCACTGGAAAAGGGATGGTATCAGGTTGCGGTTACAAAGGTGATGACCGGAATAGGTATCAGTGTTGTTGGAGTTCCGGTTGGCATACTGGCATATTTTTTCTTCTTTGGTGCGGAATATCAAAAAAGCCGTATCCTGGCGATGTTTGCAGTGAATAAGTCACAAATGATGGAAGGAACAACGCTTGGGGCAGTACGGGAACTGCTGTCGAAATGTATGGCAGTTGGACGCGCCACCGGAGTAGAGGACTTTTGGACTGGGGACCGTATCAGTTCCGCGGATTATATGATGCTTGGAATTGCGGGGTATTGTGGAATTCTTGTGATGGTTCTTTGTATTGCAATAATTGCCGGTTTGCTGTGCTGGTTTTTAAGAAGCGCGCTGAAGCAGAAGAACCAGCTTGGTATGATGATGGGATTTGGCTGTGTGATGGTTCTGGCAATTCAGTTTCTGTTATCACTGCTGGCGAACATTGGGGTATCCAGGTTCGGTCAGGGAGCCTGGTGTCTGTTCTTCGGATATGGGCGAAGTGGTCAGATGGTTTCAGCAGTATTGATGGGAATTTTGCTGAGTATTTACCGGCATCAGAATGTAACTCCTGAGCTTGTAGTTGAAAAAAGAGCGGTGGCGAGCTAAGATAGAAGAAAAAAGAGGAGGAACAAGATGCTGGTTTGTGATTATATTGTAGAGAGAATCGATGGAGATTATGCGATGCTGAAGCGGACCAATCTGCCAGAGGAAGAGGCAAAGATGGTAGCAAGAGCACTTCTTCCGGAAGAGATCCGGGAAGGAAGCCGCCTTCATTATGAATTACTTCAGTATACAATTGTTGAATAAAGGTATGGAAAATGTGTGTGCCCTGGGACTGGAAAGTGCCGGAGCACACTTTTTTCAAAGTGTAATTTTCTGTTTAGAAATTTTTCAGAAAATATTAAGGGAAATGGATGTGTATATTTAATAAAAAAAGAGTAAACTCTACTTCCGAGGTGAAGAATATGGATAAGATTTCGGTAGTAGTACCATGTTATAACGAAGAAGAGGCATTGCCTGTTTATTATAAAGAAATGTGCCGTGTAATGGACGAGATGAAGGATGTTGTATTTGAACTGATTTTTGTAGATGATGGTTCATCAGATGCGACGCTTGGTATCATGAAAGACCTGAATGAAAAGGATAGCAGGTGCAGATATCTTTCATTTTCCAGAAACTTTGGAAAGGAAGCTGCGATTTATGCAGGATTGAAAGCATCGGAAGGCGATTATGTTGCACTTATGGATGTAGATCTTCAGGATCCACCGACGCTATTACCTGAGATGTATGAGATCTTGCAAGAGGATGGATACGACAATGTAGCGACAAAAAGGGTCACAAGAACCGGAGAGCCACGTATCCGTTCTTTCCTGTCAGAAAGCTTTTACAAATTTGTCAATGCTATTTCAAAGACAGAGATTGTAGATGGAGCGAGAGATTACCGGCTGATGAAGCGGAAGATGGTGCAGGCAGTTCTGGAAATGAGCGAGTATAATCGTTTTTCAAAGGGAATCTTCGGCTGGGTTGGATTCCGTACAAAATGGCTGCAGTACGATAATATTGAGCGCTCTGCCGGAAAAACCAAGTGGTCCATGTGGAAGCTGTTTAAATATTCGGTGGAGGGAATTACCGGATTTTCAGTGGCACCGCTCTCACTGGCTTCGGTAGTGGGTGTACTGTTCTGCGTGCTTTCCTTTATTATGATCGCAGTGATTGTAGTAAGGACGCTGGTCTGGGGAGATCCGGTATCCGGCTGGCCGTCACTTGCCTGTATTATTTTCCTGGTCAGCGGAGTACAGCTTCTCTGTACCGGAATTGTAGGGGAGTATCTGTCAAAGACTTATCTTGAGACGAAGAAACGTCCGATTTTTATTTTAAAGGATTCCAGCGATGATAAGGAGCAGAAGCATGAAAGAACGTAGAAAAGGTCTGCTATGGGAAATGGCACTGATCCTGCTTACGGTTGCCGCCTGTCTGTACTCTACAGGTGCAGGAAATATTTTCGGGGCAAAGGTGGACTGGAGCAGTCAGCACAGTGTGTTCCCGGAATATTTCCGACAGCAGTTTTATCGTACAGGGCAGTTTTTTCCTGAGTTTGCATTAAATATTGGCGGTGGTCAGAATATTTACAATTTTTCTTATTATGGATTGTTTAGTCCGGTCGTTTTGATCGGTTATCTTCTGCCGAATGTGAAGATGTCGGATTATATGATGGTGGCAAGTATTGTCTGTCTGGCAGCAGCGGTTATAATTTTGTACCGGTGGCTGAAAAGTCGGGAATTTACAGCTGCGGTAAGCGGGATGACAGCGCTGATGTTTCTTTTCGCAGGACCTATGATCTATCAGTCGTCGCATCAGATTATGTTTGTAAATTATATGCCATTTCTTTGTCTGACATTTTGCGGAATCGACCGATATTTTGAACAGAAAAAATCCGGTCTGCTGATCGGCGGAACCTTTCTGATGATCATGACAAGCTTTTATTTCAGCATCGGTGGAATACTGGCGCTTGGTCTATATGGAATTTACCGGTATGCAAGGACAAAAGAGCGGGCAGAAGAGATGATTACGGTAAAAGGATTTCTAGGTGACGGACTGCGGTTTGCAGGAAGGATTCTGACGGCAATCATGCTTGCAGGAGTTCTTCTTGTGCCGACTGCGATGGCTCTTCTCGGGAGAAGCGGAAGCAAGGGAGAAAAAACAGATATCTGGCAGCTTCTGACACCGCAGATCAATTTGGAAAAATTTCTGTATGGGGCATATGGACCGGGACTTAGCTGTCTGATGCTGATTATTTTGCTGACCGGACTTTTTTATAAAAAGGCTTATGAGAAGATCCTGTCGCTTGGTTGTCTGGTGGTGCTGACAGTTCCGTTTTTTTCGTATCTGCTCAATGGTGCACTTTATATCAGACCGAAGTCGCTGATCCCGTTTTTGCCGCTTCTGTGCTATCTTACGGCAAAATATCTGGAGAAGCTGAAAAATCAGAAAATAGCGAGAATCTGGATGCTTCTTCCATGTCTGGCAATTATCATATATATTTATCTGAAGAAGGATGATGTGAAAAGCGAAGTCCTTTGGAAACTACTTTTGCTGGATGCGGTCATAACACTGTTGATCTGCGTGGCACAAGCGTATAGTGCATGGATTCGGAAGTATCTGACAGTAGCCGTTCTGGGACCGGTGATCCTGAGCCTTATTGTTACCGGAAGCTATTCCTGGGAAAAGAGTGGAAATCTGGAGAGCAGGAAAGCGTATGAGGAAGATACCAGCCGGTCCATCGGGAAAGCTGTGGACAAGGTAATTATATCAGATAGTGGATTCTACCGGGTCGAGCAGGTTGGAAATGAAGAGGAAAATGCGGAAAATCTGAATCGTGTGTGGAACAGTGAGCAATATATTACGTCCCTGTATTCGTCTTCCTATAATGCGGATTACCAGAATTTTCGGAAAAATGATTTTCAGGTAGAGCAGCCGTACCGAAATTTCCTGATGCAGTCGGTTTCACAGAATCCGGTATTCAGACAGCTGATGGGAGTGAAATATCTGATCTCCAGTCAGAATGTACCGGGATATGAGAAAAAGTGGATGACCGGGGGCGGGGATGTGTACTGTAATGAAAATGCAGCACCGATTGCCTATGAAACGGATCAGACGATGTCGGAAGCGGAATATGACAGACTGGATTTCCCATATAATCAGCTGGTATTTACCAGATATGCTGTGACAAAGGACGGAACTGTATCGGCAGGACAGGTGAAAGAAAAACTGGCAGAAGATATAGAGAAATGTGATTTTCGGATTCCGGAAAAGAATAACGGGATTTCACTGGTTGTCCCGACTGAAAACGGATATCAGGTGAAAATGAAAAAGCAACAGGAGTTCGAAGTGGCTGTCCCGGAACAGGAAGAGAAAGATGGAGTTCTGTTTGTACAGTTTCGAATCGAGAATAAAAAACCGAAAGAGGATATCGAAATATCCCTGGAAGGAGAGCGCAATAAACTTTCGTCAATCCAGCATGTGTATTATAACAGAAATACCGTATTTACCTATGCAGTAGGACTGGAAAAGGGGCAGAAAACGGTCCGTTTATCTCTTGGAAAAGGAGAGTATACGATTAAAGATATGAGTGCATATAACGGCGTATTAAATGAAGATACCGGCCTTTATCAGAGTGTATTCAGGGTGGATAAAGAGCAGACGAAAGGGAATCTGATCCAGGGGAGAATCAAAAGTCAGAAGGATGGAATGTTCATTACGTCCATTCCGTTTGATAAAGGGTTTGAAATGACGATAGATGGCGTAAAGGTGAAATGTGAAAAAGTGAATAAAGCGTTTCTGGGATTTCATCTGGAAGCAGGAAAACATAAAATCAGAATTTTGTATCATGCGCCTGGAGTGACAGCAGGAAAGATACTGACAGGTCTTGGCGTTCTGATTGTGATCGCAGGGGCAGTAAGAAAGAAAAAATGCGCGGAGTGAATTTTTAAGATTCTGAAATAAAAAAGGATACAGTCTTAGAGCTGCATCCTTTTTTATTTGACAGAGAATTCCGAAGAAGCTTGCTTTTGCCATCCATGTATCTGCAGGTAGTAGTTTACTCCTGACGCTTGATCTGAAAATGAACGGCATCATCAGACCAGATCTTATCGGTATATCGGATTTCGATGGTAGACCAGTTCAGTGGGACTTCCAGAGAAAGATATCCTTCCAGGGTTTCGCCGGGAGCGATCGTTCCATCGAGCTTTGGCTGGTCGCTTGTGGTTGCAAGAGCAGTAAATGCAGCTGCACTGTAGTCAAGTTTGGTATCGTCACAATAATTTTCAAAGCTTGCCATACTGCTGATGACCAGATCATCAGATGTCTGATTGACAATTGTCATATGGACAAACATAAATTCATTGCCTTCTGTCGGGACAGACCAGTCATCTCCTTCGGATTCTACGTAGCTGTCCATCGTGATCTCAATGCCATTGTATGCGGCGGTCTCATTTTGCTTATAGATCTCTTTGGTGGCATCAGCTGTCTTCTTCGGTGTTGAAGTGCCGGAAGAATTGTCAGAAGAAGTGTGCATTTTGGGAAAAAGGAATATAACCGCAATAATGATCAGGATGAGAATCAAGATGATAAACGGCAGACTTTTTTTGTGTTTCTTTTTGGGGTTTGTTAGCTGGTCTGGTGAAGTTACATCATCAGAAGATACATCGGACTTTGTGCCTGCAGTATCGTTTTTGGAAACTGGCGTTGGTTTGGCAGCAGGTTCATCTTCCTGACCGGAGCTGATAACTGGTTCTGGAACTGGAGCATGCTCCTGTACGGAGGATTCATTTCCGGAAAAGGGTTTGTCTGTAGAAACTTTTTCAGTCTCTTTTTTTTCAGTGGTTTTCTTCTGAGCTTCTGCTTCTTCTGCTTCCGGAACATTTTTACGCATGCTGCGTATGGCAGCAGCTGTGCTGTGGTAGATCTCCGGTCCGTTCAGGGGATCGTCGAAAAAAGCCTGCTGTCTGGCAGCCGGGCGCTTTTTTCTGGAAACAGATCCATGCTTATGGGCAGAAGATCTGGCATTTCGGGTATCTGTATCATCCGGAATCACAGCGGATGCCGGAAATCTTTTACGGCAGGTATCACAGAGATATTTGCCGGGATATTTTTTGCTGGGGCGGACTTTGTGACCGCATACAGGGCATTTCATTCTAAGTTAAGTCTCCTTTATGATTCAAGTGTTCTGTTTTTATTATAGGGGAAAATCCTGTCAAAAACAAGGAGGTATTCTTGTCGAACAGACAGAAAAGTGATATCATACTGACTAAGTAACGTGGCAGAAAGTCGAAGCTGTCAGATACAGGAAAACAAAAGAAAGCAGGGAATGATATGACATATCAGGAAATGATGGAAAACGCAAAATTATCTATGGGGATTTACTGCAAAGCCTGTCCGGTTTGTGATGGAAGAGCATGTAAAAACCAGATACCGGGACCGGGCGCAAAAGGTGTTGGTGATACTGCGATCAGAAATTATAAAAAGTGGCAGGAGATCCGCGTGAACATGGATACGATCTGTGATGGCGGAGAGACAGACACTTCTGTGAATTTATTTGGAAAGGAATTTAAGATGCCGTTCTTTGCAGGACCGGTTGGAGCCGTGAATCTGCACTACAGTGACAGGTATGATGATGTTTCTTATAATAATGTACTGGTATCAGCCTGTGCAGATGCCGGAATCGCCGCATTTACCGGAGATGGAGTGAATGCAAAGGTAATGGAGGCTGCAACGGAGGCAATCCGTGAAAATGATGGATGCGGGATACCTACAGTAAAGCCTTGGAATCTGGATACTGTCCGGGAGAAGATGGAACTGGTGAAGAAGTCAGGAGCATTTGCGGTAGCGATGGATATTGATGCGGCAGGACTTCCGTTTCTGAAAAATATGAATCCGCCGGCAGGAAGCAAGAATGTACAGGAGCTTTCCGAGATTGTGAAGATGGCTGGAAGACCATTTATCGTCAAAGGCGTGATGACAGCGAAAGGCGCGAGAAAAGCAAAAGAAGCAGGTGCCGATGCGATCATCGTATCTAATCACGGAGGAAGAGTGCTGGATCAGTGTCCGGCAACTGCAGAAGTGCTGGAAGAGATTGTAAAAGAAGTGAACGGTTCTATGAAGATTCTGGTTGACGGAGGGATTCGCTCCGGTACAGACATTTTCAAGGCACTTGCACTTGGTGCTGATGGTGTACTGATCTGCCGGCCGTTCGTTGTAGCGGTCTATGGCGGTGGAGAAGAAGGTGTGAAGCTTTACATTGATAAGCTGGGAGCAGAACTCAAAGATGCCATGCAGATGTGCGGTGCACATTCTGTTTCAGAAATTACAAGAGATATGGTAAGATATTATCAGGACTAGAAAAATACATGCAGGAGGATAATACAATGGGAATGAGAGTGAACGCAGAGCTGCCATTACCGGCAGACCTGAAAAACGAATATCCGTTATCGGATAAATTAAAAGCTATCAAGGCGAAGCGGGATGAGGAGATCCGTGATATTTTTACAGGGAAATCAGACAAATTCGTGGTGATCATCGGACCATGTTCGGCGGACAATGAAGATTCGGTATGTGAGTACGTGAACAGGCTTGCAAAGTTAAATGACAGAGTATCGGATAAGCTGATGATCATTCCAAGAATCTACACGAACAAGCCACGTACAACCGGAGAGGGATACAAGGGAATGCTGCATCAGCCGGATCCGGAGCAGGCACCGGATCTGCTTGCCGGAATCATTGCAATCCGTAAAATGCATATCAGAGCCATGCAGGAGACTTATCTGACAGCAGCAGATGAGATGCTTTATCCGGAGAACAGAAGTTATCTGGATGATATTCTTTCTTATGAAGCGATTGGTGCGCGTTCGGTTGAGAACCAGCAGCACCGTTTGACTGCGAGCGGAATGGATATCCCGATTGGGATGAAGAATCCGACAAGTGGAGATTTATCGGTAATGCTCAATTCTGTTGTTGCAGCACAGGGACCGCACCGCTTCATTTATCGTGGGCAAGATGTGACGACAGGTGGGAATGATCTGGCACATGTGATCCTGCGGGGCGGCGTGGATAAATATGGCACAACGATTCCAAACTACCATTATGAGGATTGCAAGAGACTTCTGGATATGTATGAGCAGAAGAATTTGAAGAATCCTGCAGCGATCATTGATGCCAATCATTCCAATTCTAACAAGCAGTACAAAGAACAGCTCAGAATCGTAAGCGAAGTGCTGCACACAAGAAATTATGATTCAAAGCTGAAAAAACTGATCAAAGGTGTAATGGTAGAAAGCTACTTGGTAGAAGGAAGACAGGATATCGGCGGAAATATGGTATACGGTAAATCGATTACGGATCCGTGTATTGGATGGGAAGATACAGTGAGACTGATTGATAAGATTGCGGAAGACTGTTAATTGTAAAAATACAGTGTATCAAGGTTGAAAAACTTTGATACACTTTTTTTTTGCAGAAATGATTACAAAATTACAGTAAGATATATTTCCAGGGCAGATAGAATGTATGTTGTAAAAACATAAATTACGGGTTAGTGAGAAAACTTCTCAAAAATTCCTATAGACAAAATCCCACTAATATAGTAGACTATAAATAGTTAGAAAAAGCTAACCAAAATAAATTTAAACAAACTCATACAAGAGGAAAACAACATGAACTGGATGCAGAAAGATGTACAGACATCTGCTCAGATGGAAATTGCATGGCAGTGTGCTCCGGTATTGACCGGTGTAAAGCCATCCAATATTCTGACCTTGAAAAATGTAAGTGAAAAGGAAGTTGCGGAAAGTCTGAAAGAGATGGGAATTTCATACAGCATGCTTTGCGACAGCGGAGTCCGAAAAGTATGGCTGATCTACAGAGAAGAAGAGATTCTTGAAATCCTTGGAAAAAAAGAATACAGCGAATTTCTTGATACACTTGGTTATCGGGGATTTGAGTTTCCACAGATGCTTCAGATCATGAATCTGAGATTTGAAGGATATCAGCATGGAAGTGCAGAATTTCCACATGAACTTGGAATTTTCCTCGGATATCCACTTGCAGATGTGAAAGGGTTTATTGAGCACAACGGAAAAGATTTCCTTTATCAGGGATACTGGAAAGTGTATGAGAACGTAGAAGAACGCAAGAAAATGTTTTCTATCTACAACGTTGTAAAAGAGGAATTTATCAGGGAAATGCAGGCAGGGAAGGATCTGTGGCATGCAGCAAGAAGCGTGAGACAGCCATTTGACATACAGCCTGCATAAAGGAATAAAACCTGGTAGATGATAGAAAGAAAAAAGAAAGGAAGAATTTAAAAATGAGTGATATTTGTGTAGCATATTGGAGCGGAACAGGAAATACAGAAGCAATGGCACAGGCAATTGGAGCAGGAATTACAGCAGCAGGGAAAAGTGCTGATGTAGTACCGATGGAAACTATTTCGCCTGCTGATTTAAAAGATCAGGCTGTCTGGGTACTTGGATGCCCTGCAATGGGAGCTGAAGAACTGGAAGACGGAACGGTAGAACCGTTTGTATCTGAACTGGAAGGATTTGCATCAGGAAAAAAGGTTGCCCTGTTTGGATCCTATGACTGGGGAGACGGCGAATGGATGCGTACATGGGCTGAAAGAATGGAACAGGCTGGCGCACAGATCGTCGGCGGAGAAGGACTTATCTGCCACGGAACACCGGGAGCAGATGCAATAGATGAGTGTGAGTCACTCGGCAGGGAGGTGGCTGGCTTATAAGAGATACGAACACCTTTTAAATAAAACAGAAAACCGAAAAAGCTAAATAATCAAATAAAATTATAATCGAATCAAAAACAAATAAAAATCAAAAATTAAAAGCTAAATAATCATCAAAAAAGAGCCGCTCCGTTTCTGCGGGGCGGCATACAAAAAAATCACAATCGTTATTAGAATGAATTAAGGAGATGGATAAGAATGAGCGTTGTAATTGTAGGAGGTCATGACAGAATGGTCTGTCAGTATAAAAAAATATGCAAACAGTTTAAATGTAAAGCTAAAGTATTTACGCATATGTCTGCCGATCTGAATAAGCAGCTTGGACAGCCTGACCTGTTTGTACTTTTTACAAATACAGTATCGCACAAGATGGTAAAAACCGCGCTTGATGAGGCAAAAAGAAGCAATGCGAAGGTGGTTCGCAGTCATACAAGCAGTGGTGCGGCTCTGACAGAAATTTTAACACAGGAAGCAGGAGCAGCAGTTTAAAGCATGAATTTATTTACCGGGATCATGATCCCTTTTATTGGAACGACGTTGGATGTGGCACTTGGATAGAATGCAGAGTGGAAAAGCGAAAAGAAATGAAATGAATGTGTCCTGGTATGAAAATTATCTGGGCACTTTTTATATGTGCCAAGCTGGGCAAATATAAAAAAGAGGTCTTTCTCACGAAAGACCTCTTACAGCGTGCGTTAGAGGATTCGAACCCCCGACCTTTTGGTCCGTAGCCAAACGCTCTATCCAGCTGAGCTAAACGCACATTTATATCGTGTGTTGAACTGTGTTGCTCAACAACAAAATCAAGTATACATCAGAAAAAACAATATGTCAAGTGTTAAAATGAAAAAAGTTCAAAAAATCTTGACCTCATTTTTGAACGGGGCGATGAAAGCCGGTTTGCTGGTTCTTATTCGAGATAAGGACAGATCTGATTCCATTTGGTAAGCAGGCGTTTCTTTGACCAGGCTGCATTTGCCGGACTTGTGGATGGCAGACAGATTGCTTTTTGCTGAGTTTGTGGAAAACAGTATTTTTTATATAAGCGGTATGCAGTGCCACCGTTGGTGAAAATTTGTCGGATGGATGCCGTCTGAAGAATCTCTGAAAGGTCATTGGGAACGACATTGTGGATACTGCTGTCACTGGAGCCTTCGATATCACAAGAGGCGATCACATCCCAGACGGCAATGTGGTGTGCAAGGAGCAGTGATTTTTTCTCTTCTATGCCGGCAGGAAGAGGTTCACCTGTAAGTGTGGCAAGAAGATCCCAGAAACGGTTTCTTGGATGCCCGTAGAAAAACTGACTTTCCCGTGATTTTACAGAAGGGAAGCTCCCAAGGATCAGAATGCGGGAGTCTGTGTTAAATACAGGATGGATTTCGTGAAGTACATGTGAAGATTGAGCCATAGGTATGCCTTCTTTCATAAATATATTCAATAAAAGGATAAGCGATACGGGAGTGAAAATCAAGTAGGAAAAAGTACAGTCCGGGTTCCTGTTCACTCCCGTGTCAATCACTACGCTGATTGGCACGGAGGATGCACGTTTTATCTTGAATGGCATCTCGCCCATCGCCAAAGGCGATTTAAAATGGCGAGATGCGTTGCTGGTCACAGGTACTGTGAACAGTAACCAGTCTGGCAGAATGCACAAGACAGGGAATCCTTGTGACTGTCAGAGGATTATAGAAAATAAAAAGATCAGTGACTGATTTTGGAACAAAAAGTTTGTGAATTATTGAAAAAAGTTCTGCTTGTAAAGTGGCAGATGTCAGTGTATAGTGAAGTCACTCTAATTCGATTCTAATTTTATTTTATAGGAAATTGCATCCGGTATAATGAAATACTCTGAAGATACGCCGGGTGACATTCTCTGCTTTGAAACAGATCACAAGAAAAGTATATGATATCAGACACATGATTCGATGTGGCATTTTCAGGACAAGTTAATATGAATGAACAGACACAGGGAGGAACAGGATGGAAGAAAGAAGAGACTATGCGGTACTCCGTTTTGTGGATCAGAATGGCTGGAGTTATATGGTAAATGACTATGCAAAAGGCTGTTCTTTGATGGAGTATATCAAACAGGGGATCCGGGTGGAAAAAGAAACAGTATTTGAATGGATCAGACAGCTTTCAAAACAGCTGGAACAGTATTATCGTTGTGGAAATGAGGATGCGGCGTATGGATATGTGAACCCATATGCAGTGATCATAACCGGAGACGGAATGCTTTGTCTTCTGGATATCAATGAACCGGAAAACGAGGAACTTTTAAAGCAGATGAAGAAGAAAAAGCTTCGTATGCTTTTTGTAAGGAAAGAAAGGGTTCTTTCGCAGAAGACAGAACGGTCGGATGATCTGTATGGTCTGGCAAAGATAATGGAATTTACAGCAGAAAAATGTCTGGATCCAAAGGCATTTACACGGAAAGAAGAGCGAGTCTGGAAAAGAATGCTTGGAAAGTGTTATAGCAGTGGGAAAAATGCCATAAAAGTATTGAAAAATATGCAAAAAGAAATTGGTTTTCTGGAAAGGGAAATGGAAAGACCGAGGGATAATGTTTCGGCAAAAAAGATTTTGCTTGCAATTCTGGCGGTTTGTATCATGAGTGCAGCAATCATCGGAGGGACAGTGAAAAAGCCGGAAACAAAAGCGATTGCAGCGGATCAGGATCAGCCAGAGGCGGGAGTTCAGGAAGGAGTAAAGGAGAAAAAGGAGACAAAAGAGGTTGTGGAACAAAATGGGGACAGTCCTTATCTGGAAATGGGACTTATTTATTATGTAGCGTGGGAAGATTATGTGAACAGCCTGGATAGTCTCGATAAGGAAATGCAGGAGACAGAGTTTTCCGATGCATATCGGGTAGTCATAGCGAGTCTGGAAGAAGGGAGTATACAGCAGGAGGATGGATTAAACGCAGAAGATGCAGTAAAAAAAATATTAGATGAATTGGAGAAACGTGCAGAAAAAATACAGATGAAAGTGTATTTGTACCAATACCCGCTATTGAAGGTAAGTGTTCTGGAAGAGAGTGAAAAATGGCACAGGCTGACAAAGAGAATTGGTGAGGAGATGATTAGAAGACAGGCGTGGTACCGGTGGGATACAAATGGAGAAAAGGAGTGTGAGGTCAGAAAATATCTTGCAGAAAGCTATTTTAAACTTGGTGAGAATTTAAAAGCAGCTGAACAATATGAACAGATCAGAAAATTAGAATCGAATGAAGAAGAATTAGAAGAGATTTATGAAAAGCTGCAGTTGATTTATGAAGAAGCGCAGGAATATGAGAAAGTGTGGGAGATCAGCAGAGAGGCGGTTGAAGTATTACCGGATTCAGAAAGGTTGTGGATGAACTATCTGGAGCGTTATTGTGAGAATCCGGAAATGGAAAGAGAATTATGTGCAGAAGCAGTAAAAAAGGCAATCCAGGCAGTTCCTGAGCTTGCAGAATCAGAAGCGTTTAAACAGCTTCAGGGAAAATATAAAATTGTGATCGATGGAGAAAATATCCGGGTTGGAGAATAAAACGCTGAAAGAAATTTTTGAAAAAGTCCCATAAAAGGGAGGATGCCGGGTGACTTAAAAGCCCCCGGCATGTATTATGAAAAAGTTATTCTATTATTAACTTCTGCACGTCTTATTAAATGATTTGTTTGAAATCTTTTATCTTTTATGTTCTTCATTTGATGATTCTAGTATATAAAACACTTGTGAAGAAAGAGTGTTTAACAAATGAAGGTTTTTTGAAAGATAAATGAACAAATTGTGAACAAGACTATTTGCGGAATGCGAAGTATGGAAGCCCATCTTTCATAGGTACTTCTACACTTCCCTGGATCAGTGGGCGGGCATAAGCGATGAATTCATCTCCGATGTCGGAACCGTCTTTTGTGATCCATTCTTCAGGAACAGCTTTTTCTTTATTACAGATTTCGTTCACGTCTGCAGTTCCGAATTCAAGGATGTATGGGTCATCACTCTTACGGATAAAATTGATCATCTTTCCTGTTTCACCATCTAAAGCGGCACTTACAGCAAAACGGCCGGAAGCAGCGGCTTCGTCCAGATCTGTGGCAGATAAACAGGAGGAAGAGCATCTCTGGCAGACATTGAGCTCCACAGAGCGTACTTTGATACCAAGTTTTTCTTTTACAAGATTTTCAAGATACTTTCCGGAGCCGGTTAGCATTTTATGACCGAAAGTATCTGTGCCGACATCACTTGCAAGCTCGCAGACAAAGGTTCCGTTACCATCGTTGATTCCTTCGGAAATGCAGACAACGAGATTAGAAGTTTTAGTAAGCTTTTCTTTTACCTTTTCGATAAATGCATCCGGGGAGAAAGCAACTTCCGGAAGATAAATAAGAACCGGATTATCGCCTTTAAATTTGCGGGCAAGAACGCTTGCGGCGGTCAGCCATCCGGCATGGCGTCCCATGATCTCGACGATGGTGACAGATGGTTTATTATCATAGACAGAGGCATCAATTGCAATTTCGCGTACTGTAGAAGCAACATATTTGGCAGCACTTCCGTAGCCCGGGGTATGATCGGTCAGAACCAGATCGTTGTCGATGGTTTTCGGAACTCCGATGATGCGGATATTACTTCCGACTGTTGCTGCGTAGCGGGATAATTTACTTACGGTATCCATAGAATCATTTCCGCCAATATAGAAGAAATAGCTGATTTCTTTTTCGGTAAATTTCTGGAAAAGTTCAGGATAAACCGGATCGGAAAGATCTTCCGGTAATTTATAACGGCAGGAACCAAGATATGAACCCGGTGTGGTGCGGATACGTTCCAGTTCACCATTTTCTTTTAAAGGTGCCATGTCTATTGTGTGATCGGCAAGAAAACCTTCGATACCGTTGACCATACCGATGACATTATCAATCTCCGGATTTGCCAGACCTTCTGAGACAACACCATAGAGACTTCCGTTGATTACAGCAGTAGGACCACCTGATTGTCCGACCAGTAAATTGTGATTCATAGTTGAAATCCTCCTCTTTATTCATAGTAATCATATAGCTTTAACTATAGCCGAAAAATGTGAAATTTACAATATCAGTTGGAAAACAAAAAAAAATAGGCTATACTAGGAACGTGAGCTTTAAATTGAGAAGGAGAATACACATGAAATATATATCGTTTGCGATTCCGTGTTATAACTCGGCAGCTTATATGGACAGGGCAGTGGAATCTATTTTAAAAGGTGGAGAAGATGTAGAGATCATCATAGTTAATGACGGATCAAAGGATGATACTTCAAAGATTGCACATGAGTATGAAGAAAAGTATCCAACGATCGTCCGTGCAGTTGATAAGGAAAATGGTGGGCACGGAGATGCGGTCAATGCAGGTCTTGACCACGCAGAGGGAAAATATTTTAAAGTTGTGGACAGTGATGACTGGGTAGATGAAGAAGCACTGTACAAGATTCTGGATGTTCTGAAAAAGTTTGAAGAGGAAGAAAAGCAGGTGGATATGCTGCTTGCCAATTATGTATACGAAAAAGAAGGAATGGAGCACAAGAAAGTGATTGAGTACAAGAATGTGCTTCCACAGGAAGAGATTTTTGGCTGGAATGATGTGAAACATTTTCATCTGGGACAGTATATTCTGATGCATTCTGTTATTTACCGGACAGATTTCCTGAAATTATGTCAGCTCAAACTGCCGAAGCATACGTTCTATGTGGACAATATTTATGTTTACTATCCACTTCCGCATGTGCGTAAGATGTATTACATGGATGTGGATTTTTATCGTTATTACATTGGAAGAGAAGATCAGTCTGTCAATGAAAAGGTGATGATCAGTCGTGTGGATCAGCAGATCTTTGTCACAAAGAGCATGATTGATATGTATGATATGCGCAAGATTTCTAATAAAAAACTGCGGACCTATATGACTAATTATCTTGCAATTATGATGACGGTGTCTTCGATTCTTCTGATTCGTTCCAAAAATGCAGAGAATCTGGAAAAGAAACGGGAGCTGTGGCAGTATCTGAAGAAGAATCACTACGGAACTTATTGGAAGATCCGATACGGAATCCTTGGACAGACCATGAATCTTCCGGGCAGATCAGGAAGAAAGATTTCGTCTCTGGCGTACATTGTGGCGAGAAGAATTGTCGGATTTAATTAAAATTCGTTCTTGACATTTCCGAAGAGAAGACTATAATAACTGTTAAAGTAAATATGGTTCACCAAAATTCGTTGATGAGAACAAAGTCGTATCCGCCATTATTTTCAGAGAGCCTGTGGATGGTGTGAACAGGTAATAACCGGATAAGGATATCCTCTCTAAGAAGCGGGTCCAAAGCAGAAAAAGTATCTGCAAGTAGACTTTGCCGGGATCCACCGTTATATGGATAGCATATGTTGGTATGTGAAGTGCCGCAGATTATTATCTGTGGAATTAGGGTGGTAACGCGGATTTTATTCGTCCCTTTTCAGATTGATTCTGGAAAGGGACTTTTTTCATAGGAAATTCCGAAGGAACTTCCTATGAAAAAATAGGCACATTCCTTTTTGTTGCTGTGTATACAAAAAAATCCTGTGAATTTTGTTATCGGAAGATTAGAAGAACAGTTTTGCGTGGACGAAAAGAAAAAGGAGGAAACTGTAATGAAAGCATTACAAAAAGCAAGCAAATTTTTATCAGACTATACATCATTGGTGGTAATCGCTATTGCAGTAGTCACATTCTTTGTACCGGCAATGATGGGATGGGTAAATAACCCATTGTTCGTTGATCCGGTATCCAACAAGTTCACTTGTCAGTCGATCATCATCGGAATCATCATGTTCAGCATGGGACTGACACTGACAACCGAAGATTTTAAGATTCTGGCACAGAGACCTTTTGATATCTGTATCGGCGCAATCGCGCAGTATCTGATCATGCCATTTCTTGCATTTGCACTGACGAAAGTACTTCAGCTTCCGGATGGAATTGCACTTGGTCTGATCCTTGTAGGCTGTTGTCCGGGTGGTGTATCCTCCAATATCATGTCTTATCTGTGTGGCGGAGATGTGGCATTTTCCGTAGGAATGACTACGGTATCCACAATCATTTCACCGGTTATGACACCGCTTATGGTTTCACTTCTTGCAAGCGGAACGCATATTACGATCAAAGGACTTCCGATGTTTGTATCTATTGTTGAGACCGTTATTGTTCCGGTAGCTTTTGGATTTTTACTGAATTATCTGTTTGGAAAGAAAAAAACATTTACAGAGCTTCAGAAAGTGATGCCTGGAGTTGCAGTACTTGGACTTGCATGTGTAGTTGGCGGAGTGGTTTCTTCGCAGGGAGACAAATTCTTTGAATCAGGAGTTGTAATTTTTGTGGCAGTATTTCTTCATAATGGACTTGGATATCTGCTGGGATACGGCGCAGGAAGACTGACTGGTATGAATACTGCAAAGAAGAGAACAATCTCCATCGAAGTTGGAATGCAGAACGCCGGACTTGCTACCAACCTTGCAACCACAACGGCACAGTTTGCGGTTGCACCGGAATCCGCAATTATCTGTGCTGTATCCTGTACATGGCATTCTATTTCAGGAACACTTCTCGCAGGATTATTTGCAGCATATGATAAGAGAAAAGCAGAAAAGCCTGCAAATAAAAAGCAGGCTGCAGAAAATGTAGCATAAAATACAGAAATAATTTCGGAATGGTCGTCATAAAATATCAGGAATAACTTACAGGGCGTAAGAAGATATGGAAGATCAGAAACTGGAAAATCTTTTAAATCTGGCACTTGGAGCGACAGAACAAGAAAGAGAAAAATCATTGAACCTGGATGTCGGGTATCATCCGATTGACAGGGAATGGGAATTGATTATTAAATATTCGGGCAATCTGGATCAGGTAAGAGCCTTGGCAATCCAGGTGGTTGAACTTCAGAATGAGTACGCGATCATTCGGATCAGCCAGTCCAGGATTGATTTACTTTCAGATATTCCTGAGGTAGAATATATAGAGAAACCGAAACGTTTATTTTTTCAAATAGCAAATGGGAAGCGGGTATCCTGTATCAATGAGGTGCAGGATACCCGCTTTCTTGATATGCGTGGACAGGGTGTACTTGTGGCGATAATTGATTCGGGGATTGATTATGCGAATGAAGATTTTCGGAATGCAGATGGAACGACGAGAATACGGGTGATGTGGGATCAGTCATTAAGACCGAATGCGGATGAAGAGAAGAATCCACCAAAAGGTTATTGGATGGGAGTGGAATTTACCGAGGAGCAGATTAACAGGGCACTTGAGGCTGACTCGTCAGAGGAAAGGAGAAGAATGGTACCAAGTCAGGATATATCCGGTCATGGGACTGCAGTTGCAGGGATTGCTGCCGGAAATGGGCGAGGAAGCGGAAATCTGTATGCCGGTGTGGCACCGGAGAGTGAGCTGATTGTGGTAAAAATGGGATCGCCTATGCCAGACGGATTTCCACGGACGACAGAACTGATGCAGGCGATGGATTATGTGGTGAGGAAAGCACTGGAATTTCGGATGCCGGTGGCGATCAATCTAAGTTTTGGAAATACATATGGTTCTCATGACGGCAGGAGTCTGGTAGAACGGTATATTGATGATCTGTCGAATTTCTGGAAGAGTGTGATCTGTGTAGGGACCGGAAATGAAGCAGCAAGTGCCGGGCATACTTCTGGAGTGCTGCAGAAAAGAAAAGAAGAAAGAATACAGCTCGCAGTACAGGCAGATGAACCAACATTGAATATTCAGATCTGGAAAGCGTATACGGACGAAGTGGAAATTTCATTTGTATCTCCTGCGGGGACGCGGATCGGTCCAATACAATCTGTTCTCGGTTCGCAGAGATTCCGGATCGGGGAAACGGAGATTTTATTATATTATGGAAAACCGAGCCCGTATAATGTCGCGCAGGAGATTTATATTGATATGATTCCGGTGACAGATTATATTACGTCGGGAGTCTGGCAGATCATTTTGAATCCGACAAGGGTTGTGGAAGGGCAGTATGATCTGTGGTTGCCAAGTGAGAATGTATTGAACCGGGGGACAGGATTTTTGTATCCGGATGAAGAAGTGACCTTAACGATTCCTTCGACTGCAGATAAAGTGATATCGGTGGGGGCGTATGATGCGCTTACTTTTTCCTATGCATCTTTTTCAGGAAGAGGATATACCTGGCAGGATGAAAGGACGAAACCGGATCTTGTGGCACCGGGAGTGAACGTAAGGACGACAGCAGTTGGCGGAGGGGTGAAAGTGGTGAGTGGAACTTCTTTCGCAACGCCGTTTGTGACAGGAGCATCGGCACTTTTGATGGAATGGGGGATCGTAAGAGGAAATGATCCGTTTTTGTATGGGGAGAAAGTGAAGGCGTATCTCCGGCGCGGGGCGAGAGAGTTGCCGGGATTTGGAAAGTATCCGAACCGTGAGGTGGGATATGGACGACTCTGTTTGGAGAGAAGCCTGCCAGATTAAAATGTTATATTTATAATAACACCTCGAAAAACAATCTGAAAACATATCTTTATTCAGTTGTTAACCTTAAATTTGTTCAGTCAATAGGTAAAAAAGAAAAATTATGCAACATGCACAACTCAAAACTGTATATGCACAAAAATAGGGCGATTTGTAAAAAATGCTTTACGCTGATAGAGTGATAGAGTATAGTGAGTTTAAACAAATTAATATTTTGAAGAAAGAAGGCAAAATGGATGGTCAGTTAAAAGTAGCAGCTGTTCAAGTTACAGTCGAACAAAATAATATTAAGAAAAATATGGAAAACGTTGAGAAAATGGCAATGAGTCAACAAAATCGATGGAGTTGACCAGAGATTCGAAAAAACCAAAAATAAATTAACAAGTAAGGAGACAATGTATGTCAGAACAGGAAAAGAACATTGAACAAGGTGTTCACAAGCGCCGCACAAGGTACAAGGGAAAATATCCACGAAAATTTGAAGAAAAATACAAAGAATTACAGCCGGAGAAATATCAGGACATGATTGCACATGTCATTCAGAAAGGAAATACACCTGCCGGAATGCACATTTCGATCATGGTGCAGGAAATTCTTGACTTCTTGAAGATCCAGCCGGGAGAGGTGGGATTTGATGCAACGCTTGGCTATGGCGGACATACAAAAGCAATGCTGAAATGTCTGGAAGGAAAGGGGCACATTTACGCGACAGATGTAGATCCGGAAGAATCTGCAAAGACAAAAAAACGTCTGGAAGAACAGGGATTTGGGGAGGATATTTTAACAATCCGTCTTCAGAACTTTTGTACTATCGATGAGATTGCAAAAGAAGTTGGGGGATTTGATTTTATTTTGGCTGATCTGGGTGTGTCTTCCATGCAGATTGACAACCCGAAGAGAGGATTTTCTTTCAAAGTGGACGGACCTCTGGATCTGCGACTGAATCAGGAAAAAGGGATCAGTGCAGCCGAGAGACTGGATACAATTTCAAGAGAAGAACTTGCCGGGATGTTATATGAAAATTCGGATGAGCCGTATTGTGAAGAACTGGCAAAGGCAATCACCGAAGAAATCCGGAAAGGACACCGGATTGATACTACGACAAAGCTACGTCAGGTGATCGAACAGACCTTGTCTTTCCTTCCGGAAAATAAGGAGAAAAAAGATATCATCAGGAAGACCTGTCAGCGGACTTTCCAGGCACTTCGAATTGACGTGAATCATGAATTTGAAGTACTCTATGAATTTATGGAAAAACTGCCGGGCGCTTTGAAACCGGGGGGAAGAGTAGCGATCCTGACGTTCCATTCAGGAGAAGACAAACTGGTGAAGAAAGCTTTAAAAGCAGGATATCGCGAGGGAGTTTATTCCGAATATGCCAAAGATGTAGTCCGACCTTCGGCAGAAGAGTGTGCACAGAATGGGCGTGCAAGATCTACGAAGATGCGCTGGGCTGTGAAGGCGGAGTAAAAGTAAGTGTAGGCTGATTAGAATATTGACAAAACAAAAATCAAGGATCATAATGCGGTGCAGG
The DNA here is from genome assembly GCF_027682785.1 of Coprococcus sp. AF51-11b1. Classification (NCBI taxonomy): domain Bacteria; kingdom Bacillati; phylum Bacillota; class Clostridia; order Lachnospirales; family Lachnospiraceae; genus Coprococcus; species Coprococcus sp. AF51-11b1. The sequence goes on along the minus strand of NZ_JAQCZB010000004.1, from coordinate 161,518 downwards.
AAGAAAAGTTTTTGAATGTGTTAAAATCCAGAATGGTAGATGGGATCATTTATGTCAGTTCGGATTATGCGACCAGTAACAAGCTACTTGCAGATTTATCAATCCCAGTTGTATTTATTGACCGTAAGATTGAAAAGAGTGGTAATATGGGAAGTGTGCAGATTGATAATTATCAGGCTATGAAGGAAGTCGCTGAGTATATCAGTAAAAAAGGATGCAATGGATCGGATTGAAAATATTCTTGGATTTAAGAGATTTGAGCGTCACGTTGGATAAAAAAAGAAGAGTAGAAAGATGCTGCAAAGTTATCAAAACAGATAACAGAGCGGCATCTTTTGTTATTTGAAAAATGATTAAAATATATAACAGAAAATTATAAGCCGATTTGTACTTTAGTCTACAAATTCAGATGCCGGCGTGATATACTGTATGGAAAAGTTATGAAATATCTGGTATCAAAACGGAAGCAAGGAGGAAAGAAAAAGTATGAACAATTTTTTGCCACAGAAGAGGGGAATGCAGGTTGCCTGGATCATAGTGGGCTGTCTGATCTACGCAGTTGGTCTGAATGTATTTATTATCCCTATGAATTTATACAGCGGGGGAGCAGTTGGTCTTGCACAGCTGTTAAGTTATGGAGCAGGACAGATCGGGATTAAGGAAATTGCAGGTCTGAACCTGTATGGTATCATTTATTTACTGCTCAACATTCCGATTTTATTTATTGCATGGTTTAAAATCGGAAAGACATTTTTTATAAATACAATCCTTGGAACGGTAGGAATCAGTTTATTTACTTCAATCGTACCAACTCCGGCAACAGCAGTGATTGCTGATCCGGTTATTGGAATCATCATCGGTGGTGTTGTAACCGGAGCCGGAATTGGAATCATGCTAACGGCAAAAGGAAGCGGTGGTGGAATAGAGGTTATCGGTATCTGGATGGCGAAAAAATATGCGGGAATGTCCGTTGGAAAACTGGGAACCATCTTCAATCTGATACTGTATGCCATTTATCTTTTAGTTTTTGATATCTCAACGGTGATTTATTCGGTTGTCTACCTGTTCTTCTACACGGTAACTCTGGACAGGATGCATTTTCAGAACATCAATGTGAGAATGCTGATTTTCACGAAGAAGAAGGGAATCGCAGAGGCAATCATGAAAGAAACCGGACGTGGTGTTACGCAGTGGAATGGTGAAGGTGCATTTACGAGTGAAGACAATTATGTTCTGGTGACGATCGTGAATAAATTTGAAGTAGAAGATATCCTGAACATGGTGTATTTACTGGATCCGGAAGCATTTACTACGGTAGATGAAGGGGTTAAGGTGTACGGGAACTTCCAGAAGAGAGTTTAGGAGTCAGGAATAAATGTATAAAATACTGATTGTTGAAGACGATAACACGATCGCAGAGCGGCTGGCATCGCATTTGAAAAAGTGGAATTATAAGACAGTATGTGTACGTGATTTCAAAAATGTAATGGAAGAATTTAAAAAGACAGATCCACAGCTTGTAATCCTGGATATCGGGCTTCCGTTTTACAATGGATTCTACTGGTGCCAGGAGATCCGGAAACTGTCCAATGTGCCGATCATCTTTCTGTCATCGATGAATGATAACATGAATATCGTGATGGCAATGAACATGGGCGGAGATGAGTTTATCGAGAAGCCGTTTGATCTGAATGTAGTGACAGCAAAGGTGCAGGCGGTGCTTAGAAGAGCATATGCACTTCAGGGAACGGCAAATATCATTGAGCATGGAGAAATGCTGCTGAATTTGGGAGATGCATCACTTACAATAGCCGGGCAGAAGATTGAACTCACCAAGAATGAGTTCAAGATCTGTCAGATGTTTTTTGAGAGCGCAGGAAAATTTGTGACCAGAGATGCGATCATGACCAGACTCTGGGAAAGTGACGAATTCATCGATGATAATACACTTACAGTAAATGTGGCGAGACTTCGGAAAAAGCTGGAGGAAGCCGGAATGCATGATGTGATCCGGACAAAGAAAGGAATCGGGTACATGCTGGTATGACAGAGATTTTAAGGGCATTTTGGAAAGAAAAAAGACCGGAGAGAATAGCGGTTCTTGTTTCGGGCATTCTCTTTGCAGTCATCTTCTGGATCTATGAAATTCCGGTGGAGATTGCAGGATATGCGTTCCTTCTGGTGATTTTATGGAATGTGATCTGGTTTACACTTGTTTTCATACGATATGAAAAAAGACAAAGAATACTGGAAGAAAATCAGGGAAAAATCCGGACAGAGGCAGGAGGATTTCCGGAGGCAGAAAGCCGGGAAAGCGAAATGTACCAGGAATTGATCCGGCAGCTTTACGAAGAGAAAAAAGAGCTGGAATCCTCTGTGCAGATTGAAAAACAGGAGCTGTCTGATTATTACAGCATGTGGGTTCATCAGATCAAGACTCCAATTGCAGCACTCGGTGTCCTGATCCAGAGCGGGGAAGAACTGGAAGAAGTACAGGAAAGCCCGAAAGCACAGGAACTTACCCGAAGCATGAAAATGGAGGTGTTCCGGATTGAACAATATGTGGATATGGTACTCACCTATCTCAGAATGGGTTCCGCAACCTCCGATTACGCCTTCCGGATCTGCAGCCTGGAAGAAATCGTCCGCCAGGCAGTCCGCAAATATTCCCAGATGTTCATCATGACCAGGACAAGACTTCACCTTGAAATCCAGGATCAGAAGATCCTGACCGATGAAAAGTGGCTGACCTTCGTCATCGAACAAATTCTCTCCAATGCAGTTAAATACGCAAGAGGCGGAGAAATATCAATCTACACAGAAGAAAAAACTCTGGTGATCTCCGATAACGGAATCGGCATTGCAGAAGAGGATCTCCCAAGAATCTTCGAAAAAGGCTTTACCGGCTACAATGGAAGAGCGAATAAAAAATCCACTGGAATAGGATTATATCTCTGTAAGACAATCATAGATCGTCTCCATCATACTATCTGGATTGAATCAAAACCAGAAGAAGGAACAAAAGTATACTTAAATTTTGACCGTGAATCCAGACGAATAGAGTAATGGAGTCTATCGGTACAAAAACGAAAAAACTTCCAACAACGGAACAGAACTATGATTTACTTTTGGGTAAGGATCTATCAGTTGCAAAAAGTTTATCCATTTGAACAAAACAGCCGCCAGAAAAAATAAATATGGAAAATTCCATGTTTGTGCAATGGAGATGAAACACAGGAATCATGGAGGCCATTGCCGAACATGATTCCTGTCCTAAGTGATTCATCGGAATGGTTTGCACAAAGGAATTTGGAATATTTATTTTTTCTGGCGGCGTCTCTTTCACCAAATGAGTCTTTTCCAACCCGATCCTTACAAAAATGTAAGAAACCCCACACAAATTGTCATTTACTTCGATGGAAAGAAATCCCTTACTTTTTTATAATGACTTTATCAAATAAAAAAGAAGGGCAGGTCATAAAAATCATGGCATTACTTGACGTAAAGAACGTAAAAAAGATATACACAACCCGTTTCGGAGGAAATCAGGTAGAGGCGCTGCATAACGTCAGCTTTTCCGTAGAAGCAGGCGAATATGTAGCAATTATGGGAGAAAGCGGAAGTGGCAAAACTACACTTCTGAATATTCTGGCAGCACTTGATAAGCCGACCGGTGGAAAGGTTTACTTAAAAGGGAATGATCTCGGCAAGATCCGGGAAAAAGAGATGGCAGCATTCCGGCGGCAGAATCTTGGATTCGTCTTTCAGGATTTCAACCTTTTGGATACACTAACCCTGAAGGATAATATTTTCCTTCCGCTGGTTTTGTCTGGAAAGAAATACACGGAAATGGAGAGTCGGATCGCGCCGATCGCAGAGCAGCTGGGAATCAGTAAGCTTCTGAACAAATATCCATATGAAGTATCCGGCGGACAGAAGCAGAGAGCAGCCATTGCACGTGCTCTGATCACACAACCGCAGCTGATCCTTGCCGATGAACCGAGCGGTGCGCTTGATTCCAGATCGACGGATGAGCTTCTGGGACTCTTTAATGCGATCAACGATAACGGGCAGACGATTGTCATGGTAACGCACAGTGTCAAAGCAGCGAGCACGGCAAAGAGAGTCCTCTTCATCAAGGATGGGGAAGTTTTTCATCAGCTTTACCGTGGCAATCTGACCAGTGACGAGATGTACCAGAAGATCACCGACACCTTGACGGTTCTCACTACAGGAGGTGAGCACCGTGAATAGATCGATTTATACAAAGCTTGCCATTTCCAATCTGAAAAATAACCGGAAGACATATATTCCCTATGTACTGACTGCCATTTTAACGGTGATGATGTATTATATGATGGCGAATCTGGCGGCAAATTCGCCAATGAACCAGGAAGCATTACAGATTATTTTAAGTCTGAGTGTTCATGTAATAGAAACATTTGCACTGATCTTTCTGTTTTACACCAACAGTTTTCTGATCAAAAGAAGGAAAAGAGAAATCGGAGTGTATCATATTCTCGGAATGGGGAAACCGCAGCTTGCGAAAATGCTGGTGATCGAGACGGTTGTAACCGGTGCGGTCAGTATCCTGGGTGGAATCTTTTTCGGAACTGCGCTTGCAAAGCTGATGTATGCACTTTTGAAAAGAATGATTCATTATGACGATAAACTGGCATTTCGGATGTCATGGGAGATTGCCGGAAATACCGTTCTCTTTTTCACACTGATCTTTGCATTGACTCTGATCTATAATCTTTTGCAGATCCGGCTTGCCAATCCAATCGATCTTCTGCATGCGGGAAGTCAGGGCGAGCGCGAGCCAAAAACCAAATGGTTCCTGACTATGGCTGGAATCATTTTCCTTGGAATCGGTTATTACATTGCGATTACGACAAAAGAACCACTTAAGGCGCTTCAACTTTTCTTTGTCGCAGTAATCTGTGTCATTATCGGAACCTATGCGCTTTTTACAGCAGGAAGTATTGCTTTTTTAAAGCTGCTTCGGAAAAACAAAAATTTCTATTATAAAACAAAGCATTTTACATCCGTATCCGGCATGCTTTACCGAATGAAGCAGAATGCAGTCGGGCTGTCAAATATCTGTGTACTCAGTACTATGGTTCTGGTGATCATTTCGTCTACCGTATCTTTGTACATTGGAAAGGAGGATGTCTTAAGAACAAGGTATCCGCAGGAAGTGTATATCACAAATTCGGTATCTGATGATGTGGAAAATAAGAAGCTGCATGACATGGTGGAAAAGATCTGCCGGGATAATCAGGTAGAGATCACAGATGAGAAGAGCTGGCATATGGCAGAGCTTGTTAAGATAAAAAACGGAGAAGAATATACTTCTGCTATGATAAAGGATAATTCATCATCTGATATAGTGTTTTTTGATGTGATTAGGTTGGCAGATTATAATCAGCTGACCGGCGAAAGGATGGAGCTTGGGGATAAGGAAGCTATTCTTTTTACAAATGGGGAAAATTACGGAAAGGATAAGATCAGGATTGATGAGGAAACATGGATGGTCAAGAAGGAACTGGATACTGCACCTTTTGGAAAGAAGAGTGATTCTAATACAGAAAATGTATATTATATGATCGTCAGTGATGAAAAAGAGTTTATGAAAGATTATCTGGAAAAATACCAGCTCGAGGCAGAGGACAAACCGGTAAAATGGAGGGAGTCATTCAATTTAAGGGGCAGCGAAGATCAGAAGCTGAAAGCTGTCAAAGAGCTGAAAGCACAGGCAGAAAGTGAATTTGAACATACTGGCGTACAGGGAAGATATCTTGAAAAAGAGACTTTCTTTGGTCTGTATGGCGGTGTGTTTTTTATTGGAATGTATCTTGGAAGCCTGTTCCTGATGGCAACGGTGCTGATCATTTATTACAAACAGATTTCCGAAGGCTTTGATGACAGAGAACGCTATCAGATCATGCAGAAGGTAGGAATGAGCAAACGCGAGGTCAAAAGTTCGATACGCAGCCAGATCCTGATGGTATTCTTCCTGCCGCTTGCGATGGCAATCATCCATATTGCAGTTGCATTTCCGGTGATCACAAAGCTTTTAGCCATATTTTATCTGAAAAATACAAAGCTGTTCTTCGGATGCACTGCCGGTACAGTGGGAATCTTTGCCGTCTTTTATGTGATCGTATTTGTGATAACAGCAAAAGAATATTATAAAATCGTTGAATAGAAGAAAAAGACAAAAAGGTGACGAAAGTCATCTTTTTGTCGTATACAGAGGTATTTCTTGCTAAGAACGACCGTTCTGTAGTAGAATACAGATAGACTAATTGAAAAGGATTGCGAGAGTGCAAAGCACGTAGCAATCTGGTATCAAAAGGGTTAAAATACCTTTTGACCTCAACATCATTGAAAAGATAAAATTACAGAAAGCAAGGGATGTATAAATGATAGAAAAAGGGCTGGTATATGGAAGATTTCAGATTCTGCATCTCAAACATGTGGAATATATTCTGGCGGCAAAGATGCGCTGCAAAAGGCTTTATATAGGAATCACTATGTCGGATGATCTGCACGTATCAGGGGGTGAGGAAGACAATTACCGGGTAAGACGGAGCGCTAATCCTCTGACTTATATTGAGCGTTATGAGATGCTTCGTGATACGTTGCTCAGTTTCGGAGTGCCGAGAGAAGAGTTTGAGATCATCCCATTTCCGATTGACAGAGTGGAATATCTGGGGCAGTATCTGCCGGAGGGTGCGGTCTGCTTTATGAGTATCTGTGATGAATGGACTGCGAACAATGAGAAGCGTTTTGAGAAGCTTGGAATTCCGGTGGAAGTTCTCTGGAGAAGGACTAAAGAGGAAAAAGGGGTATCAGGTTCCCAGATCCGGCAGAGGATCCTGGCAGATGAAAAGTGGGATGATCTGGTGCCAAAGACCGTTTTTGATTATGTTCTTTCGCACGGGATTGATGACAGGATCAAGTTTTCAAAATAAAGGAGAAGCTGAAAATGCAGGATTGGGAAAGATTTGGAGAAGAGATCAGACGAACCGTGCAGGATGCTGTAGACTCGCAGGATTACCGGAAGCTGAACCAGACGATCACAGATACGATCAACCGGGCAGTGAATGGTGCGGTAAATGGCGCGGAACAGGGCATGCGTTCTTTTGGAAATGCGTTTGATCAGGCAACGAGAAATATGGGAAGAGGTCCGGGAGGACCGCGTGGAAGATATGGACAGATGGGCGGAACTGACAGATGGGGAAGAACGCCTGGAGGAGGTGTACCTCCGTTTGGAACTTACAGGTGGAGCGGAACGGATGGAAATGGAAGAGCATGGAATCCGGATATGCAGGACTATAAGGCGGAATCACAGGGCAGCAGCCGGTATGGATACAGCAATGCACAGCAGTCACCTGTCTTGTATGGATCGACGACGGGAACAAAGGCAGGCGGAATTGTCATGATCGCAGTAGGCGGAAGCATAGCACTTATATTTCTGATTCTGTTCCTTGCATCTTGTATTGCTTCTTTGCCGGAAAGTCCGGGGGCTTTATGGATCATGCGTGCGGTATTTGGACTGTTTACGGCAGCAAGTGGCATGATCACAGGATGGGGCATTAAGCTTCTGAAACAGGTTGGAAGATTCAAGAACTACAGCCGCAGGATTGCAGGCAGAGAGTATTGCAATATTTCGGAGATCGGAAGCAATTCCGGAAAATCCATAAAATTTGTGACAAAGGATCTGGAAAGAATGATTTCTAAAGGCTGGTTCCGTCAGGGGCACATGGATGGTGAGAAGAAATGCCTGATCTTGTCAAACCGTGCTTATGAAGAATATTTACAGATCGAAAACCGCAGACAGCAGTCGAAAGCGGAAGAGCCGGTAAAGAAAGAAGAGAAGACACAGAAAAATACAAAAGAAAAAGAAGCAAAGAATGAAAAGCTGGCACCGGAGGTGCAGAAGATTATTGACCAGGGGGATGCTTTTATCAGAAAGATCCACGAGTGTAATGAAGCCATTCCGGGAGAAGAGATTTCCGCAAAGATCAGCCGGATGGAGATGCTGGTAGACCGGATCTTCGACCGGGTGGAAGAAAATCCACAGTCAGTTTCGGATATCCGTAAGCTGATGGAATATTATCTTCCGACGACGATCAAGCTTCTGGAAGCATATGAACAGCTTGACAGACAGCCGGTTGATGGAGAAAATATCCAGACTGCAAAACGTGAGATTGAGGCAACGCTCGATACTTTAAATACGGCGTTTGAGAAGCTTTTGGATGACCTGTTTCAGGATACCATGTGGGATGTCTCATCGGATATTTCCGTATTGAATACCATGCTTGCACAGGAAGGTCTGAAAGAGGACGGAATGAAAAAATAAAGTCGCAGGAGGAAGAAGAGTATGAACGATTTTGAAGAATTTAATGTGACACCGGAGTTGACGCTGGATCCGTTCCAGGAAGAAAAAAAAGAGACTCCGCAGATTTATCAGGAGGCAGAACCGGAAACACCGGAGATCGTCCTGACACCGGAAGAAAAGAATATGGTCAGTGCATTTGCAGAAAAAATTGATCTCGCCAATTCGAACATGATTCTTCAGTACGGAGCCGGAACCCAGAAGAAGATCGCAGATTTTTCAGAAAAAGCACTGGAAAATGTAAAAACAAAAGATCTTGGAGAGGTTGGCACACTGTTAAGTGATGTGGTGACAGAACTGAAAGGATTTGATGAGGAAGAGGAAAAAGGATTCCTCGGAATCTTCAAAAAAGGCGGAAACAAGATCCAGGCAATGAAAGCCAAATATGCAAAAGCAGAAACCAATGTAAACAATATTGTCAAAGCACTGGAATCTCACGAAGTGCAGCTTATGAAAGACATTGCGCTTCTGGACAAGATGTATGAAGTGAACCTGACATATTATAAAGAATTGGCCATGTATGTGCTTGCCGGAAAGCAGAAGCTTGCCGAGACAAGAAACGGTGAGCTACAGGAACTGAAGAATAAAGCGATGGCAAGTGGACTTGCCGAGGATGCACAGGCAGCAAAAGATCTGGATTCCAGATGTGAACGTTTTGAGAAAAAGCTGCATGATCTGGAACTGACCAAGACAATCGCCATGCAGACCGCACCACAGATCCGTCTGGTACAGGGAAACGACACAATGATGGCAGAAAAAATCCAGTCTACACTCGTCAATACGATCCCACTCTGGAAAAGCCAGATGGTACTCGCCCTTGGTGTAGAACATTCCGCACAGGCAGCCGCAGCCCAGAGAGAGGTCAACGATATGACCAATGAACTCCTGCGCAAGAACGCAGAAAAGCTGAAGATTGCTACTGTAGAGACTGCCAAAGAATCCGAGCGTGGAATCGTAGATATTGAAACCTTAAAAGCAACCAATGAATCGCTGATTGCAACCTTCGATGAAGTCATGCAGATCCAACAGGAAGGCCGCCAGAAACGTCAGCAGGCAGAGGTGGAAATGCAGCGCATCGAAGCTGAACTGAAAGCGAAGCTGTTACAGGTTCAGGGGTAAGCGTTTGGTGGATGACATACAGGCCGGAACAAGTAGATTCTGTTTTTTTATGAGGAGAAAGCGGCGAAGAGTCCGTAGGTAAAAAGGTAGCCGGTAATTTTGGATACCGGACTGATTCGCTGAATAATCTTGATGATTATTCGGCTCAGCAGTCCTCTGGATTTCGTGTATGAAACACGAAACCAGATCCAAATTACCGGCTGCCTTTTTACAACGGACTCTAATCGCCGCTTTCTAACATAAAAAAACAGAATCTACTTGTCCCTGCCTTGCTGTATTCCACGGGGGGACGCCTGGAGGCTGCCCCCGTTATGGGGTGGGTGCGAGTGAATGGAATAGTAGATAGTAGGAATAAAGTGCTTGTGTGAATGTTTCTGAAATTAAAAGTTATCAAGACATAGACATAAAGGACTCCGTTTTCTGTGATTAGAAACGGTGCTAGAGTCCGTTAGAAAAAAGGCACCAGTAATTCGGATCTGGTTTCGTGCTACAAGCACGAAATCCAGAGGGCTGCTGAGTGGAATAATCATCAGGATTATTCCGCGAATCAGCCCGGTATCCAAATTACTGGTGCATTTTTTCTCTACGGACTCTTCACCATTTCTACCCACAGAAAACGGAGCCCTTTATGTCGTTCCTTTTGTACATTTATTCAATAACAGTTCCGGTTTTACCCTTCAGAGCATCTTTCAGAGTATCAAAAGAAGTAATCAGAGCACTTCTTCCCTCTTTCTTTTCTATGAATCCTACGGATGCCTGGAATTTTGGAAGCATATTGTAGATTCCGAAGTGTCCTTCATCCATGTACTGCTTAGCCTGTTCTACGGAGATAGTATCGAGTTCTTCTTCATCTTCTTTTCCGTGGTTTAAGCATACCTTTTCTACACTGGTCAGGATGATGAGTTCATCAGCATCAATCTGTTCAGCAAGCTTGCCGGCAGTAAGGTCTTTTTCGATGACTCCGCTGGCACCTTTGAGGTGATTGTTCTGCTGGAGTACCGGGATTCCGCCACCACCGCAGGCGATTACAATATGTCCTGCATCGGTAAGGGTGCGGATGGCATCAACTTCTACGATATCAACTGGGTTTGGAGAAGCAACGACACGGCGGAAGCCCTGACCAGGAACTTCTACTACATAATTGCCCTTTTTACGTTCAGCGGCAGCGTCTTCTGCGTTCATGATACGTCCGACAATCTTGGTTGGTGTATAGAATGCTTCGTCATATGGATCAACAGTTACCTGTGTGATAACGGTGCATACGCTGCGATAGATGCCGCGTCCGATCAGTTCTTCGCGAATCGCATTCTGCAGGTCGTATCCGATGTAACCCTGCGACATAGCAGAGCAGACTGACATCGGAGAAGCGGTATAATCCGGATGATTGGTGCTGAATTCGTTCATAGCAGTATGGATCATACCAACCTGAGGTCCATTACTGTGTGTGATTACTACCTGGTATCCTTCTTCAACAAGATCTGCAATGGAAACTGCAGTTTTTTTAACGGCAACCTTCTGCTCCGGAAGTGTGGTTCCGAGTGCGCGGTGTCCTAATGCAACAACAACTTTTTTCTTCATATTACATCCCTCTGTTTCTCAGAATTTGAATTGTCTGCGTATGAAAAACATATAACGCAGACAACAGCGATAAAAAATATATAAAAATTATAGTATTTTTTTATGGAAATTGCAATCATTAGTTGGCAAAAATGCACAGTATAAAAAGGAATTATTGGTGGGCAGAAGCTAAATGGCACAAGGACGGGGATTTTTAGAAAACATGCTGACAACAAGGGGAGATGTTCATATAATATAATAAGAAGTCCGATGGATGGTGCAGTATGAAAGAGGAACGGATTCGATTTTGCGGATTAAAAGAACGTGAGGTCATCAACATATGTGACTGCAAGCGGCTCGGGTTTGTTGCAGATCTGCAGATCAATATCTGTTCAGGGTGTGTGGAAGCATTGATCGTACCGGGACCGGGAAGAATCTGTGGATTTCTTGGGTATGATGCGGAGTATATTATTCCGTTTGAATGTATTCGCAGGATTGGAGAGGATATTATTCTTGTGGAAATTAAAGAGGACAAATGTCTGAAGCCGTGTAAATAAGAAGATGTTGGGGTCAAAAGGTATTTTGCCCCCTTTGATACCAGATTGCTACGTGCTTTGCACTCTCGCACTCCTCAAAAACATTCGTAATCCGCTCATTTTTCTTTGAAAAATGGCTACTTACTCATGTTTTTGGCGGGGCAAGAGATCAAAAATCCTCTTGCAAGCAAGCTTGCATCGGCTTTCTGACCTTTTGACCCTGGTATCATAAGAATAGTAAAAGAGGAAGAAGAGTACAGACTGCTCAGTGAAATAAATGAGAACAAGTAAAAAGACAAAGGAGAGAAGAAAAATGACAGCATTTTTTAAAGAAATCGAGCCATTCCGGGGAAACGGAAACGAAAATGAAAAGGGACAGACGCTGGAAGAATTTCTGGAAGAGTACGATCCTTATAAATATAAGAATCCTTGTGTGACAACGGATGCAGTTATATTCTCCTGCAAAAGAAAGGTAGTGGACGGAGAATGGAAAGTTCTGATGGTTAAAAGGCGGAATCATCCGAGCATTGGCTGGTGGGCGCTGCCGGGTGGGTTTATTGAACTTCATGAGAATCTGGAAGATACGGCAAGAAGAGAATTGACCGAAGAGACCGGCGTGGCGGATCTTCCGATGGAGCAGTTTGCAGTCTATGGGAATGTGACCCGTGATCCGAGGGCACGGATTATTACATCGGCATATCTTTCGGTTGTGGATGAAGGGCAGGTAAAGGTGCAGGCTGGTGACGATGCGGCGGATGCAAAGTGGATGCAGCTTCATTGTCAGACAGAATCGGTGAAGGAGGATGGAGATTGGAAGAGAACCATTTATCGACTGGCATTGGAAAATAAAGAAGCAGAGCTTACAATTTCGGCGATCGTTGAAAAAAAGGAAAGAAGTGGACTGGTAAGAGAGACTTATTATAAGGTAAAAGAATCGGACCGGATCGCCTGTGACCATGCGGCACTGATCGTACAGGCATGGAAGCTGGTGGAAAGCCGGCTTATATAGCCTTTTGATAAAGTGTGAATTTGTTGACAACCCTGTATACAGGATTTATACTATAGACATTAAAAATGTGCGTGATTCGGCAGTAGAATCAATCAAGAACCAGGCAGGAGGAAAAAAGATGAAGTGCCCATATTGTGGTAACATTGATACAAGAGTCATCGACTCAAGACCGGCAGATGACGGAACGACGATCAGAAGGAGAAGATCCTGTGATGCGTGCAACAAGCGTTTTACAACCTATGAGAAGGTGGAAACCATACCGCTGATCGTGATCAAGAAGGACAACAACCGGGAGCAGTATGACCGTACTAAGCTGGAAGGCGGAGTACTCCGGGCGTGCTATAAACGTCCGGTAGCGGCAGCAGATATTCAGGCAACGATCGACTCGATCGAGACAGCGATTTTCAGCCGGGAAGAGAAAGAAATTCCGAGCAGCCAGATCGGTGAGATTGTTATGGAAAGTCTGAAAAAGCTGGATCCGGTTGCTTATGTACGTTTTGCATCGGTATACAGGGAATTTAAAGACGTGAATACCTTCATGGATGAACTGAAGAAAATATTAGAATAAAAGGGGAAAGACAAATGGAACGGAAAAAGACAGTATTGCTCTGCGTGACCGGCGGTATCGCGGCGTACAAGATTGCAACACTGGCAAGTATGCTGGTAAAGACAGGATACGATGTGAAAGTTGTGATGACACAGAATGCAACGAATTTTATCAATCCGCTGGTATTTGAGACGCTGACACAGCATAAGTGCCTGATCGATACATTTGACCGCAATTTTGAGTACAGTGTGGAGCATGTGACACTGGCAAAATGGGCAGATATTGTGATGATCGCACCTGCCACGGCAAATGTGATCGGCAAGCTGGCACACGGGATTGCAGATGATATGCTGACTACGACTGTGATGGCATGTGCCGAATGTAAGAAGATCCTTGCACCGGCGATGAATACAAGAATGTATGAGAATCCGGTCGTACAGGATAATTTAAAACTTCTGGAGCATTATGGATATGAAGTGATCCAGCCGGCAAGTGGACATCTGGCATGCGGAGATAACGGAGCCGGGAAGATGCCGGAAGCGGAGACTTTGTATGAATATATTTACCGGGATACTGCTTATGAGAAAGATCTGACCGGAAAGAAAATTCTTGTCACAGCAGGACCGACAAGAGAAGCAATCGACCCGGTGCGCTACATTACGAATCACTCATCCGGTAAGATGGGATATGCTCTTGCACGCGTTGCTGTGGCAAGAGGAGCGGATGTTACGCTTGTCACCGGACCGACAGAGATCAAAAAGCCGATGTTTGTGAAGATTGTTCCGGTCACGACTGCAAAGGAAATGTTCGAGGCGGTAAAGGAAGAGGCAGCAGATGCAGACATTGTGTGTAAAGCAGCAGCGGTTGCAGATTACCGGCCAAAGCATATTGCGGATGAAAAGGTGAAAAAATCGGACAGTGAGATGAGTCTGGAACTGGAAAAGACAGACGATATTCTGAAATATCTCGGAGAGCACAGAAAAGACGGACAGTTTCTGTGTGGATTTTCGATGGAAACCGAGAATATGGTTGAAAATTCCAGAAAGAAGCTTGAAAAGAAGAAGCTGGATATGATCGCGGCAAATAATCTTAAAGTTGCCGGAGCAGGATTTCAGGGCGATACAAATCAGATGACGCTGATCACGAAGGAAGATGAGACTGCACTTCCAATGATCAGCAAGGAAGAGACAGCAGCTTGTATTCTTGACAAGATTCTGGAGTGTATGAATAAATAAAAAAGCCAAAATGTATTGTATCTCGTAAAGAGAATAGTAACAGGAGGAAAAGAAAAATGAATCAAGGCAATGAACGTACTACATCCATGTCCAAAACAAAAGGACTCGTACAGATGGCAATCTTTGCAGCACTTATTGTAGTGCTGGCATTCACCCCGTTTATCGGATATATCCCATTGGGATTTACAAGGGCGACGATCATCCATATCCCGGTGATCATGGGATCTCTGATGCTTGGACCGAAGAAGGGCGCAGCGCTTGGAGGCGTGTTTGGTCTTACAAGTTTTATCAATAATACGATAAATCCGACATTGACATCATTCGTATTTACCCCATTTTACAGTTTGGGTGAATACAGTGGAGGGATCGGAAGTCTGATCATCTGTTTTGTGCCACGTATTTTGATCGGTGTAGTACCGTTTTATGTTTACCGTCTGGTTAAGAAGCTTTCAAAGAACAATGGAGTATCCTCTGTTGGACTGATTGCGGCAGGACTTTCCGGAGCACTGACCAATACGCTTCTTGTCATGAATCTTATTTTTGTATTTTTCAGAAATGATTATGCGGCAGCCAATGGTATTACCGTAAAGGCGGTATATGGATTTATTCTGAGCATTATCGGAATCAATGGGATTCCGGAGGCGATCGTAGCGGCGGTGATCACGCTGGTACTTGGGAAAACACTGATGAAAAAAGGGGTACAGGAAAGATTAGGAGTGTAAAAAATGATACTTGCGATTGATATAGGAAATACAAATATTGTACTTGGATGTGTGGATGACAACAAAACCTATTTTATCGAAAGACTTTCCACGATCAAGACAAAGATGGAACTGGAATATGCGATTGATATCAAGATGGTTCTGGATATTCACGGAATCAAACCGGAGAAGCTGGAAGGAGCGATCATCAGCTCGGTAGTTCCGCAGATTACATATGTCGTAAAAGAGGCGGCAGAAAAGATTCTGAAAAAAGAGACACTGGTCATCGGACCTGGCGTGAAGAACGGACTCAATATCCTGATGGATAATCCGGCACAGCTCGGAAGTGATCTGGTGGCAAATGCAGTTGCCGGAATTGCAGAATACAAAGCACCGATGATGATTTTCGATCTGGGAACGGCGACAACAGTCAGTGTGATCGATGAAAAGAAAAATTATATCGGAGGCATGATCTATCCGGGAGTGAATATTTCACTGAACGCCCTGACGGAAAATGCATCTCAGCTTCAGGGAATCGGTCTGGAAGCACCGAAGCGGATTGTCGGAAAGAATACGATTGAATGTATGAAGAGTGGTGTTCTCTATTCCAGTGCAGCGGCGATCGATGGAATTATTGACCGGATTGAGGAAGCGATTGGACAGCCGATGACTGCAATCGCAACAGGTGGACTTTCCAAGAAGATTGTTCCGTACTGCAAGAGAGAGGTCATACTGGATGACGATCTGCTCCTGAAAGGACTCCTGATCATTTACCGGAAAAACAGATAACAGAAAGGTGACAGGGACGAGGACTTATAAAGTTTTCGCCCCTTTTATAAAAGGATGAATACTTACCGGATAACAGTTGCCTATGATGGAACGGCGTATCGTGGATGGCAGAGACAGGAGAATACGGAACTTACTGTACAGGGAATTCTGGAACGACGGATTTCAGAAATTGCAGGGAAAAAGACGGTGGTCAGTGGTTCAGGAAGAACGGATAGTGGTGTACATGCGTTAGGGCAGGAGTGCAGTCTGTATCTGGGACAAGAAATTGATATGGACAGTTTTAAGAAGCAGTTAAATGCACTTCTCCCGGAAGATATCAGAGTGCTGGATATCAGCAGAGAAAAACGGGATTTTCATGCAAGAAAGAGTGCGGTCGGGAAATGCTATGAGTATCAGATCGATCTGCGTGACAAGATGGAAGTATTTCATCGGAAATACCGGTTTCATTTTCCACATCCGGTCGATATCGCTGCGATGGAAAAAGCAGCAGAGTATCTGATGGGAACCCACGATTTTTCCGCCTTTACGGATTTGAAAGAGGACAAAGATACGGTACGGACGATTTATGCGGTCGGGATCGTGTATGAAAAGGATACACTTACGTTATCGTGGATCGGAGATGGATTTTTATATCATATGGTCCGGATACTTACCGGAACGCTTCTGGATGTGGGAATCGGGAAAATAAAAGCGGAAGAGATACCGGAGATTCTGAAAGCGAAAGACCGGAAGAAATCTGGTTTTCCGGCACCGGCGAAGGGACTGTTTTTAGACCGTGTTTTTTATACAGAAGCGGAGCTTAAAAAAGCGGTACAGAAGATCGGCGAAAAATAAAAACCAAAGAAATGGAGGAAAGAGAAGAGATGAAGTTTATTTCATGGAATGTAAATGGAATCCGTGCATGTGTGCAGAAAGGATTTATGGATTTTTTTAAAGAGGCAGATGCGGATATTTTCTGTCTGCAGGAGACAAAGATGCAGGAAGGGCAGCTTGTACTTGATCTGCCGGAATATCACCAGTACTGGAACTCGGCCGTGAAAAAAGGATACTCAGGGACTGCAATTTTTACAAAGAAAGAGCCGTTATCGGTTACTTACGGACTTGGGATAGAAGAACATGATCAGGAAGGACGCGTGATTACACTGGAATTTGAGGATTTTTATTTTATTACCGTGTATACACCGAACTCCCAGAGCGAACTGGCAAGACTTGACTACCGTATGACCTGGGAAGATGCGTTTCTTGCTTATCTTAAGAAGCTGGAAGAGACAAAACCGGTGATCTTCTGTGGAGATTTGAATGTGGCACACAAAGAAATTGATCTGAAGAATCCAAAGACCAACCGGAAGAATGCCGGATTTACAGATGAAGAGCGAGCAAAATTCTCAGCACTTCTGGATGCGGGATTCATTGATACTTACCGCTATTTCTATCCGGATAAAGAAGGAATTTACTCCTGGTGGTCCTACCGGTTTAAGGCAAGAGAAAAGAATGCAGGTTGGCGTATCGATTACTTCTGTACATCAAAAGCACTGGAAAGCAGGTTGGAAGATGCGAAGATTCTGACAAATGTATTTGGGTCTGACCACTGTCCGGTGGAACTGGATTTTAAGTAGGGGTGAGATCGATAAGCTGCGACATCAAATTGTAAAAAAATAAACTGATCAGATTCACTTTTGTGCGATGGAATCTGATCAGTTTATTTTTTTGAAATTTTTCGTTCAGGGATAGTGGATGATTCTGTTTGAGGGAATATATAAAATTCTGCCTGCATATAAATATACATGGGTAATTTAGCTTTTGGGATGAGGAGGGACATGTATGGAACGGATTGGAAGTATCTGGACGATGATAGTTCGGTATTTGCTGCTGGTGATGTTTGGTGGAGTGATTGTCTGGGCGTGCAATAGTGCAGGAATATCGGTTTACGCAGATGATGGGGAGACACCAGATGGAGCAGAGCTGATCCGGTTTGATTTTCACAAGTCGGTAAATCAGGAGGTTGGGATCCCGGCAGGAATACCAGGATTTTTCACTTATTTTTATGAAGGAAAAGAATACCATTACGGATTCCGGTTTGACAGAAATGGGACAGGGCCAGAGACAGAAAAGTTTGGTACGGCATATGTCTGGGCACCTTATACGGTTATTTATTATGACGCTGCAGGTGGTGAGATCGAGAATTACGGTACGGCAACAGCAGGCGGAAGAAGGCTGTTTGCGACAAGGGGAAATGGTGAAGAGCTTGAAGCCGGGCAGAATAAAGGAAAGAACAAAAGAAAATTTGCGGCAGACTATACTGTGTATGGGCAGAGCCTTCGGTTAAGTGAAGGATGTATGCCAACGGCAGTGAAAGACGGATATCGATTTGAAGGATGGTATGCGTGGACTGATGCTGGAGTTGTGCAGGAAAAAGAACTGGCAGAGCTTGCAAAACAGGAGCAGTATGGGACCCTTGAAGATGAGCTGAATGAGAAATATACGGAGCAGACAAAGCTTCTGGAAAACCGGGAATCCGAAAGATACCCGGCATCCAGTATTACACTTTACGCGAAGTGGGACAAGATCTGGGAGTAGGAGTTAGATATATCCTCCGTCCATACCCAGTATCTGCCCGGTAAGATAGGCAGGGGCATTTGCAAGCTGCCATGCGAGAAGCGCGACTTCTTCTGGTGTCCCGAAACGTCCGGCAGGGATTTCTTCTGCGAGGGCAGCTTTTTCTTCCGCATCCAGAAGATCGTTCATTACGGTATCGATGACACCACAGGCGATCGCATTGACCTGGATATTGCTTGGCGCAAGTTCTTTTGCAAGTGCGCGGGTAAGACCGTTCAGACCGGATTTGGTGGCAGAATAAGCGACTTCACAGGAAGCACCGACAGTTCCCCACATCGAAGAAATATTGATGATACGTCCCGCTTTCTGATGGATCATGTAAGGAAGTGCTGCGCGGCAGCAGTAAAATGCGGAAGAAAGATTAGTGGAAATCATTCGGTTCCATTCTTCAATGCTCATATCCGTCAGAAGTCCCATCCATGCGATTCCGGCATTGTTGATGAGTACGTCAAGACCGGAGCCGGACATTTCAATCTGGTCAAAGATACGTCCGACTTCGGATGGAACACCTACATCTCCTGGGAGGATTTCGCAGGAACCGGAGGTTTCCTTTGTGATAAAATCAGCAGTAGCCTGCAATTCACTGATGGATTTGCGGCAGTTTAAAAATACATGCCATCCCTCTTTTGCAAAGTGGATAGCGCAGGCTTTTCCGATTCCACGGGAAGCGCCGGTGACAAGAATCTGTTTTCTGTTCATTTATAAAAACTCCTTTTGCTATTTATAAGAATTACTTTACAGTTATTTTTTTTCTACATAATCAGACAATATTATACACTGATTTTCTTGTGATTTAAAGACGCTGGTGTTATGATAAATATTGAAAAAATGTCATACAGATGCGAGGAGGAAAAACATGGTACAGAAAGCCATTGATTTTGCCACCAAGGTACATGAAGGTCAGTATCGGAAGGGGACCGACAGACCGTATATTGTACATCCGATGGAAGTAGGAAAGATAGTATCCACGATGACACAGGATGAGGAGATCATCAGTGCAGCAATCCTGCATGATACGATCGAGGACTGTGAGGGTGTGGATGCAAATGTGTTAAAAGAGATGTTTTCAGCAAGAGTTGCGGGAATCGTATCACAGGAAAGCGAAGATAAATCCAAGACCTGGATGGAAAGAAAAAGTGCAACCATAGAAAGGCTTAAGACAGCACCAATTGAGGTTCAGATGATCGGACTTGCGGACAAGCTGTCGAATATGCGGGATATTGATCGGGATTATCCTGTATGTGGAGAGGAATTGTGGAACAGATTCCGAATGAAAGACAAAGCAACGATCGGATGGTATTATAAAGGCGTCAGAGAAGCATTACGGGAAGCATTTGCAGAGACGGAAGCATTTGCAGAATACTGTAGTCTGATTGACAAAAATTTTGGATAATAATGAGGTAGAAGAGAGGACAATCAAAGATGAAGAAGATTTTGATGTTAGGTACAGGTGGGACGATCGCATCCCGTCAGACAAAGGATGGACTGGCACCGGGACTGACACCGGAGGATATTTTATCTTATATTCCGGCTGTAAAAAATGTATGTGAGGTTCAGACAAAGCAGGTGTGTAATCTTGACAGCACGAATGTAACACCGGAACACTGGAAAATGATGGTAAAAGCAGTGGAAGACAATTATGCATATTATGATGGGTTTGTAATCTGCCACGGCACGGATACGCTTGCATATACAGCGGCGGCACTTTCTTATATGATACAGAATTCAGCCAAGCCGATTGTTGTTACAGGAGCGCAGAAGCCAATCAATATGGATGTGACAGATGCGAAGACAAATCTGCTGGACAGCTTTATTTATGCGGCGGATGATGATTCCCAGGGGGTCAACCTTGTATTTGACGGAAAGGTAATTGTCGGAACACGTGCAAAGAAAGAGC
Organism: Coprococcus sp. AF51-11b1; assembly: GCF_027682785.1. Classification (NCBI taxonomy): domain Bacteria; kingdom Bacillati; phylum Bacillota; class Clostridia; order Lachnospirales; family Lachnospiraceae; genus Coprococcus; species Coprococcus sp. AF51-11b1. The sequence continues at coordinate 141,105 of NZ_JAQCZB010000004.1, read as the reverse complement.
ATGCAAAGAGTTACAATGCATTTTCGAGTATCAATTTTCCGTATCTTGCAGTTATTCAGGATGGTATCCTGGTCCGGTATATTCCGGAGATCCCGTGCCGTCATGCAGTTAAGTTTTATTATGATATGAAAGACAGTGTATATGTATTAAAGCTGATTCCTGGAATGAAGCCGGATATTCTGTCCTATCTGTTTGAACACTATGACTGTCTGGTAATTGAAAGCTTTGGCGTAGGTGGTATTCCGCAGACGCTTGTTCAGGAATTCTATCAGGAGATGGAAAAATGGTCAGGTAAGGGTAAATTTGTCGTGATGACAACACAGGTTGCCAATGAGGGAAGTAATATGACGGTCTATGAAGTTGGGAAAAAAGTTAAGCAGGATTTCAATATGATCGAAGCCTATGATATGACGCTGGAAGCAGTGATCACAAAGCTGATGTGGCTGATGGGAAGAAAAGAACAGAATATGCAGAAAGCATTCTACACGCAGATCAATCACGATATCCTTTTTACAAAGAGAGGATAAAGCAGGTGCAAATAAAAGAGGAAGGGTTCCGGATGAATGGAACACCTTCCTCTTTTTGAATATTTAATTTTCTCCGGTTAGATTTTTTCAAAGTCGCCGATCATGTCTTTGATTTCTTCCATGTGGCAGTCAGTCTCGCTTACAGTTTGTGCACATTTCAAAAGTTCGGCTTCGATAGCCTCGATATCTTTGTCAGCACCGATTGTTTTTTTGTAACGAAGCTGATGATCTACACTTGCCCAGAAATCCATTCCGATCGTGCGGATCTGGATTTCGGCGCGCATTGGAAATTTTCCCTCTGTAAAGAAAACCGGAATCTCAACGATCATATGATAGCTTCGATAACCGTTTGACTTTGGTGCTTTTATGTAGTCTTTGATCTTAAGAACAGTAATGTCATCCTGTGAAGTGAGCAGGTTGGCAATTGTATAAATGTCACTGATAAACGGGCAGATCACCCGGATTCCGGCGACATCGTCCAAATTCTTGACAATACTATCCTCTGTAAATGGCAGATCACGTCTGCGCAGCTTTTCATAGATGCTGGCAGGACTTTTTACACGGGATTTGATAGATGAGATTGGATTGCGTTTGTTTACTGCAGAAAACTCATCATCCAAGACTTCAAGCTTTGTCTGGATCTCGCGGATCGCACAGCGATACTTCATCATCAGAACATCAAAGTTCTTATTATTATTGATAAAATCAGCCGGACTAATCGCATTTAGCCACTGTGATTCCAGTGCAGTCGGATGCTCAGAAGCCGGAATCAGTTTAAGTTGTGTCTCCATATGATTACTCCTCTTTATTCTGGTTGCTTATATTATTATAGCATATCTGGGGTAAGGTGCATAGCATACAGAGTACGGAAAATGTCTTAAAAATAACAATCTTTTAAATGCTATGGAATCCTTTTCCGATAATCTCGCTGGTGTTGGAAATCAGAATAAAGGAAGAAGGATCATTTGCCTTGATAAAGTTACGGAGTTTGATTGCCTGCTGACGGTTCAGCGCTGTAAAAATAATGTATCTCTGTTCACCGGTAAAGGCTCCGTGTGCTTCACAGATTGTGGCGCCTCGACCGAGTGAGTGGACGATATAATCGCAGATCGGTTCCGGATTACTGCAGACAACGTTGAAATATTTGGAAAGGTTCAGACTTTCAATAAAGCTGTCTACAAGGAAGGAACGGATGATCAGTCCGAAACAGGAATAAAGTCCTGTTTTTACGTCGAAGATAAAGAAACCTGCAACGGTGATCGCAATGTCGGAGCAAACCAGTGCACGTCCGATGTCAACACTTGTAAATTTCTTCAGGATCATGGCAATAATATCTGTACCGCCACTGGAAGATCCGATATTGAAGAGGATTGCAGAACCGAGTGCCGGGAGTGCAATCGCAAACATTACCTCAAGCATAGGCTGATTGGTAAATGGCTGGTTCATTGGAAAGATTCGTTCAAATAAAGAAAGCGCAACAGAAAGCAGGACACTGCAGTAGGCTGTCTTTGCAACGAATTTTTTACCGAGGATCACTGCGCCAAGAATCAGAAGTGACATGTTGGCAACGAATGAAAAGTCGGCAGCAGAAATAAGTCCGGTTTTGGCAATCAGTACGGCAAGACCGGTGATTCCGCCAAATGTGAAGTTGTTTGGAAACTTAAAAAAATAAGTCCCTACTGCGATCAGCAGAGTTGCTCCGCTCATTGCAATAAAATTTTCGATTTTTTCTCTCATTTTATATTCCCCGATTGATTCATAAAGTTTTAGAAAACGGATGAAATACTGAAAAATATCACCCGATTTCCGTTGGTATTGTAACGCCGAAAATGTATGAAGTCAACCGTTTTAGAGCATTTTCGTAATGTATACGATGATACGAAAATACGGGGATTTTCGTGCATGATTCAGCGCCCGAAAGGACATACTAAAAGACAAAAAAGGAGGATGGATTATGGAACAATATATACCGGTTACAGATATTATTGCGCGGGAAATTCTGGACTCGCGCGGGAACCCGACTGTAGAAGTAGAGGTACTTGCAGGGAGTCATTTTACAGGAAGGGCGATGGTTCCTTCCGGGGCATCGACAGGAAAATATGAAGCAATTGAGTTAAGAGACGGAAAACACCGCTATCAGGGACTTGGTGTCAGACGCGCCGTGGAGCATGTGAATGACCGGATCATCCGGGAAATTCTGGGAATGAACGTGCTGGAGCAGGCGAAGCTCGACCGGGTGCTTCTGGAGCTTGACGGGACAGACAATAAGATCAATCTGGGGGCAAATGCAATGCTTGGAGTGTCTCTTGCAGCAGCAAGGGCAGCAGCAGATGCGCTGGAGATTCCGTTGTATCAGTATCTTGGCGGTGTAAATGCAAAGCAGATGCCGGTTCCGATGATGAATATCCTAAATGGGGGACGGCATGCGGATAATTCCATTGATCTCCAGGAATTTATGATCATGCCGGTCGGAGCAGTCTGCTTTGAAGAAGGACTTCAGATGTGCGCCGAGATCTATAAGATGCTTCGGGCGATTCTGGAAAAGTACGATTATCCGACCGCAGTCGGGGATGAAGGTGGATTTGCACCTAATCTGCCGGATGCGAAAGAAGCACTACACATGATCATGCGTGCGATTGAAAAGGCAGGTTATAAACCGAAAGAGCAGATTGTGATCGCACTGGATGCGGCGGCGAGTGAGCTGTATGATAAAGAGAGAAAAGAGTATGTATTTCCGGGAGAGGCGAAGATGCACGGACATCGTGTGGCGCGATCGACGGAAGAGATGATTGATTACTATGAGGAGCTTGCAGGAGAATTTCCAATTATTTCCATTGAAGATCCGCTTGATGAAGAAGACTGGGAAGGTTGGGAGCTTCTGACGACGAGACTGGGACTGGATATGCAGCTTGTCGGGGATGACCTGTTTGTGACGAATGTGAAACGGCTGAACGCCGGCATTTTAAAGGAGATCGCTAATGCAATTTTGATCAAGGTGAATCAGATCGGGACTCTGACGGAAGCCATCGATGCGATCCAGATGGCGCAGAAGGCTGGTTATCAGGCAATTGTATCCCACCGGTCAGGAGAGACAGAGGATCCGTTTATTGCAGACCTTGCGGTGGCATTTAACACGGGACAGATCAAAACCGGAGCACCGTGCAGATCAGAACGGATCGCGAAGTATAATCAGCTTTTGAGGATTGAGGAGAAGCTGGGAAATATTGCCAGATATGAGAATCCATTTGTACGATTTTCATAAGATTTCCGGAAAACCCAGCCTTCGGGCAGGAGGTATTGAAAATAAAAGCAGTGCATGATATTATGCAGAGTATAAGAATGGGAAAAGGGATCACTTTCTAAGCGAACAGGGAGTGACCTCTTTTCGTGAGGATATTAAAAGGAGAACTGGAAAATGATCAGAAAAATAAAAGCAGAAGACAAAGAAATCTACATAAAAATGGCGCATGATTTTTACCGGATGCCAGCAGTGGATCATCCGGTTCCGGATTCTTATCTGGAAAAAACATTTGAAGAATGTCTGAAAAGTGATACCTATGCGGAACTGTTTATCCTGGAATGGGAAGGCAAGATCGCAGGCTATGGACTGATCGCCAAGACCTTTTCGCAGGAAGCAGGCGGGATGGTGTACTGGCTGGAAGAACTCTATATATTAGAAGAGTATCGTTCCAAAGGACTCGGAAGTGAGTATTTCAGATATATGGAAGAGCACAAAGAAGAGGGTGTGACAAGATTCCGTCTGGAAGTGGAAAAGGAGAATGAAAGAGCCTGGAAGCTGTATAAGAGACAGGGTTATGACTGGCTGGAGTATGATCAGATGATAAAAGAATTTTGCTAGAAAAATGTCAGAAAAAAGAAGAAGAAGTACTTAAAATGACTTTCTTTAAAAAAATGTAAAAAAATGCTTGCATTTCCGTAAAGATTTGCTATAATAAGTTTGTTCGCTGTTGAGAACCAGAGCGAACAAACAGATGATGCGGATTGGTGTAATGGCAGCACAGCAGACTCTGACTCTGTTAGTAGAGGTTCGAGTCCTCTATCCGTAGTTCCTTAATTGAATAAGGACTTAACCGGACAGTTAGTTGTCCAGTACGGTTATCGGAGTGTGGCTCAGTTTGGTAGAGCGCTACGTTCGGGACGTAGAGGTCGCAGGTTCAAATCCTGTCACTCCGATTTGGTTTTCTGAAAATTTATAATGTTTTGTTCATTTCGATGGACAGAGATTAACAGATGATTGATGCGGATTGGTGTAATGGCAGCACAGCAGACTCTGACTCTGTTAGTAGAGGTTCGAGTCCTCTATCCGTAGTTTTTAATTGAATAAGAATTTAAGTTGGATATTCCGTTTGGAATATCCAATATATTTATTATCGGAGTGTGGCTCAGTTTGGTAGAGCGCTACGTTCGGGACGTAGAGGCCGCAGGTTCAAATCCTGTCACTCCGATTTTTGTATGTCTGAAGATAAGAATCTCTTTTGATGCAGATGTGGATTGAAGAATCCGGCTGTGTCAGAAGAGATTTTTATTCTTTCGTAACATTGTACGAAAAGATGATGGAATCACAGGATGAGTTGTGATAAAATCGGGATAGAGCTGCTTTTGGGGAAAAGAATATGATTCTGACAGGCAGAGGAAAAAGATTGGAAAGAAGGAAAAGATGATGGAAAAATTTTCAGAGATGAAATATGTACGTCCAGATGGGGAAGCGTATATCCGGACCATCCAGAAAGAAACAAAGAACTTTAACGAGGCTGCAGATTTTGAAGGCGCGCATCAGGCATTTGTCGCAATCTTGAATGCAAACAGCCACTTTAATACGACACGCGTCATGGCAAGTATCCGCAACAGCCAGGATACCAATGATGAATTCTATCGAAAAGAGATGGAATATATTTTCGAGATCGAGCCACAGATTGATGTCGAAATGAAAAAGTTCTATGAGAGTTATCTGAAGTCTTCTTACAGAACAGAGCTTGAAAAAGAGTTCGGAGAAGTTTATTCCAGACAGGCAGAGAACAAAGTCCGGCTTACCGATCCGTGTAATGCCGATCTGCAGATCCAGGAGAACAAGCTGGTTCAGAAGTATTTCCAGGTTGCAGCGGCACCGGTTACAGATTTTCACGGAGAACAGCTTGGATTCTATGGTCTGTTAAAGATGATGGAGGATACCGACAGAAGCATCCGTAAAGAAGCATTTGAAAAGTGGGCAGAGTTGTATAAAGCGATTTCGGATGAACTGGATTCCCTTTATACGGAACTGATCGGAATCCGTCAGCAGATGGCAAAGAACCTTGGATTTAATGGATATGCCGAGATGATGTATCAGAAGATGGAAAGATTTGAATACACGCCGGAAGATGTAGCAATATTCCGTAAGCAGATCCGGGAGCATATCGTACCGCTTTGTCAGAAACTTTATGAGGAACAGAAAGAAAGGCTTGGCATCGAAGAATTAAAATATTATGACGAAAGTCTTACCTATCCGGATGGAAATGCAGTTCCGGAGGGAACGGAAGAAGAACTTCTGGAAAAGGCGAGAACCATGTATCATGAGCTTTCCAAAGAGACAGGAGAGTTCTTTGATTTTATGATGGAATACCGTCTGTTTGATCTGGAAGGAAGACAGGGAAAACAGCAGGGCGGCTACTGTGACTTTATGGAAGAATATAAGGCACCGTTCATTTTTGCAAACTTTAATGGAACCAATGCAGATGTCAATGTCCTTACCCACGAAGCAGGACATGCCTTTGAAGCATATACAGCGTCACGCAATATTCCGGTATTATCGCAGACATACAGTACCGCAGAGATTAATGAGATCCATTCAATGGCGATGGAATATTTCACACTGCCGTGGATGCATCTGTTCTTCGGAGAAAATGCAGAAAAACAGAAAAAAGCATATCTGTGGGATTCGCTGGAAGCAATGCCATACATGGCATGCGTAGATGAATTCCAGCACCGTGTATACGCTGAAAATCTGACCGATGCAATGGAAAGAAGAAAAGTATGGCACGAACTGGAAAAAATCTATCTCCCATGGAGAGATTATGATGGCAATGAATTCCTGGGACAGGGCGGATTCTGGATGCAGAAACAGCATCTCTTCATGTGTCCGTTCTACTATATTGATTACGCCGTATCCCGTGTAGGAGCACTTGAATACTACGGAAAAATGCAGGAAGACCTGGAAAGTGCATGGAAAGATTACTACGCCCTCTGCCGCCAGGGCGGAAGCAAAGGCTACCACGAACTCCTGAAAATTGGAAACCTAAGCGATCCATTTAAAGAGGGAACTATCTACAACGTTCTGAAAAAACTGAACCTGATTTAAGGGAAAGAAAACTGAAAAAACATGATATCGATTACATAATCTTATTGCATGTACTGGAGGGACAAGGTATAATTTGCTTATAAGAGTATGGGATCGAAGATTATTATCGATAACCTTGATGGACGAATTACACAAAAGAACTGTTTCAAATTCTAATTTTGTGCAATGGAGATGAAACTCAAAAATCGTGGAAACCTCTGCTGAACACGATTTTCGTCCTAAGAGGTTTATCGGAATGGTTTGCACAACTGAATTTGAAACAGTTCTTTTGTGTAATTCGTCTTCACAGCCTATAACTTCGCATCCAAGAGGATTATAAAGAGAGGAATCGAATATGGAAAAGATCTATGACGTAACCGCCTTAGGCGAACTGCTAATTGATTTTACAGAAAATGGAACAAGTGCACAGGGCAATCCGCTTCTGGAAGCCAATCCGGGAGGCGCACCATGCAACGTACTCGCCATGCTTGAAAAGCTTGGGAAAAAGACCGCATTTATCGGAAAAGTCGGAAAAGATATGTTCGGAGAACAGCTGAAAACTGCAGTCGAAGAAGTTGGAATTGATACACGGAATCTGGTAATGGATGAAGAAGTACATACCACGCTTGCGTTCGTACATACTTATCCGGACGGTGACAGAGATTTCTCTTTCTACCGGAATCCGGGAGCAGATATGATGCTGAAAAAAGAAGAAGTGGACGAAGATCTGATCCGCGGGGCAAAGATTTTCCATTTCGGAACACTTTCCTCTACCCATGAAGGCGTGCGAGAAGCAACCAGATATGCGATTGATGTGGCAAAAGAAGCAGGATGTATCGTAAGCTTTGACCCGAACCTCCGCCCGCCACTCTGGAAATCACTGGATGAGGCGAAAGCCGAGATTGAATACGGACTTTCCAAATGTGACATTCTGAAAATTTCAGATAATGAAGTGGAATTTTTGTTCGGAACCACGGACTATGATGAGGGAGCAAGACTGATCCGTGAAAAATATCAGATTCCGTTGGTACTCATTACCCTTGGAAAAGACGGAAGCCGTGCATATTATAAAGATCTCCGGGTAGAAGTTCCGGGCTTTGTCCAGGAGCATACGATCGAGACGACCGGCGCCGGAGATACGTTCTGTGCCAATTCCCTGAATTATATTCTGGAGCATGGAATGGAAGAGCTGACTGAAGAAAATTTAAAAGAGCTTCTCACATTTGCAAATGCGGCAGCATCCCTGATCACAACAAGAAAAGGGGCACTTCGGGTTATGCCGACCAGAGAAGAAATCAAGAACTTTATCCAGAATGTATAAAAAAGGAACCTGTTGTAAGACAGAAGAGAAGAACCTCTGCTTGACATCTTGTCCGGCAGAGGTTCTTATGCGCATGTTATAATATTTATTTTTTCTTATTCCAGACATGGATGCCTGCAAGGATTCCACCAATATACAGGATACTGATGAGTACCGTCGGATTCTCATGCAGACTGTATACTACAGCCACAATTGCAGCAAGGATCGCTGTCAGCATAAAGGCATTCATAATCCGTTTTTCGCGGATGTTGCGTTCCTGCACCTGGAGCTCATGACGCTTTTCTTCAAGCTTCAGATACTCAAGAAGCTGGTCATCCGGAATTTTTCCCAGGATATATTTTTCACGCAGATAATTCAGTTCTTTTGCTGTATGGAAAATGTGGTGGTGGAAACTTTTCTTTTCTCCGGTAAACGGATCTTTTTCGGAATCGTCAGAAGATTTGAAATTTTCCGATGAAAAATCCGTGTAAGTATTCTTTTTTTCCTCAGATGAAATGGTTTCTGCTTCAGGGGAATCTGGTTCCGGAGCTGGAGTTTCTTTGGGTGGTACATCAGTGGCTGTATGGATGTCTCCGGATTCGGAAACTGGTTCTGTAGAAAGCTTTGGATCAGAATCGGCAGATTCTGAGAAAGCTAAAATTTCAGACATATCTTAACCTCCTTCGATCATGAAAATGATCGATTTTCTTTTCTTATAGAATACCAGTTTCGTATAAAAATTTCAATTGACAGCGAGAGGAAAATGTCTGCTGAGGATTATAAGAAAATCTCATTTGGCTTTCGTCCAGATATTATTTTTATTGATTGCGCCTGTCGGACAGCCTGAAGACAGTTGCGCTTGCAGATATGATCCGGGATTATCATATGCAGCTAGAAAAAGAGAAATAATCTTTGTCAGTTGGAATTGTCAAAAAAAGAAAAATTTTCTATAATAAAAAGTGGAATAAGGATGTGTATACAGCATTTTTTATTTAACAGGAAATTCTGAAGGAACTTCCTGTTAAATAAAAGGCACCGTGTGCCGGAGATGTGCACTCGCGCGAAGATGAAGGATGTCGCAAGCGGTCTACGCTCAGCAACGCGCTCGGCGCGAGAATGTGCCAGGGCACATTCTTTTTTTAAGAAAATAAGAGTACGAGGAACAAAGGATGAATGAAAAATTAAAAGAAATGAGAGAAGCATGGAAAAATCTGTATGGTTCATTGTTCAAATGGATCGTTTTGTCCGGGGTGATCGGAAGTCTCATCGGACTGATCGCCAGCGGATTTTCCTATGCGATTGTATGGGTGACTTCGTTTAGACAGGCAAATCCGATGATCATTCTTGGGCTACCGTTAGGAGGTCTTTTGATCGTCTGGCTGTACAAAATTACCGGGCAGGAGAAGAACTCCGGAACGAACCTGGTTCTGACAGTAGTCCGGTCGGATGAGGAAGAGGTTCCGGGATGGGTGACACCACTGATTCTGATATCGACAGCGATCACACATCTGTTTGGAGGATCTTCCGGACGAGAGGGTGCAGCGCTTCAGTTTGGAGCAAGTGTAGGAAATGTATGTGCGAAATATCTGCATTTGAATGAAAGTGACAAGAAGATCATCATTCTGGCAAGTATGAGTGCCGCATTTTCAGCACTTTTCGGGACACCGATGGCGGCGGTTGTATTTCCAATGGAAGTGATCAGTGTTGGTGTGATGTATTATGCCGCGCTGGTGCCATGTGTATTTTCTGCATTTGCCGCACAGGGGATTGCGCTGCTTCTGAAAGTGAGGACCGTTACTCCGCCGTATTTGGTAGAATCGGTTCCGAATTTTTACAGTGTGGATTCGATCAAGGCGATCATTCTGGCAATTGCGTGTGCGCTTGCCGGAGCACTGTTCTGTATTGTGCTGCATAATGGGGAACATTATCTGAAGAAATGGTTTCCGAATCCGTATGTGCGTGTGGTTGCAGGGGCAGCAGGAGTGATCATTTTGTATTTTGCACTCAGAACGGATGCCTATCTGGGGCTTGGAACAGGTGTGATCCAGGCAAGCTTTAAAGAGACGGTAGGACCACAGATGTTCCTTCTGAAAATGCTGTTTACGGCACTGACGCTCTGCGCCGGATTCAAGGGTGGGGAGATCGTACCGTCACTGTTTATCGGGGCGACACTTGGTTCTTTTATGTCTACGATCCTTGCAGCACCGACAGATATCTGTGCGGCATGTGGAATGGTTGGTGTCTTTTGTGCAGTTACAAACAGTCCGATCACATCTCTTTTGATTGCAGCAGAGTTGTTTGGATTTAACGGGATGCCGTTTTACTGTATTGTGGTTGCGGTAAGCTATCTGCTTTCCGGATATTACAGCTTATATAAGGAACAGAAAATTGTTTATTCCAAAACAGAGAATAAATACGTGGATAAACATACGAAATAATCAAAAAACAAAAAGAAACAAAGTGAATTGATGATTTTAAAGCAAAAAAGCTGACAATTAACGAGAAAAAATTAAAAAATAGAAGAAAATACTTGAAAAAGTAAAGAACGTGTGCTAGTATCTAAAAATAATTTAGTAAAGCAAAGCGATGAAAGAGACTCTTGCTTCTGGAACTTGACAGGAATACGGCGTCACCGACTGAGAGCGCTGTTTGAGGAATGAGGTGAAGGGAACACTCTGGAGCAGATTATCTGAATGGAAAGCACAGGTGCTTTAGTAGGGTAATACGGTTCATGCACGTTACGTATGTAAGAGAGGAATCCCAAAGGATTCAATGCGGGTGGTACCGCGGATCATCAGATTATCCGTCCCGGAATACGAAAAAGTATTCCGGGACTTTTTTATTGCCATGTACATCAAAAAACAATCCGGAATACGAAGTTGACAAAAGCAAAACATATTTTAGGAGGATTGTGACATGGAATTTATGACAGGTGTAAAAGAAAAAGAAACGCTGGAACTTAGTGAATTACTGGAAGAGGGAAGACTTGGAGAAGAAGTGAAGGTAAATGGAGCCGTTCATACAATTCGTGACATGGGAACAGTCGCTTTCGTGATTCTGAGAAAACGGGAAGGTCTGGTCCAGTGTGTATACGAAGAAGGCGTTACAAAATTTAACTTGAAAGATTTAAGAGAAGCCGCTACAGTAGAAGTAACAGGAAAACTGACCGAATCAGAGAAGGCACCGAACGGAATTGAAATCCGTCTGAGTGAGATAAAAGTACTCAGTATGCCAAAAGACAGCCTTCCACTTGCTGTTTCAAAGTGGAAACTGAACACTTCCCTGGAAGCGAAGCTGAACTATCGTTCCATTTCTCTTCGGAACGTAAGGGAAAGAGCGAAGTTTAAAATTCAGGAAGGAATCGTAAGAGGATTCAGAGAGTTCCTGTATAAAGAAGGTTTTACAGAAATTCATACCCCGAAGATCGGAGCAAAAGGAGCAGAAGGAGGATCTAACCTCTTCCGACTGGATTATTTCCATCGTCCGGCAGTGCTGGAACAGAGTCCACAGCTGTACAAACAGATGATGGTTGGTGTTTTTGACAGAGTATTTGAGACAGGACCGGTATTCAGAGCAGAAAAACACAACACCAAGCGTCATTTGAACGAATATACCAGTCTGGATTTTGAAATGGGTTATATCGACAGCTTTGAAGATATCATGGCTATGGAAACGGGCTTCCTTCAGTATACGATGGAGCTTCTGAAAAAGGATTATGCGAAGGAACTTAAAATCCTGGACGTGACACTTCCAGATGTCTCTAAAATTCCGGCAATCCGTTTTGATGAGGCAAAGCAGAAGGTTTCAGAAAAGTACGGACGTAAGATCCGCAATCCATTTGATCTGGAACCAGAGGAAGAGCATCTGATCGGACAGTACGCAAAAGAGGAATGGGATTCTGATTTTGTATTTGTAACCTACTATCCGTCAAAGAAGCGTCCGTTCTATGCAATGGACGATCCACAGGATGAGAAATTCACACTCAGCTTTGACCTTTTGTTCCGTGGACTTGAGATCACGACCGGAGGACAGAGAATCCATGACTACGACATGCTGATGGAAAAGCTTGCAAAGCGGGGAATGACGGAAGAAGGACTGGAGACCTATCTGGATACATTCAAACATGGTATGCCGCCGCATGGAGGTCTTGGAATCGGAATGGAACGTCTGACAATGCAGCTTCTTGGTGAAGATAACGTCCGTGAGACAACCCTCTTCCCGAGAGATTTAAGTAGACTTACTCCGTAGAGACGAAGCTCCCTGGCTGGCAGGTAAAAAAGGAAGCTGACAAGAGGCAGCGGGGGAGGTCAAAATGAGACGAAGATGTTCCTTATGTGGAGGAAAATTAAACGGAAATATCTGCACAGAGTGTGGGCTTGACAATTCAAAGAATGATGATCAGTATGTGACACTTGGAAAATCCGGTCATGAAGAATCGCTGACACATATACATACGGAAGCGGAAAAGCCGTATGAAGGAAAGACCATGACTCGGGAAAATGTGCGTAAGGCGAAGAATGCAGATAAAAATGCAAAGAAAGCAGCTGCAAAAAAGGCGTCAAAGAATGCGGCAGCAGGAAAAGTAAATCCGGCGGGGAATGGATATTCTGCAGCAAATGCGAGCTACAATACCGCAGGCACAAGCTACAGCCAGACAGGAAACCAGAGTTACAGTTATACATCATCTTCAATGCAACAACGTAGCAGACCGGTAAAAAAGAAAAGGAAGCTTGGAAAGTTTCTGATCGGATTTGTGATCATTGCAGCATTTGCAGGTGAGCTTGGCGGAACGATCAGCGATGAAGTTCAGCATTATTTTGATGACTATACTCATGATGACAGTGACAGCTACACCGAGGAAGATCCATACAGTGATTTGCAGGAAGTGATGCCGGAAGAAGGAGAACTTTATGAAGTAGACCTGACAGCCGGAATTTATAAAGGCGGTGTACATCTTCCGCAGGGAACCTATACACTGACCTGCAAAAGTGGAAGTGGTCAGGTAGAGCTGACAGACAGCAAAAATAATATCTGGGTGCAGTACAATTTTGGTGATGACTACGATAATACGGAAGAAGAAGTCAGTGACTTTGAAGTATTTCCGGGATGTTATGTGATAGTAGAGGATACACTGGAGCTTCACATGACAGCAGAGAATGCACAGATGAATCTGACAGCAATTGCAAATCCGCTTACAGAATCGAAAACCGTATCGGATAAATTTACAGTAGGAAAAGACGTACCTGCAGGTGTCTATGATGTGAAATGTGTGGAAGGTTTTGGAATTTTTGATTATGACGTGACAGTAAGCGCCGGATACGAAAATTATATGGGAATGCTGATCGGTAATGAAGAGTCGGGATTTCCACAGGAGCTGAAAAATATTGTCCTGATCGATGGAACAGAAGTTGATCTGGAAGGACTTACAGTAGAACTTACACCGAGTGAGTGGATTGAATCGGAGGAGTACGAAAGCTTTTACGATAATTATTATTAGAAAGGACGAGTACAATGGCAAACAAGATTTCGGATGAAACAATCGAATACGTTGGAATCCTGGCAAAGCTGGAGCTTTCTGACGAAGAAAAAGAGCAGGCAAAGAAAGATATGGAAACCATGCTTGATTATATTGATACCCTGAATGAACTGGATACAGAAGGAATTGAACCGATGTCACATGTATTTCCGGTAAATAATGTATTCCGTGAGGATGTAGTGACAAATGGAGACAATCACGAAGCAATGCTGGCAAATGCGCCGCAGCAGAAAGAACAGAGCTACAAAGTACCTAGAACATTCGCATAGGAGGAAATCGAAAGATGGATTTGAAAGGTCTTACTGCCGTTGAACTTGGAAAAAAGATTCAGGCAAAAGAAGTTACAGTAAAAGAAGCAGTGGAAGCCTGCTTCGCACAGATTGATAAAGTAGAAAAAGAAGTCAACAGTTTTGTATCACTTCAAAAAGAAGCTGCCTTAAAAAGAGCGGAAGAAGTGCAGAAGCTGATCGATGACGGAACACTGAGCGGACCGCTTGCAGGAGTACCGGTTGCGATCAAGGATAACATGTGTACGGAAGGTGTGACGACCACCTGCAGTTCAAAAATTCTGAGTAATTTTGTACCGACATTTTCAGCAGAAGCAGTTCTGAACCTGGAAAAAGCAGGTGCAGTTGTGATCGGAAAGACTAATATGGATGAATTTGCGATGGGAAGCACGACTGAGACTTCTTATTATGGAGAGACAAAGAATCCGTGGAATCTGGAGCATGTACCGGGTGGATCTTCCGGTGGCTCCTGTGCGGCAGTTGCGGCTCTGGAAGTACCATATGCTCTTGGATCTGACACCGGCGGATCGATCCGTCAGCCAAGTTCTTACTGCGGAATCGTTGGAATCAAGCCAACCTACGGAACGGTATCCCGTTATGGACTGATCGCTTACGGATCATCTCTTGACCAGATCGGACCGGTTGCAAGGGACGTAACCGACTGTGCGACGGTTCTTGAGACCATCGCATCCCATGATGTAAAAGACAGCACTTCGGTAGAACGCCAGGACACGGATTTTACGAGTGCGTTGGTAAACGATGTAAAAGGGATGAAGATCGGTATTCCAAAAGATTATTTTGGAGAAGGTCTGGACGAAGAAGTGAAAAAACCGATTCTGGAAGCCGCAGAGGTTCTGAAAAATGCAGGAGCTGAGATTGAAGAATTTGATCTTGGACTTGTAAAATATGCGATTCCGGCTTATTATGTCATCGCATCAGCAGAGGCAAGCTCCAACCTGTCCCGATTTGACGGTGTGAAATACGGATACCGCACAAAGGATTATGAAGAGCTTCACCAGATGTACAAAAAGACCCGCTCCGAGGGCTTCGGACCGGAAGTAAAGCGCCGTATCATGCTTGGGTCTTTCGTACTCAGTTCCGGATATTATGATGCTTATTATCTGAAAGCACTCCGTACAAAAGCACTGATTAAAAAGGCATTTGACAGTGCATTTGCAAAATATGATATGATCCTGGCGCCGGCAGCACCGACGACAGCACCGAAGCTTGGAGCTTCCTTAAGTGATCCGATCAAAATGTATCTGGGCGACATTTATACGATTTCCGTCAACCTGGCAGGACTTCCGGGGATCAGTATTCCGGTTGGACGGGATGCGAAAGGACTTCCGGTTGGAATGCAGCTCATCGGAGACTGCTTCCAGGAGAAAAAGCTTTTTCAGGCAGCTTATACCTATGAGTGCCTGACAGAGAAAAAATGGGTATCTATGTACGACAAAACAGAAGCAGCCGGAAAGGGGGAAGCATAGATGTCAAAGCAGTATGAAACCGTAATCGGTCTGGAGGTTCACGTAGAACTTGCAACAAAGACAAAAATTTTCTGTGGATGCAGTACCGCATTCGGGGGCGCACCGAATACACATACCTGCCCGGTATGTACCGGTATGCCGGGCTCCCTTCCGGTATTAAATAAAAAAGTAGTAGAATATGCGATGGCAGTAGGACTTGCGACAAACTGTAAGATCACACAGGTGTGCAAATTCGACCGTAAGAATTATTTCTATCCGGATAACCCGCAGAACTATCAGATTTCACAGCTCTATCTGCCAATTGCGAGAGACGGCTATGTAGAGATTGAAGTCGGAGAGCAGAAGAAAAAAGTCCGGATCCATGAGATGCATATGGAAGAGGATGCCGGAAAGCTGATCCATGATGAGTGGGAGGACTGCTCTTTAGTAGATTATAACCGAAGTGGGGTTCCGCTGATCGAGATTGTATCGGAGCCGGATATGCGTTCGGCAGATGAAGTCATTGCTTATCTGGAAAAATTGCGTATGATCTGCCAGTATCTGGGAGCATCGGACTGTAAGCTTCAGGAAGGATCCATGCGAGCAGACGTCAATCTTTCGGTTCGTGAAGTAGGTGCTTCTGAGTTTGGAACACGTACTGAGATGAAGAACCTGAACTCCTTTAAAGCGATTACACATGCAATCGAGGGAGAGAGACAGAGACAGATCGAACTCATCGAAGAAGGAAAGAAAGTCATTCAGGAAACCAGAAGATGGGATGATAATAAAGAATATTCTTATGCAATGCGTTCCAAAGAGGATGCGCAGGACTATCGCTATTTCCCGGAACCGGATCTGGTGCCGATCGTGATCAGTGATGAATGGATCCAGAAGATCAAAGACCAACAGCCGGAGCTGAGAAATGAAAAACTTGCACGTTATGAGAAAGATTATGATATTCCACGTTATGATGCGGAGCTCATTACCGGAACGAAGAAGATGGCAGATCTCTTTGAGGCAACCTGTGCAATCTGCAACAAGCCGAAAAAGGTGTCCAACTGGCTGATGGTAGAAACCATGCGTCTGTTAAATGAAAACGGACAGGAGCCGGCAGATATTAAATTTTCACCGGAGAACCTTGCAAAACTGATCGAACTTGCAGACGCGGGAACCATCAACAGTTCTGTAGCAAAAGAGGTATTTGAAAAGGTATTTGCAGAGGATGTGGATCCGGAAAAATATGTAGAGGATCACGGACTGAAGACCGTCAACGATGAAGGTGCACTCCGCACACTTGCGGAAGAAGTGATTGCAAAGAATCCAAAGGCAGTGGAAGATTTCAAGGGTGGAAAAGAAAAAGCACTTGGCGCACTGGTTGGACAGATCATGAAGGCAATGAAAGGAAAAGCAAATCCGGGTATGGTTAATGAACTGCTCAGAGAAATGCTGAAATAAAAATCAGACTGACAGAAATCCTTTGCGGAATAAATAAAAAAAACGAGTAAATGTCATGTGAAAAGACATTTGCTCGTTTTTTATTACATATACTGTATCTGCTCTTTCGCCGGTTCCGATGCCGGATTTTCAAAGAATTTCTCTTTTTCCGTCACTTCCAGTACTTCTCCATGATCCATGAAGATCACCTGATCGGCAATTCGCTTTGCCTGAGCCAGATTATGTGTGACGATGACGAAAGTATACTGGTCTTTCAACTCCAAAAGTGTTTCTTCGATTGCAATTGTATTCTTCATATCCAGTGCGGAGCACGGCTCGTCAAGGAGCAGGATCTCCGGACCGGCACAGAGGCTTCGTGCGATAGCAAGACGCTGCTTTTGACCGCCGGATAATTTGAGGGCGGATTTTTTCAGTTGATCTTTGATCTCATCGTAGAGTTTTGCTTTCTGCAGAGACTCTGTAATTTTCTCAGCAATCTCTTTCTTATTACGGACACCGTGGTATTTCAGTACATAAGACAGATTCTTTTCGATACTGTGCGGGAAAGCGATCGGCTGTTGGAAAACCATGCCAACACGCCTTCTGAGTTTTTCTTTCGGAAGAGATTTGATGTCGGTTCCTTCTAAAGTAATTGTTCCTGAGAGATAGCCGCCTTCTTCTTCTACCATCCGGTTCAGGGTTTTCAGAAAAGTTGTTTTTCCGCAGCCGGACTGACCAACGATGGCTGTAATCTGTCCTTTCGGGATCGTCAGGCTGATTCCGTGAAGAATTTCGTGTTTTCCAAATCCACATTTTAGATTTTCTATATTCAGCATATCAGTTGTCCTTTCGTAGATAGGTGATAAATTTACATATTAACTGGATGATGAGTAGGAAGAGCATCAGTACAAATGCGGTTCCATAAGCATAATCCAGAGAAAATCCGTTGTTCACAAGGATATACAGGTGATATGGAAGTGACATGAACGGATCGGAGAGAGAATGCGGAACATCTGCCTGCATGACAGCTCCGGTGTATAAAATTGGTGCAACGGCACCCATGCCGTATGCCATTCCAAGCGCAACGGTTCCGAGAAGCTCTACAGAGCAGACCGGAAGGATCAGTTTCCGGAGGGCATACTCACGGGAAAGTCCGAGACTTAGGGAGTTCTTCATATATTCACGCCCCTTCTCTTCCAGAATCTTTTCTGCTCGGATTGCAACAAAAGGAATGATCATTGCTGCAACACACAGTGCTGAACACAGAAGGCTGCGGTTAAGTCCAAAACGGTAGATCAGAAGCGTATATCCAACCAGCCCGAACAGGATCGAAGGGATTCCGGAAAGTCCGGTGATCGCCATATTTACAAGGACGGAAAATCGTTTTCCGGTGCTGTAAAATACAAGATAAATGGCAGCGCCGATACCAAGGATACCGCCGATCAGTGCAGAAAGTGCGCCAAGGTAAATGGAACCCATCAGTGCAGGATAGATACCGCCTGCAGTTCCAAGTGGAACACCGGCAGGCTTGTCCAGAAGGAAGGACAGACTAAATACTTTTTTCCCTTTCCAGAAGACATAAAGGAAAAGGAAGAGTGTAACAACGATCACGCAAAGTCCGAGTATACTGAGAATCAGGCGTGTGAAAAATTTCTGCAGTTTAGTTCTCATGGGTGGCAAGCCTCCTTTTCAGAAGATAGCTGATACCGAGTACGATGAAAAGAATCACAAGCAGCACAGCATTTGCAACGTAAAGTACGGAGAGGTGAAGGCTTCCGTATTCAATACTTCCCATTTCCAGTGCGGTGAGGGCAGGAAGTGTCTGACCACGTCCAAGGAGTTTGGGATAAATCGGGGAATTACCGATTACCATCATGACGGCCATTGTCTCGCCAAGTGCGCGGCCGAATGCCATCATTGCACCTGCAATGATTCCCGGCCGGATTGCCGGAAGAATAAAATGCAGCAGGGTAAATTCTCTGGAGAATCCAAGTGTGATCGCACTGAACTCGTAAGTCTTTCGTGCAGTCTGTAAAGATTCATGACAGGTGGAAATAACGAATGGTAAAAGCATGATCCCCAGCACGATCCCGGCTGCCAGGATACATTGACCGGCTGCCATATGGAGGTGGGTGGCAAAGGCTTTTACAAGAACCGTAAGTCCGATAAATCCGAAGATGACGGACGGGATTCCTGCAACCAGATCGATGAACGCAAGGAATAAGGATGCCACCTTTTTCGGAAGGTAATAGTCCAGAAAGCAGGCACAGGCAACGCCGAAGATGAGTGCGAGGACAACTGCGATCGCTGAGACATAAAGGGTACCGGCAATCGCAGGTAAAAGTCCGTACTGCGGTTTCTGACTGACAGGGCGCCATTCAGTGGTAGGCAGGAACATTTTGATTCCAAGCTGTGAAATGGCAGGAATACTTTCCTTCACAATATGGATCATCATGACTGCCATCAGTGCCGTTACGAGAAAGGCAGCCAGATAAATGATTCCTTTGCTGAATTTATCTGAAAGTTTCTTAAACATAGTAAATCCTTTCTAGGTATGATGCAGGACAGACAGCGCTGTCCGGATACAAATCAAAATTGACCCCTGGGATTAACCAGCGACATATAGCAAGAAAAAGGGGTGTGTCTTTGCACACCCCTTCAATATCGGAAGATTATTTCATAGGAATGAATCCCATATCTTCTACAGTTTTCTGTCCTTCATCACCAAGAACGTAATCAAGGAAAGCCTGCTGTACATCTGTCGGATCACCAGAACCTACAAGAAGAAGTGGTCTCTGGATGATGTAAGATCCATCAAGAATGTTTTCTTTTGTTGCAGCAACACCGTTTACTTTCAGTGGAGTTACTTTTCCTTCATTCTGGTTAGCAACACCAAATGAAGCATATCCGATTGCGTACTGGTTATCAATGATATCCTGAACAAGTTCACCCATAGAAGAAGCCTGGATCGCATCCGCTTTTACTTCTGTGTCACCCATGATATTCTTCTGGAATACTTCGTGAGCTCCACCGTTGATATCACGTGTAATAACAACAACTTCTTCGTCAGGAAGAGATGAGTCAAGATCTTTCCATGTAGCATATTCGCCGGAGAAAAGTCCTACGATCTGTTCCGTTGTAAGGTTATCAAGAACATCATTTACCGGATTAGCCGGGTTTACTGCGATCGTCAGAGCATCGATACCAACCTGGTATTCTTTTTCATCTTTGATTGCTTCTTTTTCTTCATCCTTTACGCTTCTTGCAACCATACCAAATGTTGCAGTTCCATCGATAACGGCTTTGGTTCCCTGTCCGGATCCGCCTGCTGAAACGTAGATTGCGATATCTTCTTTTGGAAGAGATGAATCATATGCATCCCATGTTCCATAAGTATCAAAGAAAGTAGTAGCCATAGAAGTGATAACCGGTGCTAAAGTAGAAGATCCGTTAAATAAGATCTGGTTACTTTCTGTATCGGCAGAAGCTTCTGTCTTTGCATCCTCTTCTTTTTTGCTGTCAGCAGAATCTGACTTACTGCTTCCGCATCCTACTGCCATAGATGATACCATAGCAAGTGTAAGAGCGATTGATAAAAATCTCTTTTTCATTGTATGTATTCCTCCCTGAATAAAATTTACATATCCAAAATAAGAATTTAACATTCTTTTAATAAAATGTATGTTGCATGGACAACATTTTTTATAGATAATTTACATGAATGATATAGAATATATCTATACACTAAATATATATGGAAGGAATGGAAAAGCCATGCTATACTGTACATACGAATATGTGTTTGGTTTTTATTCTACGGGAACTTCCTGTGAAATAAAAGGTATTGCGTGCCATAGGTGCACATTTTTTAAATTATGGAGGAATTCATGACGGAAGAAATTAAAAAGCTGATCATTTATACAAGAAAAATGAAGAAAAGGGAGCCGTTGTACCGGGACTACCCGGAGGAGTTCCGGGAAGAAATCCGGGGATATCTGGAAAGCAACCATATTTCCAGACTCTATGCACATCAGGTTGAGATGTTTGAAAAGGTCAGAGCCGGAGAAAATGTGGTTATTACGACTTCGACGGCAAGTGGAAAGACGCTTGCCTTTCTGCTCCCGGTATTGCAGGAAATTCTGGAAGACCCGCTGACACGTGCGATTTTTATTTACCCGACCAAGGCACTGGCAAGTGACCAGTACCGCGCGATGCAGTCGATTTTGAAATTTTTCGGAGAGGGAAGAGTTTCAGCAGGCGTGTACGATGGAGATACCAAACCTGCCGAGCGGACAAGGATTCGCAAGAGTGCAAATATTATCCTGACCAATCCGGAGATGCTGAACTCGGCATTCCTTCCGAATCACAGCAATTACGGGTTTGACGCGATTTTTGCAAATTTACGATATGTAGTGATCGATGAGCTTCATTTTTACCGCGGTGCTTTCGGAGCACATCTGGCAAATATTTTCCGGAGAATGCACCGGATTTGCCGGTATTACCATTCGAATCCGCATTTTCTGTGCAGCTCCGCGACGATCGCCAATCCGGTAGAGCTTGCCGAAAAGATCTGTGGAAGCGGATTTACGCTGATTGACCGGGATGGATCGCCGGCACCGGAGAAGGAATACTGTATTATCCAGCCGCCGGAGATCAAGGGGAATAATGACAAAGTATACGGAAGGATTGCGGCGTCAACCGTGGCAGCAGGACTGATACCGGAGCTGGTGGAAGAGGATCATCATTTTATCACCTTTGGACGATCCAGAAGAAATGTAGAAGTTATTCTAAAAGAAGCAAAGGATAAATTAGATGCTGCCGGATTTCTTGGAATGGCGCGGGTGGGCGGCAAGAATCCGGCAGATCTGATCGCAGGATACCGTGGCGGTTATACCCCGCTGGAGCGAAAAGAGATTGAGCGGAAGATGACGGAGGGAGAACTGACCGGGCTGGTATCGACGAATGCACTGGAGCTTGGGATCGACATCGGAAAGCTGGATGCAACTGTGATCGTCGGTTATCCGGGGACAAGGGCGTCCTTCTGGCAACAGAGTGGACGTGCCGGACGAAGCGGCAGTGCCTGTGTCAATTATCTGATCCTGGAAAATGAACCGTTTGACCAGTACATTGCCATCGATCCGGAATGGCTGTTCTCAAGAGAAAGTGAAAATGCGATCGTGGATCCGGACAATCTTCTGATCGAGCTTGCACATCTGCGCGCAGCGGCTGCTGAGATGCCCCTTTCACTGGATGATATTGCGCTTTTTCCGGATCTTGGAGAAATGATCCCGGTGCTTTTAAGCGCCGGAGAAGTAAAAAGTCTTGCCGGAAGATTTGCCTGGGCGGGACCTGCATTTCCGGCAGGGGATTACAGCCTGCGTAATATGGACAAGACCAGGTTCAAGCTGCTCGCGCAGGAGGACGGACATGAGATCACGGAGATGGACGAATCCCAGGCATACCATGAGATCCATCCGGGTGCTGTATATATGCATGATGGTGCATCCTATGAGATCACGAAGATGGATCTGGTCAGCCGGACAGCTTACGCCATTCCGTTTACAGGGGATTATTATACGGTACCGGCAGGACAGGAAGAGACGCGTATCCTGCATGTATTTCAGGAGGACGCGTATCAGAGGACGGAAATCCGTTTTGGAGATATCAATGTAAACGAAATCATTGCCATGTACAAGAAACTGCAGTTCCATAACCATCAGAATCTGGGCTATGTGACGCTGACACAGCCGCTTCAGAAGGATTATGGCACGGAAAGCACCTGGCTTACGATGCCGGAGAATGTTGTCAGAGTCTACCGGAGTCTTCTTTTGCCAAATCGGATGGGAGAGCTGGTGCTGAACAATCATTTTGACGGAATGCAGTATGCGATCAAGAATGCGGTAATGATGGTGACGATGACGGAGCGGGATGATATTGATGTGACCATGTCCAACAATGCGACTATTCCGGATGAGTTCCGGGAGGAAAAGGTGTCCCTCTTCATTTATGACAAATATGAGGGAGGACTTGGTTATTCGGAGAAGATCTATGATCTGATTCCGGAAATTCTGGAAAGTGCGATTAAAATGGTCAGCGGCTGTCCGTGTGAGGATGGCTGTCCGGCATGCGTAGGTGACTACAATCTGGATAAGAAGACGGTTCTGTGGGGACTTGATAATCTTCTGGAAGAGAGCGAACCACCGGTTTATCTGAAGAAAAATATCAAAGAGCCACAGCCTGTGATCCGGAAAGAATTTTCTTTTTTCAATCTGCCGGATGAGTGGGAGAAGGTCTGTTATGCCGTGGTCAAAAATGGCGAGGCAGGCGGGCAGTTCCTGAAGACCATTAAAAAAGTCAGTACAGAAGGACACAAGCTGATCCTGACGATGGAAAATGAATTTTATGCAAAATGGCTGATGGAGCCGGATAACCTCCAAAGTCTGACCAATACCTTGCGGTATCATGTGATCTGTCCGGCGGATATGCAGATCCGGGTACGGTATGAAGCGAAAATGGATGAGCAGGAGAAAAAAGAACGACAGAAGAAGAGAGACCGTTTGCAAAGGCGATATGATGAACAGCTTGGAAATGAATAATATAGAAGAAATAAAAACTTTAAATCCTTACCAGCAGGAGGCGGTGCTGGATGAAAGCCCGGCATGTCTGGTAAATGCAAATGTAGGGAGCGGAAAGACAACAGTGCTGATCGAGAAAGTGCGGCATCTGCATGAGAAAAAGCAGGTTTCGTATGAGAAAATGGCAGTGCTTACCTTTACCAACAAGGCGGCAGATGAGATCGCAGAACGTCTATCCAGAAAAGAAGCAGAGCTTACGGAAGAAGAACTGTGGGGATTTGGAACCTTTCACAGTGTTGCCTTAAGGATTCTGCGAAGATTTCTTCCGGAAAAGGCAGAAGACGGAACAAAATTGGAAGAATGGAACCGGGAATTTACCGTTATCACACCGGAAGATGAAATGGAAATGGTGCTTGCCATCGCAAAAGAAGGCGGTTATAAGATCAAATACCAGAACCGTCTGAAAAAGCGGATGGAAGAGGATTACGCGGCATATCGGAAAGGAAGAACACAGGGAAAATACAAAGATGATCTGTTTCAGATCTTTCCGCTTCTTGAGAAGGCAAAAAGACAGCAGAATAAAATGTCCTTTGCAGATCTTCTGGAAGAAGGAACGCAGGTGGCAAAAGAGCAGGAAGAGGTGCTGGATCTTAAGTGGATCATTGTCGATGAGGTACAGGACAGTGACGAAAAACAGCTGAAATTTCTGGAGGCGTTAAAAGGCACACAGACCCACTTTTTTGCGGTGGGGGATCCGAATCAGGTGATCTACAGCTGGAGAGGAACCGGACCGAATATGTTCTTCCTGATTAAGCACAGATTTGGCGCAAAAGAACTGACTCTGCCGGTTAACTACCGGTCCGATGAAGTGATCCTGGAAGCGGCGAACCGTTTTCTTCAGTTTGGAGGAAAGATTGAGGGAAGTGGCGAAAGAGGGGAGAAGATTCTGGTAAGGAATCATTATGATCCATTTATCGAGGCAGAGTATCTGACAGAGCGGATCCGTGAGCTTCATGAGCAGGGACTTCCTTACCGGGAGATTGCGGTTTTCTACCGAGTGCAGAAGCAGGCAGAGATTCTGGAAAAAGTATTTGAAAGAGCAGAACTTTCTTATGTTCTTCCGGCAAAACAGAAAGAGGATGAGGATCCGGTTCCGGAAAGACCTCATATGATCCGGGAGTATGTTGCAGAAGGGAAGCTGAATGCGGTTTCAGGCGAACATACGATGGAAAAAGCGGCAGATACAGAACGACAGACGGAGGAAGAAGACGCAGTTCATCTTATGACACTGCACGCCTCAAAAGGTCTGGAATTTGACTATGTATTCATCATCGGAATGAATCAGGGACTGATTCCGCTTCGCTGCAAAAGCATAGAACAGGAAGAAGAGGAGCGCCGTCTGTTCTTCGTAGGACTGACCCGTGCAAGGAAGAATCTGGAACTTTCCTATTATACAAATCCGACGATCCCGGGGACATATGAAACACCAAGCAATTATCTGCGGATGCTACCGGAGGAGCTGCTCGACTGGGAAGAAAAGCCGGGAAGTGAGTCGCGGAAAGCGAATCTGCAGAAACTGCGGAAAGATACGCGGGAGCTGATCAGGGAGAAAAAGCAGGAGGAAGAAGAACAGAAAGAAACACGGAAGCCAGAGCGAAAAGGCAGACATCCGAAGTACGGGGAAGGGGAGATTATTTCTGAGGACGAGATGATGATCGAACTGGAATTTCCGGGATATGGAAAAAAACAATTTCTGAAAGCATTTGGCGAAGTGGAAGTTTTGAAAGGCTTATAGAAAATGGCAATACAAATTGTTTGCTGAAAGAATTTATCAATAAAATATTTTTTCATGAAAGGGCATATGGAAGTGAATTTTTTTTCACCTCTATATGCCTTTTAAAAGAAAAGTGAACATTTATTCATAGAATTATCGCGATAATTTTATTATAATTTCAATAAATTTTATGAATATTTTATTTATTTCTAAGGAGGTAGCAATATGGATGCTATGAAAATCGCCAACAGTATACCGATGTGGATCGCCTGTGGAATCCCGGTAATACTCGTTATCGCACAGGCCCTGATCTTTGCAAAAAAATCTTATTCGGCAGGAAAGAAGATCGGACTTACAGAAAAGCAGATGAAGAACGCAATCAAGAGCAGCGCGATCACTTCCATTGGACCATCTATTGTAATCTTAAGTGGAATGCTTTCCCTTCTGATCACTGTTGGAGGACCGATGGCGTGGATGAGACTTTCCCTGATCGGTTCCGTTATGTTTGAATCTATCGCAGCAGGTTTTGGTACTGCATCAGTTGGTGTACAGCTTGGAGCAGATACACTGACACCACTGGCACTTGATATGGCAGTATGGACCATGATCCTTGGATCGATCGGATGGATCATCTTTGCAACTATTTCTGCAAGCCGTATGGACAAGGTACAGCACAAAATTTCAGGTGGAGATCCGGCAAAACTGATGGCAATTTCAAGTGCGGCTATCATTGGTGCATTTAGTTCAATGTCATCTTCTCATCTGATCAAGCTGAATAAAAACTCAGTTGCCTGCGTACTTGGAGCTGTATTTATGGCAATACTTTTAACCATTTCAGAAAAAAAGAATATCAAGTGGCTGAAAGAATGGAATCTTACGATTTCAATTCTGGCAGCAATGATCATCACAGCCGTGATTTAAAGGAGGAGCGAACATGGAAAAAAAAGATTTTTATGAGGGCGAATATATGCCGCAGATGCATAAGATTGGTAAACTTACCGGATTGCTTGGAGCTGTATTATCTTTCCTGCCGGCACTTGTACTGGCAGTTGTGTACGGACTTCTTCCAAAACCTGCTGCACTTGCCACCGCATTTATTTCTGCAGCAAGTGCATTTGGATTTCTCTGGGTTGTAGAACCGATTTCTTACTTTACCGTACTTGGTCCGGTAGGTACATACATGGCATTTTTGTCAGGAAATATTTCCAATATGCGAGTTCCTTGTGCTGGTATGGCTCAGGTCGCAGCTGACGTTGAACCAGGAACAGAAAAAGGTTCGATCGTTTCAGTAATCGGTATGGCGACATCCATCGTCATCAACGTATCTGTGCTGACGATCGGAGTTATCCTCGGAAGCTCTGTACTTTCAGCAATGCCGGCAAGTGTGATAGAGGCATTGAATTATCTGCTTCCGGCACTGTTTGGTGCCCTGCTTATGCAGTTTGGACTGAAAAGAATCAAATTTGCAGGTGGTATGCTTGCATTTGCAATTCTCATTGGTATTGCAATTAACGCAGGTCTTTTCAACTGGCTTCCGGGAGCAGCAAACTATCTGACAACTCTTGCAAGTGTATTTGTAGCAATCGGTGTAACACTTGCAACTTATGGAAAGAAAAAAGAAGCCGGAAAGTAAGAATAGTGTATAATTGGATGGAAAAGGAGAGGTAGATATGACGAAAAAAGAGATGCTTGGGCAGATGGAGGAACTTAGGTCTACCTGCGTGGACATCTGCACTAATTTATGGAATAATCCTGAGAGTGGCGGGAATGAGCAGAAGTCAGCGGATATGATCCGTGAGCTTCTTCATCATGAAGGATTTGTGATTGTAAATGAAGAACATCTTCCACATGCGTTTTATGCAGAATATGGAAGTGGCAAACCGGTGATCGCTGTTCTTGGAGAATATGATGCGCTTCCGGGACTTTCCCAGAAATGCCAGATCACGAAAGAGCCGGTAACACCGGGTGCAGCAGGACATGGATGTGGACATAACCTTCTGGGCGCAGGGGCTGTGACAGGAGCGATCATGATCAAACGGTTTCTTGAGCAGGAAGGAATTCCGGGAACCTTAAGATTCTATGGATGCCCGGAAGAAGAATTGCTAAGTGGAAAAGTAAAAATGGCATATTATCATATGTTTGACGGATGCGATATGGCACTGAGCTGGCACCCGATGTCTGCAAACATGATTTATGATGAAGGATATCTGGCGAGTGCATCTGCGAAGTTTTATTTCAAAGGAAAAACTTCACATGCAGCATTTGCGCCGGAAAGAGGTCGGAGTGCGCTTGACGCAGTGGAACTTATGAGTGTAGGCGCCAACTATTTAAGAGAGCATGTAGTTGACAAGGCAAGAATCCACTATACTACAGACAGTGGCGGATTTTCACCGAATATCGTGCCGGATAAAGCAAGTGCATGGTATTTTACAAGGGCTCCGCACATCAGCGATGTAAAAGACATTCTCCGCAGACTGACACTTGTGGCAAAAGGTGCTGCAATGATGACAGAGACGGAGGTTGAGACCAAAATTGAATATGGCTGCTGCGATATGGTCAGCGAAAAATCATTTGCGGATCTGACATGGAAGAATCTGCAGGAGGTCGGAACACCAACTTATACGGAAGAGGAAATGGAATTTGCAAGACAGTTGCAGGCTACCGTTGATCCGGCTATCAAAGATAGAGATCAGAGAATGTATGAAGCAAAAGAAAAGGCATTAGCAGATGGTGTTGTTTCCAGAAATGCCTGGGAAAAAGCACCGCTTACTGCTTCTTCGGACAGTGGAGATGTGAGCCAGATGATGCCGATGAACCTCTTTACTGCAGTTTGCTGGCCGGTTGGTGTTGCACCGCATACCTGGCAGAGCTGTGCATCTGCCGGAAGCACGATCGGACAGAAAGGTGCATTTTACGCAGCGAAAGTCATTGCAGCAACAGCATATGACCTGTATACACAGCCGGAACTGCGAAAAGAAATTCAGGACGAATTCGATGCGCAGGACAGAGAACCATATGCACCGATGTATGAGGGTGAATAAGAACAAGAAAAAGTAAAGAAAAAAGATCCCGGAGCCGTGAGGTTTCCGGGATTTTTATGAGGAAAAAAAGTAAGTGTGTGACTGGATTTGACAAGAATTTTC
Source organism: Coprococcus sp. AF51-11b1 (assembly GCF_027682785.1). NCBI lineage: Bacteria > Bacillati > Bacillota > Clostridia > Lachnospirales > Lachnospiraceae > Coprococcus > Coprococcus sp. AF51-11b1. The sequence goes on along the minus strand of NZ_JAQCZB010000004.1, from coordinate 112,729 downwards.
ATGAATGTTACACTGAGAAAATAGGAGAAAAACAGACTGTGTGAGGGGGATAAGTGCAGTCAGGCAGGAGACAGAAATGGGTATCGCAATACAAGAATTATTATCGCAGGACTATTTTAAGGATTTTTACGTTCTGGCGGGGGCAAAGGGACTGCACCGTGAGATCCAGGGAATCACAGTTATGGAGGCGCCGGATGCATTTCACTGGACAAAAGGGAAGGAACTGGTACTTTCATCAGGGTACGTTATTGCAAAGGAACCAGATTGTATTGAAAAAGCATTCCGGGAGGGAAGTGTCCAGAAATCAGCGGGAATGATGATCAAAAGAGAACGATATCTGGAGAAAATACCGGAGGAGATACTGGAGCTTTTTGATCAGTATGAGGTGCCCCTTATCTCCATGCCATTTTCAGCACCATGGATGGAAGTGATGAGCCAGATTAATACTGCTGTGCTGAACCGGACCATACGCAGGCTGCGGATCAATACCAGTCATATGACATTTCAGATGTCGAATTTTTCATATAAAGAGCAGAAGATCAAGCGGATCCTGCAGGCGATGGAGGCTGAGATGGGTTTCCCGGCATTTTTATATGATTTTGTAGAAGAAGAGGCGTATTACAGTTCGATGAATTTTCAGAAGATAGCGAAAGGATTCGGACTTGAAACAGAGGATTTCTGGGAGCCGTCAATGCCGTATACCCGGCATACGCTTTGTGATTACATGGACATGGTGAGATACCGTCTTGTGAATCAGAGTCACCAGGAGGGACCGAGAATCAGCTGGATACGGGTCCCGATTTCTGTAAATGGAAGTGTACAGGCGTATTTTGCCGTGATGGAAGCGCGGGAATTCCTGGATTATTATGATGAATACAGTATCCGGATTGCCTATCTGATGCTGCAGGGATTATATGAGCAGATCGTAGCGGCGCAGAACATGGGAAATATCGGATTTGAGAACTTTGTGTTATACGCTTTGAGTGCAACGGAAGATGATACACAGAAGATGATGTTTCAGGCGAATGTACAGGGAATTTCCATGAGTACAAAATACAGGTATGTATTGTTCCGGCGCGCGGACAATCAGGAAGAACTTCCAAACCGGAGAAAAGAGATCCTTGAGGCTTACAGGAAAAGCAGTCTGATCAAATATGCCAGAATCGCAATGATCGGAGAAAATGTGGGAATTCTTTTTTTGGAGGACAGAGAAGAAGACTGGGAGAAAGGTCATATCCTGGCACTTCTGGAAGAATTCCGGAGAAGAGTTCTGAAGAGCTGTCCGGAGACGGCACTGGAATTTGGTTATTCACTGGATGCCGCTTCTCTTGGACGTATCCGTCAGAGCATAGAGAAATGCCAGAAAGCACTGAATATGGGGAAAATGATTTATCCAAGCCTTTTTGCATGGGAGTATTCTCAGCTTGGTGCACTTGCATGGCTGGATATTCCGGAAGAAGAGCTTACTCATATGCTCTCGGCTTACAGTGTACTCCTGAAAGATGAAAAGAATATCGAGCTTTTAAAGACTTTAAAAGTATATCTGGAAAATAATATGAACTACAGCGCAACAGCTGAAAAATTATATGTACATATCAATACGATCAGGAAGAGGATCGACAAGGTAAACGAACTTCTGCAGATTGACTGGAGCGATAATATTGCACGGATGAATGCAGAGCTTTTACTGCGCTTTTTGAATCTGGAAGAAAAAATTTAACGTTTCCTTGAACAAGAATTGATGATTTTCAGGGCAAAAGATGATACAATATATATTGTGTGAAAAAAAAGACAAAAAGGGAGATGCCTATGCCAAAGAAACAGAAGGCAAAGATAAAGCAGAAAAATAAGTGCTCTGAAAAGCTGATCCGGACAGAGGCTGCAAAAGAGATTGCAGAGATAGACTGTTCGCTTCAGGATCAGAAGTATCAGCTCAGATGCAGAGCTGCAATCGATCTTCTTACAGCAAAGTTGAATATGATAAATGCAGATCTTTCGCGCAAGAAACGCCATGTTGTGATCAACCAGATCAGCAGCAGAGTGAAGACGGCAGAGAGTATTTATACAAAACTGATCCGGAAAGGCCTGGAGCCGGATTTTGACACGGCAAGAGCAGAACTGAAGGATTTGATCGGAATCCGCGTGGTCTGTCCATTTGAAGATGAAGTGTACGAGGTCGCAGACCGTCTGAAAGCGCAGGGAGATGTACAGATCATCCGTGAGAAAGATTATATTAAGAATCCCAAAAAGAACGGATACAAGAGTCTTCACATGATCGTGGAGGTCCCAATTTATTCATCCAAAGGACCACTGAAGGAAAAGGTGGAGATCCAACTCCGTACGGTGGCAATGGATTACTGGTCTGTGCTTGAGTACCAGATATTTTATAAGAAGACAGAGAATGAAGAGGTTGCAAAGGAATTAAAAACCTATGCAGATGAAATATCTGAGCTGGATGCAAAAATGCTGAAACTCAGGGATAAGATTGAAAAAATGTAGTAGAAACACAGGGAAAGAATGTGCGAAGGCGCATTCTTTTTTTGATACAATCAGGAAATCAATTGCATAGGCATTCCAGTTAGGTTATAATCTAGTACAGTATGGACAGATAAATTACAGAATGGATATGAGGAAATACCATGAAAATGATCAAGACAGATAAACTTGTATTTGAATATGCAAAGCGTGACGAAGAAGGTAATATTATAGGGAAAAGCCGCGCTATTGATGAGGTATCGCTGGATATCGAGCCGGGACAGTTTATTGCGATCCTGGGGCATAATGGCTCTGGGAAGTCTACACTTGCAAAGCATATGAATGCCCTGCTGGTTCCGTCTGACGGAACCATGTGGGTAGACGGAATGGACACGAAGGAAGATGAACATCTGTGGGATGTACGTCAGAGCGCCGGAATGGTATTCCAGAATCCGGATAATCAGATCATAGGAACGGTCGTTGAGGAAGACGTGGGATTTGGTCCGGAGAACCTGGGCGTGCCGACAGAGGAGATCTGGCAGAGAGTGGAAGATAGCCTGAAAGCGGTTGGGATGATTGAATACCGTCACCATTCACCGAATAAATTGTCCGGGGGGCAAAAGCAGAGGGTTGCGATCGCCGGTGTCATGGCAATGCGTCCAAAGTGTATTGTACTGGATGAGCCAACTGCGATGCTGGATCCGAATGGAAGAAAAGAAGTACTTCGAAGTGTGATGGAGCTGAGAAAAAGAGAACACATTACAGTGATTCTGATCACCCATTACATGGAAGAGGTTGTAGATGCAGATCATGTATTCGTAATGGATCACGGTCATGTGGTAATGCAGGGAACACCGAGAGAAATCTTTTCACAGGTGGATACTTTAAAGCACTACAGACTGGATGTGCCGCAGGTGACGATCCTTGCTGATGAACTGAGAAAAAGAGGACTTGATATTCCGGCGGGAGTTTTGAAGAAGGAAGAATTGGTGGAGATATTATGTCGATTAAATTAGAACATATCAATTATGTATACAGTGAAGGAACTGCATATGAAAAGCATGCGCTGAAGGATGTATCCCTGGAAATCCCACACGGTGAATTTGTCGGGATCATTGGTCACACCGGCTCCGGTAAATCGACACTGATCCAGCATCTGAACGGACTGATCAAGGCGACAAGCGGAGCACTTTATTACAACGGAGAGAATATTTACGGAGAAAACTATAACTTACGTGAGCTGCGAAATCAGGTCGGGCTGGTCTTTCAGTATCCGGAGCATCAGCTTTTTGAGGTCAATGTACTTCAGGATGTCTGTTTTGGACCGAAGAATCAGGGACTTTCACCGGAAGAATGTGAAAAGCGGGCAAGAGAGGCGTTGCAGCTTGTTGGTCTCAAAGAAAAATATTTCGATCATTCCCCGTTTGATCTGTCAGGCGGGCAGAAAAGACGTGCAGCGATCGCAGGTGTACTGGCAATGCGTCCGAAGGTACTGGTTCTGGATGAACCGACTGCAGGACTGGATCCGAAGGGAAGAGATGAGATCCTGGATCAGATTGCCTATCTGCACGAAAAAGCAGACATGACTGTCATTCTAGTTTCCCACAGTATGGAAGATATTGCAAAATATGTGGATCGTATTATTGTGATGAATAAAGGCAGCGTCATGTTTAATGATGTGCCAAAGAAAGTGTTTGCACACTACAAAGAACTGGAGAGTGTGGGACTTGCGGCACCACAGGTAACGTACATCATGCATGCGCTGAAGGAAAAGGGAATGGATGTTCCGACAGATGCAACCACGATAGAAGAAGCAGCGGATGGCATTATGAAAGCACTGAAGAAGGAGAGGGCAGCCAAATGATTCGAGACATAACGATTGGACAATATTATCCGGCTGACAGCCGTATCCATAAGCTGGATCCGCGTGTGAAGATTGTATGCACACTGCTGTATCTGATTTCTCTTTTTACATTTAAAAGTATTTTGGGATATGTACTTGCGACTGTGTTCCTGTTTGGATGCATTAAGCTGGCGAAGGTACCGTTTAAATTCATTGTCAGAGGACTGAAGCCAATTATCATTCTGCTTCTGATCACAGTATGTTTCAACTTATTTCTGACACCGGGCGGAAAGACACTGGTCCATGTGGGCTTTATCAAGATCACGGAGTACGGCTTAAGCACAGCGGTTTATATGGCGATCCGGCTGATCTATCTGATTATGGGATCCTCACTTATGACACTGACAACTACACCGAATTCACTGACAGACGGTCTGGAGAAGCTTCTTCACCCATTGAATAAGCTCCATGTACCGGTACATGAGATTTCGATGATGATGTCGATCGCACTTCGTTTTATTCCGATCCTTCTGGAGGAAACGGATAAGATCATGAAGGCACAGATTGCCAGAGGTGCGGATATGGAAAGTGGAAATCTGATCCAGAAGGCAAAGGCAATGATTCCGATCCTGGTTCCGCTCTTTGTATCCGCATTCCGCCGTGCCAATGATCTTGCAATGGCAATGGAAGCAAGATGTTATCGCGGTGGCAATGGCAGAACCAAGATGAAACCTCTGATTTATAAGAGTGCTGACCACATGGCATACCTGATTACGATCCTGTATGTTGTGATCGCATTTGTTGTTGGAAGATATGTTCCATTCAAGCTGTGGATCTTTTAAGGAGTCATAAGATGAGAAGAATCAGATTAACAGTGGCTTATGATGGAACAAATTATTGTGGCTGGCAGATCCAGCCAAATGGAATTACGATCGAGGAAGTGCTGAATAAGGCAATCTGTAAGCTCACCGGAGAAGAGATTCAGGTGATAGGGGCGAGCCGGACGGATTCCGGGGTTCATGCAAGAGGAAATATTGCTGTGTTTGACACGGAAAGCAGGATACCGGCAGAACGTTTTTCTTATGCCCTGAATCAGCGTCTTCCGAAAGATATTGTAGTTGTAAAATCAGATGAGGTGGATCTTAACTGGCATCCACGTTATCAGGATACTCTGAAAACCTATGAATATCATATCATCAATACGAAAGTGCCGATTCCGACAGAGAGGCTTTATAATTACTTTGTAAGTTTTGACCTGGACGTGGGGCAGATGAGACGCGGAGCGGCTTATCTGGAAGGAGAACACGATTTTGCACCATTTTGCTGTATCCGTACTAATGCAAAGACAACGGTGCGGACAATCACGGATTTGCAGATTCTGCAAAGCGGAGAGCATATTACGATCCGGATTACGGGAAATGGATTTTTGTATAACATGGTGCGCATCATAGCCGGGGTACTGGTGCGTGTCGGAAGAGGATTTTACGAACCGGAAAAGGTAAAGGAACTTTTGGAAGGCGGAGAAAGAACCAGGGAAGCGGTCACGGCACCGCCGCAGGGACTCTGCCTGATGGAAATCCGCTATCAGAATGAGGAATAGTGCATGAGTCTGCTTTTTAGGCAGGCTCATTTTTTTACAGGAAATTCCGAATAGAAGGTACTACATATCGGAGAAATTTTACAATAGAAAAACTCTATAGAGAAGTCGGCCTATCCGGATAAACAATAAGTAAAACAGGCAGTTTTATTGAAGAAATATTATGAAAATGTTATCCTAATAACCAGAGGCATTTTGGAAAAACAGCATAGAAACAGGATGTCATTAAAGAGAGAAAAGGGAAGAAATATGAATTATGTAGGAATTGATATCGGATCAACAGCATCCAAGGTTGTTGTTGAAGGAGATAAGAAAGAACATTTCGTACTGCCGACAGGATGGAGCAGCAAAGAGACTTGCGAAAAGATCAAGAATAAGCTGCTTGAGATGGGGGTAGATGTTACCTCAGATGATACAAAGGTAGTTGCTACAGGATATGGAAGAATCGCAGTTGATTTTGCAGATCATGTAATTACAGAGATTACCTGCCATGCCAGAGGGGGTCGTGAACTTGCAGGGGGGGACTGTTCGATCATTGATGTGGGAGGACAGGATACGAAGGTGATCATTGTACAGAATGGAATGGTATCCGATTTCCAGATGAATGATAAATGTTCGGCGGGAACAGGAAAGTTTCTGGAGATCATGGCGAACCGCCTGGGTGTTACGATCAATGAATTATTTGATATGGCGGCAGCAGGAGAAGTTATTCCGATCAGCTCACTTTGTACGGTATTTGCCGAATCTGAGGTGATTAACTATATCGGAGAAGGAAAAAAGCGTGAAGATATTGCGGCCGGAGTTGTAGATTCTGTTGCCAATAAAGTAGTGCAGCTTGCGCAGAAAAAGGAACTTGGAGACAGAGTGATCCTGACCGGAGGACTCAGTCACAGCATTTATTTCACAGGAATCCTGTCAGAAAAGCTGGATCAGAAAGTGGAATCAGAAGAGTTTGGTCGTTTTGCGGGGGCATACGGGGCAGCACTTCTTGCCAGAGAAAAAAAGGATAAAAGGAGATAATGAAAATGGAACTGATTAAAGATTTACCAGAGGTATTTGAGGAATTCGCAGAGCAGAGACAGAAATCGTTTCTGGCTGTCAAGGAGTTAAAAGAGAAAGGGGTTCCAGTTGTTGGATCGTACTGTACATACTTCCCGAAAGAGATTGCAATGGCGATGGGGGCAGGATGCGTAAGCCTTTGCTCAACTTCTGATGAGACAATTCCGGAAGCAGAGAAAGATCTTCCGAAGAACCTCTGTCCGCTGATCAAATCAAGCTATGGATTTGCAAAGACAGACAAATGTCCGTTCTTCTATTTCTCAGATGTAGTAGTTGGGGAAACAACCTGTGATGGTAAGAAGAAGATGTATGAATATATGTCAGAATTCAAAGATGTATTTATTATGGAACTTCCGAATAGCCAGAGAGAACCGGGACTTCAACTCTGGAAAGGCGAGATCATCCGTTTCAAGGAATATCTGGAACAGAAATTTGGCGTGACGATCACGGAAGAGCAGATCCGTGAAGCTGTAAAGACAGAGAATCAGGCACGTCGATCCTTAAAGAAACTTTATGAAGTAATGAAATATGATCCGGCTCCGATCAAAGGACAGGATCTGTTCAAAGTTCTGTACGGAAGCACCTTCAAATTTGACCGTTCCTTGATCCCGGGTGAAGTGGATGCTCTTACTGCGAAGATTGAAAAAGAATATGCAGAGGGCAAGAGAGAAGAGAAGAAACCACGTATCCTGATCACAGGATGTCCAATCGGAGGAGCAACTGAAAAAGTAATCCGTGCCGTAGAAGACAACGGCGGTATTGTTGTAACTTTTGAAAATTGCAGCGGTGCAAAATCCATTGACAAGCTGGTAGACGAGGACGCAGAAGATATCTACGATGCAATCGCAAGAAGATACCTCAGCATTGGATGTTCTGTTATGACGCCGAACCCGAATCGTCTGGAGCTTCTTGGAAGACTGATCGACGAATATCAGGTAGACGGTGTGGTAGATATGATCCTTCAGGCCTGTCATACCTACAATGTGGAGACCAATACCATCCGCAAGTTTGTGACAGGTGAAAAGGGAATTCCGTATATCAGTGTGGAAACCGATTACTCTCAGGCAGACATCGGACAGCTGAACACCAGACTTGCTGCGTTTGTTGAGATGCTGTAAATGGAGAGTATGACGAAGAGAAATGCGTTTCAGTTCCGCAGGGCGAATGAGGAGGATCTTCCTGAAATTTGTCGTATAGTAAAGCTTGCCGGAGAAAGTGTTCCCGTGAAAGAATGGTTTGAGGCAGAGGATGAAGAATTTCTTGCAAAGCATATCCGTGAGGAAGGATTTACCCTTTTGGCAAAGAAAAATGGACAGATTGCAGCAATCATGATTGTCCGTATTCCAGGACTGGCAGAGGACAACCTGGGAGAATATCTGAAGATTTCCAGGGAAGAAATGAAGCGGGTTGCGCATCTGGAGATTGCTGTTGTAGTACCGGAGTATCAGGGATACGGACTGCAATATGAGCTTTTCTGTCAGTCAGAAGCAATCGTAAAAAATAAGCAGATGAGGTATCTGATGGCAACAGTTCATCCGGATAATATATACAGTTTTCGCAATATGGAAAAGCTTGGAATGAAGGCAGTTCTCGAGACAAAGAAGTATGGCGGGAAACGAAGATATGTTATGAGTAAAACATTAGAATCTTAGAAAAAAACGAAAGAGCTTATGGAAAATGTAATGGCACATTTTCCATAAGCTCTTTTTGAATACAAGTATGAATTGTAAAATGAGAAAGTTTCTTAACTAACAACTTCAATGTTGACATACTAACTTGTGGTAATATAAACTATTCTAAGTTAGAGAATACAAACAAGAGGAAACAGAATGAAATTCAAAAATAAAATCATTGTGGTCTGTCTGTGCGTATCTGTATTCGCGGGTGGATGCGGTCAAGGTGGTCAGAATACAACAAAGAGTAAAAATAGTGAAGGAACAGCCAGTTCGAAGGAAAGTACAGAACGAACCTCTCAGAATAATGAGGCATCAAAAGACATTTTTGCAATGGATACCTATATGACAGTGACAGCATATGGAGAAAAAGCACAGGATGCGGTGGATGCCGCTGAAGCAGAGATTAAAAGATTAGATACACTTTTATCAACGGGAAATGCAGACAGTGAGATTGTAAAACTGAATGAACAGAAAAGTGCAACACTTTCAGAAGATGGCGGATATCTTGTGAAGCGCGCACTGGAACTGAATAAGGAAACGGATGGGGCATTTGATATCGCAATTTATCCGGTTATGGAGGCGTGGGGATTTCCGATACAGAATTTCCGTGTCCCATCAGCTGACGAACTGACAGGGCTTCTGAAGCATGTGGATGCAGCGAAGATCTCATACGATAAGGATACGAGAGAAATCTCTTTTGAAGATGACCAGATGAAAATCGACCTTGGAGGAATTGCAAAAGGCTATACTTCTTCGCGGATTATGGATATTTTCAAAGAAAACGGGATTACAAGTGGTCTGGTAAATCTGGGTGGAAATGTACAGGCACTCGGAACCAAGACAGACGGAAGCAACTGGCGGGTTGCGGTACAGAGTCCGGACGACACAGAGGATTATCTGGGAGTTTTATCCATTCGGGATAAAGCGGTGATCACATCTGGTGGATATGAACGCTATTTTGAACAGGATGGTGTGACCTATCATCACATTATTGATCCAAAGACCGGATATCCGGCAGAGAACGGACTGGTATCTGTCACGATCGTAAGCTCGGACGGAACCCTTGCAGATGGGCTTTCCACCTCCCTTTTTATCATGGGAGAAGAAAAAGCGGCAGAGTTCTGGAAGGCGCACAGTAATGAGTTTGAGGCGATCTTTGCGACAGATGATGGGACGATTTATGTGACAGAAGGTCTGAAAGACAGCTTTACAACGGATTTTAACATGAAGGTTATTACGAAATAATTTGCGTGAAATGAGAGGATAATGAGAGATGGACATCAAAGAAACCGGTAAAAAATTAAAACCGTTTGCACCCGTTCTTTCAGTTGCACTGGTTACGGCGTGCGTGGCAGGCTCTTTAAGTGGATATGAGGCTCCGGTCTATGCGGCGACACAGGAAGAAACACCGGCAAAAAAAGAAGAGACAAAAGAGAAGAAAGAAGAAAAAAAGACAGCAGCCAAAGGATCATTTAACCTGGAGGATGGTGTGTATAAGGGAACCGGAACCGGGTATGCAGGAGACATCACCGTATCGGTACTGATCAAGGACAAGCAGATCGTTTCGATTGATATTCTGAGCTCTTCCGATGATGCGGCGTTTTTCACGCGTGCGAAAGCGGTGATCGACAAGATCATCGAAGGACAGACGCTGGATGTGGATACTGTATCGGGAGCAACGTTCAGTTCCAGAGGAATCATCAGCGCCGTAAAAAATGCGCTGACCGGGGAAAAGGATACCAGCGAGACAGGACAGGCGCAGTCCGGTCAGACAGGGGCGGCGGCAGGAAGCTCAACTAGTGTGGCACAGGTAGAAGATGCGGCAGCGTATAAGGACGGAACTTATTACGGTTCGGGAACCGGATTTGGCGGTCCGCTGAAGGTTATGGTAGAAATCAGCGGAGGGAAGATCGCATCCATCCAGATTGTGGAGAACAGTGACGGAAGCGATTATATTTCCAAAGCAGCTTCTCTGATCGATTCTATTATTACGACACAGAGTACCAATGTGGATACGGTGTCAGGGGCAACCTACAGCTCTGTCGGAATTATCCAGGCAGTCCGGGATGCGCTGGGTCAGGCGGTGGTAAATGGTACATCGGACAGCACACAAAATAGCAATAACAACAGTAATAACAATAGTTCGTCAGATGACGATAGTTCTACTGTAACCGGAACTGTTCCGTACAAGGAAGGAATCTATTACGGAACAGCAGAGGGTTACAGCGGAGATGTATCCGTTGCGGTCGTGATCCAGGAAAAGACGATCAAAGCAATCCTGATCACAGAAAGCTCAGATGATGAAGCATTCTTTAATCGTGCAATGGATGTTGTGAAAAAGGTGATAAGGACACAGAAGACAGACGATGTAGATACTGTGTCAGGAGCAACCTACAGTTCCAAAGGACTGTTAAATGCAATCAAGAATGCACTGAAACAGGCAGAGAAAGTGACAAATGGAGAATCCATTGATGAGAAGCCGGATCTGACTGATCTGAAAGAGCTGATCGAGAGAGCAGAAAAGTTGGAAGAAGATAAATACACAAAAACAAGCTGGGCAGTTCTGCAGACCAGAATTGCGGACGCACAAGAAGCACTCGAGGAAACAAAACAGACTATTGTGGATAAAGCAGTAGAAAAGCTGAAAACAGCAATTGCTCAGCTGGAATCAAAAGATGGAAAAGACGAAGAAAATACAAAATATGTCAGTGGAACTTATGAAGTGACCGTTCCGTGTACGCCGGATGAAGACGAAGATTTTGAAGAGTATGAGTTGACAATGTCGGTGGAGATCCGCAACGATAAAATTGTGTCAATTACGGATATCACAGGCGATGGTGCAAGCAGTAATGACAGCTATATTAAGAGAGCGGTAAATGGTACTTCAAGCATAAAAGGTGTGGTATTCCAGATCATAGATAAAGGAATGCCGGAGGATATTGATACTGTTTCCCGTGCAACCTGCTCTTCCAATGCAATCCTGGAAGGATGCAAAAAAGTACTGGAAGCAGCAGAAAGACCGACAGATATGGAGGCTGAATAACAATGAGAGAATTCTGGGTAAGACTGGTAAGTATGCTCGCGATCGTGGGAGTTCTGCTGGGATACAATTCAGTGCTGGATGTGCGTGCGAAAGAAGATGAGATCGCCCGGCTTTCCGCACAGGTTGCCGGAAACGGACAATCAGACAGTGAAAATGGAGGTTCCACAAACTACAAGGACGGAACCTATACCGGGGAAGCTGATGGATTTGGCGGAACGATCCAGGTAGAAGTGAAGATTGAGAAAAACAAGATTGCAGAGATCAATGTGATATCGGCAGAGAAAGAAGACGGGGCATACCTTTCCATGGCAAAGGATATGATTCCGAAGATCATCGATGCACAGAGCGCAGATGTAGATACGATCAGTGGTGCGACATTTAGCTCGACCGGAATCAAAAATGCATCGGAACAGGCTCTGGAAAAGGCGGTAAAGTAACGTGAAAAAGATGGATATTCATAATTTAACGGCGAAAGATATAAAAAAATTACATATATGGCTGAGAGCATTGATCCAGGTACTTTATTTTCTGTTTATCCCATCTGTGTATACAGCGGCATTTGCCGGAGTGAAATACATCTTTACACAGATCGGTGCAGGCGAAAAGGTTGCCGTGACCTCTTTCGTGACAGTACTGGTTGTGATCTGTATTTACACCATTCTGTTCGGAAGATTCTTTTGCGGATTCGCTTGTGCGTTCGGTACACTGGGAGATGGTGTGCATGCACTCTATGTGTGGATTTGTAAAAAGATGAAAAAGAAACCTCTTCAGATTGCGGATGCATGGACAGAAAAGCTCTGTTATCTGAAATATATTGTACTGGCACTGATTTCAATCCTGTGCTTTACAGGCGTCTACAGCAAAGCAAAAGGAACCAGCCCGTGGGATGTATTTTCCATGCTCCATGCAGGCAACTTTAAGCTTGGCGGATATCTGGTGGGACTCGTTCTTCTGGTTCTGATTCTCGTGGGAATGTGTTTTGAAGAACGGTTTTTCTGCAGAAATTTCTGCCCGATGGGAGCTGTGTTTTCCCTGCTTCCGGTCCTTCCGTTTTTCGCACTTCACAGAGACCGGGAAAACTGCATCAAAGGATGTAAGGCATGTACAAAGAAATGTCCTTCTAACATTGGACTTCCGGAAGATGGATCTCCGAAGGTAGAAGGGGACTGTTTCCAGTGTCAGAAATGTATCGATACCTGTCCGAAAGGAAATATTCATACCGGAGTAAAAGGACTTTGTGGAAATGAATTCTGGTTTACGATTTTGCGGGCAGTAATCTTACTGATTCTTCTACTCTGGCTGGGTGTATAGAAGATGAAGAAGAAAGATCTGATACTTGGAGCAGGAATTATTGTGATTGCGCTTGCGATGCTGCTTGTGATGCAGCTGACGAGAGGGGAAGAAGGAAATCAGATCCGGGTTATGCTGGATGGGAAAATCTATGGAACGTATTCCTTGTCGAAGGATCAGACCATCGAAGTAAAGGATGGCGATTTTTATAACCGGATCCGGATCGAAGACGGAAAGGCGTATATGGAAGAGGCAAACTGCCCGGATGGATACTGTGAAGAGCAGGGAAAGATCAGCGGGCATACACAGACGATCGTCTGTCTGCCACATAAGCTCGTAGTAGAGGTTCTGGAAAATGAGAATGACCAGAGCTTTGGAACTTCAGATCCGGAAGATGTAGCTCCGGATACGATCGCAAAATGATAAAGGAAAAACAGATGAATAAAAACAAAAAACTTGCCAATATGGCAATGCTGGTTGCGCTGGCGATGATATTCAGTTATGTGGAAAGCTTAATACCGATCAATTTCGGGATACCGGGAATGAAGCTCGGAGTTGCCAATCTGGTGACAGTGACTGGGATGTATTTTCTGGAATTTCCGGAAGTATTTCTGGTGGTAGTTATGCGAATCCTGCTGACCGGCTTTTTATTTGGAAATGGAATGTCGATCGTTTACAGCCTGGCAGGAGGAATCTTAAGCTTTCTGGTCATGGCGCTGATGAAGAGGCTGAAAGGATTTTCCGTAGCCGGAGTCAGTATCGCCGGAGGCGTGTCACACAATATCGGTCAGATCATTGTGGCATCAGTTGTGGTAGAGAATCTGAAACTGATCTATTATCTTCCGGCACTTCTGATCGCCGGTACAGTGACCGGATTTGTGATGGGAATGATAAGTAAAAAGTTGCTTCCGATCGTAAAAAGAGAATCGGAGAGAGAGGTGCAGATAGGTTAATTTTTTTTAATTATGGGTTAGCAGAAACTAACTTAATAATAAATTTTATCAACAACAAGGAGGTAATTATGGGAAAGGGAACAATTAAGACAAAAGCTATGACGATGGCTGTGGCAATGTCGATGGTAGCTGGACTTTGTCCGTCGACGGTGTTTGCGGCAAACAGTGAGGATGTAGCGAAGATTCAGGATGGAACATATACAGGGACTGCAAAGTGTACACCGGATGAATATGAGGATTTTGAAAAATATGATCTTTCTGTAGAGGTAACGATAGAAAATGGAGTAATCAAATCTATAGGAAATATCAAGGGAAATGGAGCAGAAGATAATAATACTTATATTACGAATGCTGCTAACGGAACGAAAAAGAATCCGACAGGTGTTGTACAGCAGATTATAGATGCCAATGGAACAGATGGAATCAATGCAGTATCAAGAGCGACGTGCTCATCTAAGGCGATCGTTGATGCAGTAAATAATGCATTAGAAAATGCAACTAAAAAAGAAGAAAATAATGTGAAAACAGATGAGCTTCGGGCTGCGATCACAAAAGCAGAAAGTTTAACTGAAGCTGATTATACAGATGAATCATGGAAAGCAATGCAGGATAAGCTGACAGAAGCCAGAGCAGCACTTACAGCAAAAGATCAGACAGCAGTAGATATGGCAGCAAAAGAGTTAACAGATGCAATTGATGCACTTGTGTCGACGAAAACACCAGACGTACAGAAAGAAGTCTATGTATTAATGAACATCCCATATGCCGATTTTTATAAAGCAGACGGTGTCGCAGGCGCAGATGCTGTTTCGTCAGCAACAAAGCAGAAAACAAGAGCATCCCTTGCAGCAGGTTCTTATCATGTAAATAGTGATGGTTCAGATATTACCGGTGTAACATTCCCGGTTAAGATCAGTGATGCATCTGTATTAGAAAAATATACACAGGTTACTGATGAAAGTGAAGTTACGATTACAACAAATATTAAAGGAAAAGAAAATACTGTTACATATAAGGGACAAGGTGCATTATTTGAAAGCGCAAGCTATTCTTATTACACATTAAGTGATACACCGTCATATTATAAAGAGGCAACTGTAAATGAGGATGGAAGCCTCAGCTTTAGCGAAGTAAAGGGAGAAGGACCGACAACTTTGACAAATGCGAAAACTGAATTTTCTACGTCATCAAAATATGGTGATTACCAGTTAGATATTACGAGTGAGGATCTGAAAAATGTGAATACTGTATATGGTGTAGTGGTCAGCACAAAAGAAGGAAGCAGTTATGGACTTCGCCATGTGGAAAATATCTGGAAGAAAACAAAACTTGCATGGAGTACTGGATTTGTAACAGAATCCCATGGGAACACACTGGATTCCAAAGATTATGCTGCCATGATGGGACAGACGATCAATAAAGTAACTTACTACACAGATCAGGGTATTTATGAAATTCCGATGGATCAGCAAGTTGCAAAGAAATTTGACGGAGAAGTATCAGTAGCGGATGTATCTGTGAAATCAGAAAAAACAGCTATAACGGTAAGTGGACTTCCAAATGATTTTGAAGAAGAATATAAAATTGATGGAATCGATGAAGATGCATATTCTGTTGAGATCAAATCAGATGGCAAGACAACTACAAGAACAATTAATTTTAAGAAAGCACTTGCAAAAGGTAGATATGCAGTTACGCTTAGTGATAGGAATGGAAATTATGTACCGATTTCAACGACTTTTAATGTTTACACAGAGACAACGCCGGTAAAATATAATGAGAATGACAAAGATCCGGCTGTGGTGAAAGCGGATGGTGTTGATGAAGAAGAATTCCAGACATATTTAAAAAATATTACATCCGTAACTGTGAATGGAAAAGAATATGCGGCTTCCGGGAAAAAAGCAGTAAAACTGATCACAGAAGACGGAAAACTGGATCTTTCACAGGATGCATTTAAAGATGCAAAAGCAGGAGAGGGATTTGCCATAACAATTGCAGAAGACGGTTATCAGACATACACATTTACTTATAAAGTGCCGGAAGAAGACAGTAAATATTCTTATGTTTATGTTGGTATGAGCTGGTCTGAATACTGGGCAAATGAAGGTGTCTATGCAGCAGGTGATACAGAATCCTCTGCTGATGTAGATTCACGTAATGAGTATGACAAGGGTGCTTTTGATGCAGTAACAAGAGCGACTGCAAATCATGGATTACATCGAGGAAGTTTCCAGTGCAGCGCAGTTATTGAAGATACAAATGGAAACGAATATGATCTTGCATACTGGAATGCAGATGGAAAAGCTGTAATGACAGACGGAAGTGTTTATACGAGATCAACCAATGAAGATAAAAAAGCAGTATTTACAGCTGAAGACGGAAGCTCATTTATCCAGGCTGATTATAAAGTGACAGGTATCAAATATGTTCCGGTCAAAGTAAAGACAGCAGATCTGAATGCATTAAGAAAAAAATATGCAGTTGTGGAAAACGGAGGCACATTAAGTGGAGGATTCTCTGAAAATCAGCTCCAGTCATACACAGCAATTGCAGATGTAACCCCAAATACAAATGGTCTTAAGACAGCAGAAAAGCAGGAAGATGGTTCTTTCACATTTTCAGCAAGAACAACAGGATCTTATTCTGGATTAAAGGATACACAGCTTGCAACTGCTGATGTTACTCCGGATGTCAAAGCAGGAGATAAAGTTGGAAGCTATGGAGAATTCATCCGTGTAGATTTTAATGGAAATTATGGCGGACTTGGTTCTGCGATGCAGGCTGTTGAATGGACATACTATGGAAATGATGATACTTATACAAATCCGGTAAGAGTATTTGGAACAAAATTTGCATCAGATAACTGGATGCATAAATCAATGGGGATCCAGCTTGGACTTACTGATTCTTTAAGATGCCAGCTGCCGGAAAATACGAATGGAACCGGTTACTGGAAGATTACTATCTATGGACTTGGTTATGCTGATTACAGCTATAATTTTGAGGTTGGAACCGAGAATATTGCCACATTAAAAACAGCAAGTGCAGAAGAAATAGCGGCATTGAAGGACAAGATCGATGAAGCAAAAGCCTTGAATCAATCTAAGTATACTACTGATAGTTGGAAGAAGATGCAGGATGAACTGGAAGAATCAGAAGATCTCCTTAAGTCAGAAAATCCATTGAAGTCAGAAGTAAACGAACAGGTTAAACATCTGACAGATGCAATTGACTCTCTTGTGAAAGTGCAATATGTTCTCATGAACATCCCATACGCAGAATTCTACAAAGCTGAAACAACAGGTAATGATATTGCGGTAGATGCATTTACTTCTGCGACAAAGAACAAGACCAGAACCAAAGGCCTTGCAGGTGGATCATACCATGAAAAAGCAGATGGATCCAGTATTGATGGTATCACTTATGCTGTAAAAGTAGATTCTTCGGTAGATCTTTCGAAATACAAAAAAGTAGAAGACAGTGATACGGTAGATATTACAGTTACAAACAGAGGTCAGACAAGTACTACAACTCTGACCGGAAAAGATACATTATTTGAAAACGCATCTTATGCATATTACCCGCTTTCAGAAATACCGGCAAATTATAAAGAAGTGTCACTTGATGCAGATGGAAATCTTGTATTCAGTGAGGTAAAAGGTCAGGAAGCAAAGGTGGTAGAAGGAGTCACAGCAGAACTTTCAACGAAATCATCTTATGGAGACTATGAGCTTGACCTTGATGGCCTTCCGGAAGAAATTTCATCTGATAGTGTAAATGCGGTTGTAATAAAGACGACTGACGGAACAGCGTATGGTATGCGTCATCTGGAAAATATCTGGAGAGGTACAGAACTTGCATGGTGTACTGGATTTACAGAGTCAGTTCACAATTGTCCGACATCTTCTGAACACTATAAATCTATGATGGGCAAGACCATTGACAGCATTGAGTATTATACAACAAATGGTTTATACACAATGGATATTGAGGATATTTATGTTCCGGTGAAAGCTGATAATACAGTAGTAGAAGTTGCAGATGCAGACATTACAGCAGGCAAGACTAAAATCAATGTAAAGCTTCCAGATGAATTTAAACCGGAATACAGTGTGGATGGACTGGATGTGTCGGTAGAAGGTAATGAACTGACTTTTAAAGCAGCGACAGAGAGCAGAGCAGCAGCTTCTGTAAAACCTGGAAAATATACTCTCACAATTAAAGATAAGAGCAAGAAATATGCAGATGTTGTTACAACATTTACATTGACAACAAAAGATATGCCTGCAGCATATGATGCAGAGAATAAGAAACTTGTAGAGGCAAAAGGATTTGACACAGATGCGCTTAAAGTTTATCTTGGAAATATTACTTCTGTAAATGTAAATGGTAAAGATTATGCAGCAAGTGGAAGAGGCTCCGTAGTTATTATCAATAAGGATGGTACGATCAAGACAGATGCAGATCCGTTTAAGGATGCGGTAGTTGGAACGGAATTCCAGATTACAGTAGCTTCAACAGGTTATAAAACTCCTCTTACATTTACTTACAAGATAGCAGAGACTCCGGCACCGGCAGAGGTTGATACAACAGCACTGGAAGCTGCAATTGCAGAAGCTGATAACCTTAAAGAAGCAGACTACACAGCAGATAGCTGGAGTGTATACCAGGCAGCACTGCAGAGCGCACGTACTGCACTGGAAGCAAAGGAAAGTCAGGATGCAGTTGATCAGGCACTTGCTGCTTTAAATGCAGCAAAAGATGCACTGGTTAAAGCTGAAGAAGAACCGGTTGCAATCAATACTGCTTCTCTTGAAAAAGCAATTGCAGATGCAAAAGCGCTTAAAGAAGCAGATTACACAGCAGATAGCTGGAAAGCACTGCAGAGCGCACTTTCAGATGCCCAGAAAGCACTGGAAGCAAAAGAAAGCCAGGAAGCAGTAGATAATGCAACAAACAGCCTGAACAAAGCGATCAAAGCACTTGTAAAGAAAGGCAGCTCATCTGTAAAGAAGACAGATGGTACAACCAATGGATCCAAGACAAGCGGAAACGATTCTGTAAAAACAGGAGATCCGGCAAGTGTACTTGGCTGGCTTGGACTTGCAGTTTCTTCGCTCGGAGCAGGTATGGGCGGCTTTGCTTGGAAACGCAGAAAAAGAAAATAAGACTATACGATAATTTGTAACAAAGAATCAAATTAGAATAAGAATTAGAAAGCTGACAGACAGATGAGAAAAAATACATTTGTCTGCCAGCTTTTTTTTTATAGGAGATTCCGAAGGAACTGCAGATTATGTAATTTCTATTACAGAAAGCTGGATGACACCGACGATCCTTATGACATTGACTTTTGTAGTATCTGCTTTTATTGCATTCTTTACAGGAACTTCATGGGGAACCTATGCGATTGTTACACCAATCTGTGTACAGATGGCTCTGAATATATCTGGTGGAGCTTTAACACCGGTCGTATATGCTACAATAGCAGCTGTAATGGGTGGAGGATGCTTTGGAGATCATTGTTCACCGCTTTCTGATACCACGATTTTATCATCACTTGCAACCGGATCTGATCATATCGATCATGTAACGGCTTTTTTAAATTTCTTGCTATTTATTTTTCCGAAATGTATAATTTTTGGTAAAAGTATGATTTTTTGCATCAAAAGTATAGTTTTTGATAAATTCTTTATCATGTCTTATCTAAAATAAGAAGTAGGAAGATTATCAGGAATGGGGAAAATGGTATGAAATTATTAAAACTTGTGATTGTAGATGACGAACCAATCCTTCTGCAGGGACTGGTTAAGACGTACAACTGGAATGAGATGGGATTTGAAGTTGCCGGTCAGGCACAGAGTGGGGAGCAGGCAATTGAAGTGATCAAAAAAGTGAAGCCCCATGTCGTACTGACGGATATCCGGATGAAACAGGTTTCCGGTCTGATGGTGATGGAAGAGATCCAGAAGACAGAGCTGGATCCGGTTTTTATTGTGCTCAGTGCGTACCGTGATTTTAATTATGCACAGCAGGCGTGTGATCTTGGTGCATATGCATATCTGCTGAAACCAATCGAGGAAGATAAACTGCAGGAGACCATGCAGGGCGCATACCAGACCTGTATGGAGAAACTGGAGAGCGAAGAGCGTTATGAAAGCTGGGAAAATATGATCCGAAAAGATTCCACCAGTTTTCTCCAGGTTGTTGTACAGAAGTATTTACAGAATAAAATTTCCTATGAAAAGGTGCAGGAAGTATTTGTGATCTTGAAAGATGTGATCGAAGAGGGCGACCGTTTTATTGCAATGTGTGTGGATCTTGATCTTACATATAAGATTACGGATGCACTGAATTACGAAGCAGCCAGGCTGGAATTGATACAATCTCTGGAAGAAATGTTTTCAGAGCGGTATTTTTTCTGGCATTTTGAAAAGGCAGAAGGTTGTCATGTATTTCTGATCAAGACAAAGGAAAATGCGACAGTGCGCGAGATTGCGCAGATTCTGGAACAGGTTAAAAGGGAACAGAAAAGTCCGGTTACTGCATCGATTTCCAAACCGTATAAAGGACTGGATGGAATCCGCCGAAGTTACGAAGAGGCGCAGGGACTTTTCGAGCCAATCTGCAGCAGTGCCACAAATGAGAATACTTTTTCCATACCTGTGAAAAAGGAAGAAAAAGCGGCAAAAAGTGATTGTGAAGAGGCAGGACTTACGATCGTCAATGCTGTTCGGAAGAATACGTTTAAAGAGTTAAAACAGGCTTTTATTGCGTTAATCTACGCACTTCCACATGAGGAAGAGTTACAGATCCGTTATATACATAAGGTTATGCTGCAAGCGGAGATGATGCTGAACGATACTTACGGAATGACGGAAAAACTGCAGAAACAGTTCCGGAATTATTATTCGAATATGGAGAGTCTGACAGCAGCACAGGCGGTAGATGTCAGTTATAAGATCCTCGGAGAAGCAATTGAGGAACGGGAAAAATACGCAGAAAGCGGAGAAAATAAATGTGCAAAGGAATATATGACAGTGGCACTTTCTTATATCGGTGAGCATTTGCAGGAGGAAGAACTTTCTATTGTTCAGGTGGCAACGCAGATTTATCTGAATCCGGTATATTTCGGGCGTGTATTTAAAAATACATTTCATATGACCTTTAAAAAGTATCTCTTACAGCAGAGAATGGAGAAAGCAAAGAGGCTGATCCAGGATGGATGTGAGAGTATAGGAACGGTATGTGAGCAGGTGGGAATCAGCAATGCATCCTATTTTTCACATTTATTTAAAGAATATACAGGAAAATTACCGAGTGAATACAAAAAGGATTACGAAGAATGAAGAAATGGATGATTAAATCCGGAATACAGAGAAAATACCTTCGATATATAATGGGGCTGTTGTTGCTGGCAATTTTGCTGTCAAGCATCGGTGTTTGGATTTATGTAAGGCAGAGTCTGACCACAGAGGTTACAGATAAATATGAATTTTTAAATGAGAAGATGGGGCTGGCTCTGGATACACTGTCAAAAGAGGCGGATGAAGGGACAGCAGAATGTATTACTTACGATCAGGTTCAGGAAAGTCTGAAAAAAGCTTCATTTGCAGATGTGGAAAAGAACTCTCTTCAGAAATATTTTGCCTATATGAATCTGGATCATGTGGCAGAATATTGCTATGTAGATAATAAAAATAATGTTTATGCCAGATCCTACTCGCATATTGATTATGAAGATTTTTCAGACAGCCATCTGGAAGATTACATGGGAGATTCTTATGCGAAAACACAATGGTTCTGGGCGAAGGATACTCTGTTTGGGACGGAGAAAGAAGCATTGTTTATCGGAAGATATGTACACAGCATGGAATACGCCAGCAAACCAGGACTGCTGCTCATCAAGATGAATGACAGCTTTCTGGAAACGATACTTGGAAAGGATCGGAGTATGACAGATGAAGTGCAGATCGGAATTCTGGATAAGAAGGGAAATTTATGTGCTGATTGGTGCCCGAAAGGGACGAAGATTTCGGATGCGGTAAAACAGGAAGTCTATAAGATCAGCGCACAGGAAACAAGTGGTATTCTTGCAAAAAGCCGGAGAGTGAGCGGTGGTGTCTGCTCCATTTACAAAGAAAGCAGCTCTGAAATGACGGTGTTCACAGTCGTTCCGTCGAGTGTAATGACACAGGGAACGATGAGGGTACTTACGGTGCTGATCGGGATTTATCTGTTTGTGGCAGTGGTAGCGGTTGTGCTCAGTATCTATTTTTCCAAGCGGTTCACCAGTCCGATCCGGGAGATCAGTGAAGAGATGACACAGTTTGACGGAAATGATTTCAGTCGCCTGATTGAACTGAATACCAATACAGAACTGGATCAGATCGGACATTCCTACAATAAGATGCTAAAAAATATTGAGAATCTTCTGGCAGAGATCAAAGAACAGGAAGGGGTGCTCAGACGGACGGAGTTGAACATGCTTTTGGCACAGATCAACCCACATTTCCTTTATAATACGCTGGATACAATTTACATGCTTGCGCGGATAAACGGAGAAGAGACAACCATGAAGATGATTCAGGCACTTTCCAAATATCTGCGTCTGTCACTCAGCAAGGGCAGTGATATCGTGACGGTGGAGGACGAACTGGAAAATGTAAAGAGTTATATGGAAATCCAACAGATCCGGAATGCAAATCTGTTCCGGTATGAGATTGAGTGTAAGGTGGAAGAGAAGAGTACGTGGATGCTGAAGCTGATCTTGCAGCCACTTGTCGAGAACGCGATCAAGCACGGATTCTGCGAAATTTATGAGAATGGTCTGATCCGGATTGAGATTGCGAGGGAGGATAGCCAGCTGAAAATCGTGGTATTCAATAATGGGAAGCCGATTGACCGGGAAATGATGGAAAAGATCAATGCCTTAAACGGGCATCCGATTCTGGAGGCGAAAAAATGCTTCCAGGATAAGGAACACGGATATGGAGTGGTGAATGTACTGACCAGACTGCGGCTGAAATATGGAGAGGATGTGCTGTTTTACTATGAGGCAGAAGAAAATGGAACCCGGTGTACAATCCAAATTCCGGATGACGGAAAGGAGAAACGTGATTTATAGAAAATATTTGCAATTGGTGTTTTGTATCGCACTGGTTCTGACAGTGCTGACCGGATGTGGTAAAAATACGGGGCAGACAAGCCGGAGCACAGAAAAAAAGGAGATTGATATTCCGATCATTCTGACGGTAGATCCGACTTCCGGCAAGAAAACGGAACAGGATGTCGTTGATGCATTTAATGAAGAATATGCCGGTACGTATCATATGCAAGTGGAATGGATCATGGAGACGGAAGAGGAATACCGAAAAAATCTGAAACGGTTAAATGTCACAGACGAGCTTCCGGCTGTGATCTATGATGTGCGCACCCTGCCGTCCTTTTATCAGATGATGGTTGCGGATGGACGGATCGAGAATCTGAGTCCGTATCTGGAAGAGGATGAAGAGTGGAGGAATATGATCGAACCGGCGGTGATGGAAGGCTGTACGGATGAGGATGGCAATATCTATCTTGGACCGATCAGTACGGCGGCATTTGCGTGCGCCGGCATGTTTTGGAATCCGGAGCTTTTTGCGGAAGCAGGGATTGAGAAATTCCCGGAGACATGGGAAGAATTCTGGGACTGCTGTGACCGGCTGCAGGCAAACGGAATCACACCGCTTGGACTTCACACTGAAGGAACCGGCTGGGCGCCGATGCTGATTGCAACAGCAGAGGCAGCACACACGGAAGAAGGCTATGCATTTATGAAAGAGCTTTTCCCAGAAAGCTATTCCAATGATACCGGTCTTGAAATTGCAGAAAACTTGCAGAAATTGTTTCGGTATACAACAGAAGATGCAATTCATGCTGACTACGATGTGGCATACAATAATTTTGTCACAGGAAAGGTGGCAATGATTCCGAACGGATACTGGATGATCGACCAGTTGCCGGAAGAATGGAAAGAAAAGGTAAGGTTTTCCGCATTTCCGGGAAATAAACTGATCGCCTCACCGGAAACCTTTGGCTGGGCGGTGGTTTCCACTTACAGCGAGGAGGTCAAAGAAGGAGCGGTTGAATTTTTGAAATTTCGCACGAAATTCAATCTGGAAGAGAAGAAAGAGCTGATGGACAAGAACGGACGCACTGAAATCAGCCAGCTCCTTCAGGATTATGTAAATGCCTACAATAACAATCCGCAGATCGTTCCGAACTATCAGGTGAAATGGAACTCCATCCTTCAGGAAGAGACGATCGGGGAGTGCCTGCCACAGCTTGCCGCCGGGAAAATGACGCTTGCGCAGATGGTGGAGACTGCCGATGAAAGTATCCGGGAGTATGAGAAAGAGAGATGATGGGAGGAGAAGGCTGTTGGTGTCATTTTATCAATAACAAATTTTTTACATTTCGAAAAGTATATTTTTTGTTAAAGGAGGTTTGCGATTTGCTACAGCCTTTGATTGGATTCTTGCTATTATCTAAGCATAGAAAAGAAATCCAGACGAGGAGGAACGGAAATTATGAAAAACAAAAAAAGATGGCTGGCACTGGGGCTGGTAGGAATCATGACACTTGGATGCTTTGCAGGATGTGGAAGCAAGAGCGATGGCAAGAGTGCAGACGGTAAAGGGGACAGCAGCAAAGGATCTGTATATTATCTGAACTTCAAACCGGAGCAGGATGAACAGTGGCAGCAGCTGGCAAAGGATTACACAAAAGAGACAGGTGTAGATGTAACGGTTGTTACAGCAGCTTCCGGAAACTATGAAACCACTCTGATGAGTGAAATGGGAAAGAGCGGAGCACCAACATTATTCCAGGTAAACGGACCTGTAGGACTTGCAAACTGGAAAGATTACTGCTACGACTTATCAGATTCTGATATTTACAAAGAACTCACAAGTGATGATTATGCACTGAAAGACGGAGATTCTGTAGCGGGTATCGGATATGTTATTGAAACATACGGAATTATCACAAATAAGACATTATTAAAAGAAGCAGGATATACACCGGATGACATCAAATCTTTTGCAGATCTGAAAAAAGTAGCAGAAGACATTACAAATAGAACTTCTGAACTTGGATTTTCTGCATTTACTTCAGCAGGTATGGACGGATCTTCTGACTGGAGATTCAAGACACACCTTGCAAACCTTCCGATCTACTTTGAATATCAGGATGAAGGAATTAACACAACAGATGCAATCAAAGGCACATATCTTGACAATTATCGCGATATGTGGGATCTGTACATCAACAACAGCACATGCGATCCAAAGGATCTTGCTGCAAAGACAGGTGACGATGCAAGAAATGAATTCCTGAATAAAAAAGCTGTATTCTATCAGAATGGTACATGGGAATATACACAGCTGATCGATGGCGGTCTGACAGATGATGACATGACCATGCTTCCGGTTTACTTTGGTGTAGGCGATGAAGCAAACCAGGGACTCTGCACAGGTACAGAAAATTACTGGTGCGTAAATAAAGACGCAGACGAAGCTGATATTCAGGCTACATTAGATTTTATGGACTGGTGTGTAACTTCAGATGAAGGAACAAAATGTATGGCAGACGATATGGGATTCAACATTCCGTTTAAGAAAGCTCAGGAATCTAAGAATCTCTTTATCAAAGAAGACAAACAGATGACCGAAGACGGAAAGACTCCGGTAGCATGGAACTTCTCAACAATGCCTTCAGAAGAGTGGAAAAATGGTGTTGGATCTGCACTGACAGCTTATGCGGCAGATCAGACAGATGCTAACTGGGATGCAGTAGTAAGTGCATTCGTAGATGGATGGGCATCTGAATACAAGCTTGCAAATGAATAAATAAGTTGCATAAAAAGAACTGACCTAGGGGCAGGCGGCTTGCCTGCCCCTTTTAAGTGAGAGGAGAGCCTGTACGAAGCGGGTTTTCTGGATATGGGAACCTACGTTTTTCCATATAAAAATAAAAAGTGAAATGAGAGCCACCTGGTAGGAAGATCCTTCCGGGCAAAAGGAAAAGAGGAGGATTTCTATGGAGAAGGCACTGAAAAAACATGCACCAATATTTGTTCTCCCAACATTTCTTGCATTTGTGATCGGATTTATTATTCCGTTTGCACAGGGATTTTATCTTTCTTTTTGTAAGTTTACAACAGTAGGAAATGCAACATTTGTTGGAATATCAAATTATACCGCAGCAATCAAGGATACATCATTTACAAGTTCATTTAAATTTACAGTATTATTTGCGATTGTATCGATCTTACTGATCAACGTACTGGCATTTGGTCTGGCACTGCTTCTGACACAGAAGTTAAAGGGAACCAATATTTTCAGAACTATTTTCTTTATGCCGAACCTGATCGGTGGAATCGTACTTGGATATATCTGGCAGATCCTGATCAACTGTCTGCTTACGATCATCGGGCAGCCGCTTCTGGCACTGAATTCTGCAGCCGGTTACTGGGGACTTATCATTTTGATGTGCTGGCAGCAGATCGGATATATGATGATCATTTACATCGCAGGTCTTCAGAATGTACCGGATGATCTGATCGAAGCAGCAGAGATTGACGGAGCAGCAAAGTGGGATATCCTCTGGAAAATCAGAGTTCCGATGGTAATGTCTTCCATCACGATCTGCGTCTTCCTGACACTTACCAATTCATTTAAATTGTTTGACCAGAACCTGGCTCTTACAGGTGGAGATCCGAACCATGCGACAGAAATGCTGGCACTGAATATTTACCAGACATTCTACGCACGTGCCGGAATGCAGTGGAAAGGTTATGGACAGGCAAAAGCAGTGATCTTCTGTGTTCTGGTTATCATTATTTCACTGGTACAGCTGAAAGCAACAAGATCTAAGGAGGTGCAGCAGTAATGAAAAAGAAGAAAAGTATTGCAAATACAATATGGATAGTTATATTAACAATTGCGGCACTCGCCTGGATTTATCCGATCATTATGATCCTGATGAACTCTTTGAAAAAAGAATCAGCGATCAGTACAGGAACTGCATTTAAACTTCCGACTGCAGATGCATTTGCAGGAATCGCAAACTATGTAGATGCCGTTGCTTCAAAAGGATTTTTAAGCAGTCTTGGATACAGTACATTTATTACGATTACTTCTGTAGTTGCTATTCTTGTATGTTGCTCCATGTGTGCATGGTATATAACCCGTGTAAATAGTCCGATTTCAAAGATTTTATATTATCTGTTTGTATTTTCCATGGTTGTTCCTTTCCAGATGGTTATGTTCACCTTGTCACAGACAGCAGATACCTTACATCTGAATATGCCATGGAATATCTGGGTGATCTATCTTGGATTTGGCGCAGGTCTTGCGGTATTTATGTTCTGCGGATTTGTAAAATCGATTCCTGTAGAAATCGAAGAAGCTGCCATGATCGACGGATGTAATCCGCTGCAGACCTTCTTTTTGATCGATATCCATATTCTGAAGCCTACCATGATATCCGTAGGTATTCTGGAAGCAATGTGGGTATGGAATGATTACCTGCTTCCAACTCTTGTACTTGATATTAAGAAATATAAAACAATCCCAATGCTGATCCAGTATTTCCGCGGAAGTTACGGAAGAGTTGAAATGGGACCGATGATGGCAAGCATTATGCTTACAGTAATCCCGATCATCATTGTATATCTGGCAGGACAGAAGTACATCATCAAGGGTGTTGCTGCCGGAGCTGTAAAGGGATAGAAAAATATAGTATAAATTTGGCGGACAGGCGTTGCTTGTCCGCTTTTAAATAGAAAAAGCTTGCAAATTTTGAGAGTTTCCGTTAAGATATTGCAAAAATGGAAGAAAACATTGAGAAAGGAAAGAAGGTATGTTTCAGACGATTATTGGGGCGGTCAGTTCATTTATGTACAGCAAACTTCTGGTGATTATTCTGATCGGTGCAGGTTTATATTTTACAATCCGGACAAGATTTCCACAGGTGCGTTTATTTGAGAGAGCTTGTGAGTCCGTGATGGAGAAGCCGGACGACAAAGAGGCAATCTCATCATTCCAGGCGCTTATGGTTTCAACGGCATCGAGAGTAGGAACGGGAAATATTGTCGGGGTGTCATCGGCAATTTGTATTGGGGGATTTGGTTCTGTATTCTGGATGTGGGTGATTGCGATCATTGGAAGTGCGTCTGCACTGATTGAAAGTACGCTGGCACAGATTTACAAGAAAAAGGGAGAGGATGGGAAATGCTATGGTGGTCCGGCTTATTATATCGAGGCGGCGCTGCATTGCAGACCACTGGCGATCGTGTTTTGTATTGCCATGATCCTGACTTATGCATTTGGATTCAATATGCTGGCATCCTACAATCTGCAGTCTACATTTTCCGGATTTTCTTTTTATGATCCGAAGGTAAGCCCATGGATCATTGGTGGGATTCTGGCAGTTCTGACCGGATGGTGTTTGCTTGGCGGTGGAAGCCGTATTGTAAAGGTGACATCGACGCTTGTGCCGGTGATGGGACTTGCATATATCGGTATGGCGCTGATTGTGGTTATCATCAATATCCGCAATGTGCCGGAAATGTTCCTGCGTATTTTTGAGGAAGCGTTTGATTTCAAGGCGATTTTCGGAGCGTTTGCGGGTTCTGCTATGATGCAGGGTATCCGCCGTGGGCTTTATTCCAACGAAGCCGGAATCGGTTCGGCACCGAATGCATCTGCTTCTGCAAATGTCAGCCATCCGGTCAAACAGGGACTGGTTCAGATGCTGTCTGTCTTTATCGACACACTTCTTCTTTGCACGGCAACGGCGATGATGTGTATGTCGTCTGGCATTGATCCAACCAGGGAGATGCAGGGGGCACCGTGGGTTCAGGCATCTCTTCAGGAATCCCTGGGAGCATTTGGTCCGGTATTTATAACGGTGGCTATGGTATTTTTTGCGTTTACAACATTGCTTGGAAACTGTTTCTATTGCGACAATCTTCTGACCTATATCCATAAAAAGGAACCGGGGAAAAAATTTATGCGCGGATTCCGCCTGGTATCTGCATTTGTTGTATTTCTAGGGGCAGGTATGGAAATGTCGCTTTTGTGGGATCTTTCCGATGTACTGATGGGTGTGATGGCACTGATCAATATTCCGGTGATCCTGATTTTGTCCGGGACGGCATTTAAGGCAATCCGGGATTATGAGGATCAGTTGAAGCGGGGAGTTAATCCGGTGTTTAAAAGTGCAGATATTGAGCTGGAGCAGAAGACGGATTTCTGGAATTAGGGAATCTGCGAGAGTGGTTCGGAAAATGATGGAAGGCTGTGAATTGGATTTGACAAAAGTTGTTTTGTGATAATTTGGCGTGAAATCCGGCTTGACAAATTTTGAAGGATACGGTAGTATGACAAAAGAAGAGAAAATTACAGACTATGAAGAGAACAAGTAGCAGATGACAAGGCTCAGACAGAAAGTAACCGGTTGATGAGAGGTGCACGAAGAGTCAGATGTGAATACATCTTGGAGTTTCACACCGAACGCACGGAAGCGCAAGTAAGCTGTGACGGAGTGGCGGACGTTATACCTGCTACGGTAATGTTAGTTACTGACTGAGGCATTCGGTGCGAGCCGGATGTGAATTAAGGTGGTACCACGAGAGAATATACCTCGTCCTTAAAGGCTGATTGGCCGGAGGACGAGGTTTTTTTATTGGAAAAATTGAAGGGGTTCAGGACGGACGCTATCCGGAATCTATTTCTATTTGTCTGCGGGTTCGGCGGCTGATACTTCTAAGGTTTTGTAAATTTGTTAAGGGCATGATTGAAAATCCATAACTCGCTGCGCTCAGACAGATGGATTTTCAATCATAACACAAATTCCCAAAACCTAAGAAGTATGAGCATCCGCCTGCACATGCAGTCAAATAGAAATGGTTTTCGGATGGCTGACATCCTTGAAGACTTCAAAGAGTTCCAGACGGGACGCCTCCTTCTCCGGGGGAGAAGATTGGCTGTGACTAAGATATAGGTTTTGAAAAAAGAAAGGAAATTAGGAAAATGGGTATTTATGAAGAGCTTAAGGCCAGAGGATTGATTGCGCAGGTTACGGATGAGCCGCTTATCCGGGATCTGGTGAATAACGGGAAGGCTACGTTTTATATTGGGTTTGATCCGACGGCGGATAGTCTGCATGTTGGACATTTTATGGCACTGTGCCTGATGAAGAGACTGCAGGAGGCTGGCAATAAGCCGATCGCTTTGATCGGGGGCGGTACTGCTATGATCGGGGATCCGTCCGGTAGAACAGATATGCGTCAGATGATGACACCGGAGACAATCCAGCACAACTGTGACTGCTTTAAGAAGCAGATGAGCCGTTTTATTGATTTTTCAGACGGGAAAGCACTGATGGTTAATAATGCGGACTGGCTGATGGATCTGAATTATGTGGAAGTACTTCGTGAAGTCGGAGCACATTTCTCCGTAAATCGTATGCTGACTGCAGAATGCTACAAACAGCGTATGGAAAAGGGACTGAGCTTCCTTGAGTTCAATTACATGATCATGCAGAGCTATGATTTCTATATGTTATACCAGAAATACGGCTGTAATCTTCAGTTTGGCGGAGATGATCAGTGGAGCAACATGCTTGGTGGTACAGAGCTGATCCGTCGTAAGCTTGGTAAGGATGCAAGTGCGATGACAATCACACTGCTTCTGAATTCAGAAGGAAAGAAGATGGGTAAGACACAGTCTGGAGCTGTATGGCTTGATCCGGAAAAAACTTCTCCGTTTGAATTCTACCAGTATTGGAGAAATGTGGCAGATGCAGATGTTCTTAAATGTTTACGTATGCTGACATTCCTTCCGCTTGAGCAGATTGATGAGATGGACAAATGGGAAGGCGCACAGCTTAACACAGCAAAAGAAATCCTTGCGTTCGAACTGACAAAACTGGTTCACGGCGAAGAAGAAGCTACAAAGGCACAGGAAGGCGCACGTGCACTGTTCAGCTCAGGAAATGCAGCAGATATGCCGACAGCAGAGCTTTCTGATGAAGATTTTGCAGACGGGTCTGTCGATATCCTGACACTGCTTCACAAGAGTGGACTGGTTGCTTCCAAGTCAGAAGCACGTCGTGCCGTACAGCAGGGTGGAGTTGCCGTTGACGGAGAAAAGGTTTCCGATATTGCGACAAAATTTGCAAAAGCAGACTTTGAAGGTGAAGGAAAAGTTGTAAGAAAAGGAAAGAAGAATTTCCGTAAAGTAATCGCAAAATAAGAGGACAGAAAAATGAGTTTTACAGAAATAAAAGCAGAAGAATTAAAGGATAATCCATTTGAATTGATCGGAAAACAGTGGATGCTGATCACAGCAGGAAATGAAGAAAAATGTAACACCATGACAGCAAGCTGGGGTGGTGTTGGAATTATGTGGGGTAAGCCGACTGCGACAGCTTATATCCGTGATTCCCGCTATACCAAAGAATTTGTGGACAGAGAAGATTATTTTACACTGGCATTTTTTGGAGAAGAGCATAGAGAAGCGTTAAATCTCTGTGGAAGAGTTTCCGGAAGGGACGAAGATAAGATCAAAGAAGCCGGTCTGACACCATATTATGTAGATGGAACAGTTGCGTTTGAAGAAGCAAAAATGATCTTTGTATGCAAGAAGGTTTATGTACAGCGCATGGGAGAAGAAAATTTTGTTGAGAAAGCAAATCTTGACAAATGGTATGCTGACAAAGATATGCATAACATGTATATGGGAGAAATTAAGAAGATTCTTGTGAAAGAGGATTAGGCTATGTGTAGTAGGACACAGAAGCTGACTGTAGTTCTGGCCTCTGCATCACCGCGCAGGACAGAACTGCTGGAACAGGGAAATATAAAGCATGTAGTCATGCCGTCACACTGTGAGGAAGTAATTACATCCCAGGTTCCAAGCCAGGTTGTGGAAGAACTTTCTGTACAGAAAGCAGAAGATGTCTATCAGCAGTATGAAACGAAAAATACAGGAGATTTTCTGGTGATCGGCTCAGATACGGTGGTTGCAGCGGATGGAACGATTCTCGGAAAGCCAAAGGATAAAGAGCAGGCATATCAGATGATTTCCATGCTTCAGGGAAAAGCACATCAGGTTTACACCGGTGTTACGCTTCTGATAAAGAAGGATGGGAAAAAGATCCGGAAGACATTTCATGAATGCAGTGATGTGCATGTATATCCGATGAGCAAGGAAGAAATCAGGGAATATATTGCGACAGGAGAGCCGATGGACAAGGCAGGAGCCTATGGAATCCAAGGGGCATTTGGCGTGTATATCTGTGGGATTGAAGGTGATTATAATACGATCGTCGGACTTCCTCTTGCAAGGGTATATCAGGAAATGAAGAAATATATTTATTAGAAAATGGGATAAATGACCAGAAGGGAGAACGTCAGAACAGAAAAAGAGTTCTGATGTTCTCCTTTGGTTTTATTTAGAAATCTGTAGAGTTTTAACAGATATTTAGTGTGAGTTCCTGGGTGTCTAATCCTTTTCCGGATACTTTTACAGTGACAGTGCCTGGTTCATAGCCGGCCCGGATTACGGCTAAGGATTTGCCATAGAATGTCTTGAAAGTATCGTTGCAGAAGCTTTCTTCAACATTTGGTCTTGCAGAACCGTATCCCTGAAGTGTTGCAGGACCAGAGATTTCTATTTTCAGCTCCTGGTCGACAGAGGATTTTGTGATTCCATTTTCACCGATAAGATCGATATTAAGGAAGCAGAGATCCTGACCATTTGCACAGAGGTTTGTTGTTTCAGGAGTGAGTTTTATCGAAGTTTTTCCAGTGGCTGAGACAAGCGTGGTGCGGGCTGTTTCTTTTCCGGAGGAGTCGTAAGCAATGGCTTCGATTTTGCCGGCTTCATATGGAATTTTCCTGAATTTTGCAATATCTTTTTTCGGTTTCTTTTTACCTGCGCTTTTTCCATTGACAAGAAGTTCTATTTTGTCTGCATCTGAGTAGATTGTTACAGAAGCTTTTTTCCCTTCGCAGCCTTCCCATGACCAGCTTTCCACCGCATCTGTGACACGCCACATAGAAAGAGACTGGAAATAGTCTGTGCGGGTATAAGGGTCAACACCAATTGTTGGAGTTTTCTGTAATCCCCAGATGATCTTGCTCCATCCAACTTCCGGACGTTTTTTTCCACAGATATCAATGATACCGGCACCACCGGAAATAATAAGGCCCGGATCGGCATTTTGCTTCGTCTTTTTGTCTTTGTACTGAATGGTGCCAATGCCTGATTCACCAAGATAATCATATCCGGTCCACATAAAGTCGCCGGTCATGGTAGGAATCGATTTGACAAGCTGCCAGTTATCGTAAAGGGTCTGCGGGAGAGTTTCAGAGCCGGTTGTCGCCTGTTCCGGATGATTTCTGGCATCAATTTTATAGCGGCTGGATGCATAATTATATCCGGGAATATCGAAAATGCCGGACATAATTTCAGCAATGGCAGTCGCTTTTTTTGTTTTGGCTGCTTTATTGATGAGTCCGCCCATTTTGTTCATCATGATATTGAAAAATTCAGAGGTCGGAGCGTTATCCAGTCCACCGGAACCACTGTCTTTGACTTTACCGTCTTCGTCCGTGCCATAAATACTTTTTTTACTTCCGGCCATGGTAGCAAGCATCAGATTGATCCCGGCTGTGACAGGTCTTGTATGATCTTTGGTATGGCAGAATTCAGTCATGATACGGGCCTGTTCCTGCCCGTCTGCAAGTCCAAGCTCTGTAATCTCGTTTCCAACAGAGTACATCACAACAGAAGAATGGTTATAGTCTTTTGAAATCATGGCAGCAATATCAGCTTTCCACCATTTGGAAAATGTTTCACCGGCGTAATCGTAAGGATTTTTCTTGATCAGCCACATATCAAAAGCTTCGTCAATAATGTACATACCAAGTTGATCGCATGCATCCAGCATTGCCTTTGAAATGGGATTGTGTGAAGAACGGATGGCATTAAATCCGGCTTCTTTTAAAATGCGTACCCGCCGACATTCAGCATCATGGAAGCCACAGGCACCGAGTACCCCATTATCATGATGGATGCAGGCACCCCGGAAAAGGACGGACTTGTTGTTTACAAGAAATCCATCTTTTCCCCAGGAAAGGGTACGGATTCCGAAAGAGGTTCTGGCAGTATCAATGGCAGTTCCATTTTGTAGAAGGGTTGCCTTGCAGGTATATAAATAAGGATCTTCGGCAGACCAGAGGTGTGCATCTGGGATGGTGATGGTGACATCTGTGCCTTCGGAAGATACGATTTTGCCAGTGTCATTGAAAATTTCCAGTACAATTTTTTCATCAGGCTGCATAACCGCGTCAGTAAAAATGTGGATTGTATTAAGATCAACAATCTGCACTTTTAACCCTTCCGGGCGGATATAAGAACTTCCGGAACGGTAAAGGTGCACTTCGCGGTAGATACCGGATCCGGAGTACCAACGGCTGTTCGGGACATCTGCGTTGTCTGCAACGACTTTCAGTTCATTTGTTCCGGCAATAACTTTTCCGGTGATGTCAACAAAAAAGTTTGTGTATCCGTAAGGATGTTCGGCAACCTGTCTGCCGTTTAAGAATACGGTTGCGTTTTGATAGACAGCCTCAAATTCTAAGATCAGAGTTTGTCTGGTTTCATTTTCCGAAAGATCGAAAATTTTAGTGTAAATATATTTGCCACCGGCAAAATAGGCACTTGCACTTGCGGTTTTATTCTCTTTTGAGCGCTCTTCACGGATCATGGCGTCATCTGGAAGATTGACATGAAGTATTTCATTGGATCCGTCTTTCTGTACGGTCCAGTCACGGTTGAAATCTGTTTTTTGCATAAGTTTTCCTCGCTTTTACTATTGAATAGAACAATTCGGTTAATTAGTGAGTGGTAAAAAATTTTGACATCCACATCATATGATATTATTATAAATGATATGAAAAAGAGTATAAATGGCATAAATGATGGGATTGAACCTTATGTGTATCAGATTCAATTGTTAAGAGCTATTCGAGATGAACAGGAATGATCACTATAAAAAGATAAAACTGGTTTTTATCAGAAAGAGGAATAAATTATGTATTTTCAATCTACACGTCCTATGATGTATCAGGATTTAATTAAAGAAATGAAGGCATATGAAAAAGGTTTTGGAGAAAATCATTTTACAGAAGATAGTCTTTCTTTTATTTTAGATTCCTATTATCCGGAAAAAGAAGAAGGAAGAGAGGTGCTTACATTTATAGGACCGAAGGATTTAGGATATCTTTGTATGGACAAGGAGGAATCGGACAAAATTCTTGAAAGGAAAAGTATGCACAGACATAATTTCTATGAGTTGATGTATGTTGCAGATGGAAGGCTATATCAGAACATTGAAAATACCAGACATCTTTATCCGAAAGGAAGTTGCTGTCTGATGAATATGAATATTCGCCATCTGGAGGAATTCGATGAGTATTGCAGAGTGATTTTTCTGGAATTTACACAAGAATATATTTTGAATTTACTACAATTTCCAAGTGTTTTTTCCGGGAAACGCACAAAGGAATATGAGATGGTAAGGAAATTCTTTTTACATGAATTGGATAAAGAAGAGGCATCACAACGGGCTTATATCGATTTTATTCCGATGAAAGAGACAAAAGTAGTGCATGATTGTTTTGACAAAATTGCAGTAGGATTGCAGAAGAGAACGCCTAAATCAAATTTTCAGATTGCAGGAGCAATGATAGGAATGTTATCTGCATTGTTTGACGGAGCGCTTTACACAAATACGCCGGTTGCTTTCGGAAATACGTCTGAGAGAGAACTATTTGATCAGATAACCAGTTATATCCGGGAAAAGGATGGACAGGTGCGCAGAAAGGATTTGGAGGAAAAGTTTAGTTATTCAGGAGATTATCTTTATAAAACGGTTGAAAAATATACCGGGTTGTCTCTGTATGAATATAGCACGAAATTTACAATGGAAAAGGCGGAGGGACTTCTTTTGGATTCGGATCTTACGATTGCAGAAATCATGGAGGACCTTGGCTTTAGTAATCGGACACAATTTTACAGGCTTTTTCGAAAAAATTATGGAATGACTCCGAGGGAATATAGAAAATCGAAGTTCCGTTAAATGACAGGAAATCTCAAACGAAATTACTGTATTTACTGGAACAGAGATTCTTTGAAAAAATGCCAGAACCGACAGCAAGCCGGAACTGGCATTTGTGCTGTTAAGCAATATCAATCATTCTCATGGCAAACCAAAGAGGTCTGCTTTGGAAAATGTCCGGAGATATTATTTCAGATACTGCACACTGTACGGCGGCATCTCAAGCTGTCCGCTCATCTGGATTTCATTTCCGGTGAGCAGGTCGGTCATTGTGCCTCCGAGTTCTCCATTGTGCGCAGTAAACGGTGCGTCCGATGCATTGATCGCAACCAGCATCCGTTCATCATCGGTCCGACGCTCAAAGATGAGCTGATGGTTGGTCAGGACAACATTACGGTAGCTTCCGTGGCAGAGTGCATTGCTTCCGGTTCTGACGTGGATCATTTTTTTGATCTCTTCGGTCAGTTCATTTGGCTTTGGTTCTTCAAAGCATGGACGAAGGGCGTAGTCATTATTTGGTGCTTTTACCCCTTCCTCACCCCATTCACTTCCATAATAAATACAAGGAACACCCGGCATACCAAGAAGAAGTCCGTAAGTCAGCGGCAGGTGGTTCTTGTTGGTCAGGATACTTGCAATTCGGGTTACATCGTGGTTGTCAACAAAAGACATCAGATGTTTTCCGCGGTAAATGCACCACTGTTCCGGTCCGTACTGACGATTCAGAGAGTGCGCAATCTCAAACATGTTCATGCTGTTGAAGCTGGAATAAATACCTTTATAGCATTCATAGTTGGTGCAGCTGTGCAGCATTTCGTCATTGACGATCTGATTGTAGTCCCCGAAGAGAACCTCTCCGATCAGGGCAAAGTCAGGTTTTAATTCCTGGCAGAAACTGCGCAGACGTTTCATGAAATTGCGGTCCAGGCAGTATGCAACATCAAGCCGGAGACCGTCGATGTCAAATTCATCGATCCAGCCTTTTACACATTCCAGGAGATAATCTACAACAGCAGAATTGGCAAGATTCAGTTTGACCAGTTCAAAATGTCCTTCCCATCCCTCATACCAGAATCCGTCATTGTAGCAGGAATTACCGTCAAAATTGATGCAGAACCAGTCCTTGTATGGAGAGTCCCATTTCTTTTCCTGTACATCCTTAAATGCCCAGAAGCCGCGTCCTACGTGATTAAACACACCGTCAAGAACGATTTTTACATTGTGTGCATGGAGATCTTTGCATACTTCTGCGAAATCTTCATTGGTTCCGAGACGGCAGTCGATTTTTTTATAATCCCTGGTATCATAACCATGATTGTCTGATTCGAAAATTGGATTTAATAATATAGAAGAGATACCTAAGGATTCCAGATAACTGCTCCAGTCCTTTAATTTTAAAATCCGGGATACGGTTTTGCCGTCATTTGCGGTCGGAGCGCCACAGAATCCAATTGGATAGATCTGATAAAAAATTCCTTCATAAGCCCACATATTCTAGTACCTGCCTTTTAGTCAAAATTTGGATAAAAATCCCATACATCTATTGTATCAGATAGAAGCAAATGATGGTATACTATTTAAAGCAAAAGTGGAATTTGTAAAAAATGTAATGATATGGTAATGTTTTTGAAAAAAGGGGAAAGGGAAGACATTTTTTGGTTGCAATTTATAGTAGCTTTTATTATAATTTAGAGTGCGTGAAAAGGTATTTGTGCATAATAATGCACAAATCATGGAGAGAAAAATGTGGCAGTTTATACTAGGAAGTACAGGATTTATTCTGTATTTTATTTATGATATCAACAGTGTTCGGATGAAGAATGCAGTATTACAAAAATTTTTTGCAGCTGGGAGTATTCTCGTTGTAGTATCACTGATTGCAGAGCTTTATGCAGCATGGGGGAGTTGCCAGCGGAA
Source organism: Coprococcus sp. AF51-11b1 (assembly GCF_027682785.1). Classification (NCBI taxonomy): domain Bacteria; kingdom Bacillati; phylum Bacillota; class Clostridia; order Lachnospirales; family Lachnospiraceae; genus Coprococcus; species Coprococcus sp. AF51-11b1. The sequence goes on along the minus strand of NZ_JAQCZB010000004.1, from coordinate 74,697 downwards.
GATCGGAACAATGACCGGATTTGGATTAGGAGGATTCCTTTTCCTTTGTCTGCTCATTTATACGTTGTTTTTTGCGCTTCCCTTTGAAGAAACCTATTGTGAAGAAAATAAACTGCGTGCGGCTTATACGGAAGGTATGTATGGATTGTGCCGCCATCCTGGTGTTTTATGGTTTGCAGGAGCATATTTGTGCATGTGGGGAATGGTCGGTGGATGGAAACATGGGATTTATTTTTTACTTATGATTTTCTGGAATTATCTGTATATTATTTTTCAGGATCTGTGGACATTCCCACGGACATTTTTTAACTATAAAGAATATCAGCAAAGTACACCGTTTCTGATACCGAACAGAAAAAGTATACGGGTGTGCCTGCGTACTATCAGAAAAAATGATTGATCTGGAGCGGACAGTCTATGAATTTAAAAGAAAAATTAAAAAAACAACAGTATAATGAAATATGGCAGCAGTACTGTGGATTTCTGGATCTGTCGATGGACGGTTACATGAAAATCCAGCGGCGGCTGATGGAAGAACAGATCCAGCTGTGGAGTAACTGTGGACTTGGACAGTCGATTTTGAAAGGAAAACATCCCCGAAATCTGGATGAATTCCGCAAAATGGTACCGCTGACGGAGTATGAAGATTATGCAGACATTCTTCTGACCAAGCAGCCTGATATGCTTCCGGGGAATCCGGTGATCTGGATTCAGACAACCTGGGAAGGCGGGAAACATCCGATTAAGGTTGCACCGTATACAAGAAGTATGCTGGATACCTACCGGAATAATGTGACAGCATGTCTGATTTTATCGACCAGCAGGAAAAAGGGTTCTTTTGATGTTGCATCTACGGACAAATTTCTGTATGCGCTGGCACCGCTTCCGTATGCTACCGGACTTTTTCCACTGGCACTCGGGGAAGAAATCGATATTGAGTTCCTTCCGGCAGTAAAAGATGCTGTGAATATGAGTTTCAGCGAACGAAACAAGCTGGGATTTAAAATGGCGATGAAAAAAGATCTGGGATTTTTCTTTGGTCTTGGAAGTGTGGCTTATGCGGTAAGTCTGAGCCTTTCTTCGATGACCGGTGGCGGCGGTATCCAACTATCAAGTCTTCTGAAATGCAGACCGCATATGATCTTCCGTATGATACAGGCAAAATACCGCTGCAAAAAGGAGAACCGGCAATTACTCCCAAAGGATTTATTCCATTTGAAAGGGTTCATGGTAGCAGGTACGGACAATCAGTGCTATAAAGATGATCTGGAAGAACTCTGGGGAATCCGGCCGATGGAATTGTTTGCCGGTACGGAACCATCTATAATGGGGACAGAGACCTGGACGAGAAAAGGAATGTATTTCTTCCCGGATACGGCATTTTATGAATTTATCACAGAGAAGGACATGTTGAAAAATCATGAGGATCCGTCTTATGTTCCACCGACATATCTGATGGATGAAGTCCAGCCGGGAGAAAAATATGAGCTCGTATTTACGATTTTGAAAGGCGGTGCATTCGCGAGATATCGCTGTGGTGATATGTATCGGTGCGTTGGACTGGAAAACAGGGAAGATGAAACACAGATCCCACGTTTTGAATATGTGGACCGGGTACCATGGATCATTGATATAGCAGGATTTACAAGGATTTCAGAAAATGGGATCCGAAATGTCATTCGTCTGTCAAAGCTCCCGATCACAAACTGGGTTGCGGCAAAGGAATATAATGAACAGAACCGCCCATATCTGCATATGTATGTAGAACTGGAACGGGAATCCTTGCTGAACAGTGCCATGAGCGCCGATATTTTAAAAGAGTTACTGAGTACATATTTTAAATATATTGATCAGGATTACCGTGACTTGAAGAAAATCCTGGGAATGGATCCTTTACAGGTTACAATTTTTACGTGCGGAACATTTGAAACTTATGAAAAAAAGACTGGGAAAAAACTGCATCAGATGAATCCTTCTTATTATGATTTGAAGGCGTTGCTGGAAGTGCAGGAATGTTTGAACAAAGTGAGATAAGAGGGAATTATGGGAACCTATGGATATATTTCAATCATAGCAATGGTGTGCTATGGATTTATGCTGCTGATGTTTCTGACAGCGAAGCGAAATAAAATTGTAAATAGCTTTCTGGTAGTGCTGGTTGGACTGCTTTTTTGGGCTGGAGGATCGGCATTTATGCGTGTCCATCTGTGGCCAAGTTATGAATTCTGGTATCAGGTTTCCCTGCTTGGAATTTTACTGCTGCCGTATGCATATTATTGTTTTATTCTGGCATTTGGCGGAGTGAAAAAAAGTCTGCCAGGGAAAATATATCTGGCTGTTATGCTGATCTGTTTTGTGGTAAATATCCGGCATGGGGTATTCCTGGGATGCCCGAATGTGGTGGAAAAGAATGGGCTTCCTACTTTTGTGTATGAGATTAAACCTACTATATTAGTACTCTTTTTCCCGGCTGGGATTTTTTTGATTTATCTTTTCCTTATCCTTGTGCGGATCTGCAAAGCGAATCCCAATATGAAAGTACAGTATGAACCGGTCATGGCAGGGGTTCTGGTGTTGTTTGCAGGGAATATGTTGCTTGGAATACCATTCTTCAGTGGATTTCCGATTGATATTTTAAGTGGCGTTGTAAATGTATTTTTTCTGTTTTATGCACTGATACGCAGACGTCTGTTCCGGTTGCAGATGCTGGCATCGCCCAGTCTGTGTTACGGTGTAGGATTCTTGTTTTCTGTTATTGTATTTTTAAATATAATTCCATATCTGCAGAAAATCTTCCATATACAGATGGATAAGAATACAACGCTTTATGCCCTTGTTTTTGCAATTGTGTTTCTGGTGATTTATGCGCTGTTTACTTTTTTGTGGAAGCTTCTGGTACGCAGTGTGTTTGTCAGGGAAGAAAATTATCAGACAGAAAAAATCAGGGAGTTCAGCTCTGCAATTTCGAAGACGCTGGATTTAAATGAAATTCTGGACAAAACGATCAGTGTCATGAAAGAACTGATGGATGTTGGAAATATCTATATTTGTATGCAGGATGCACCGGGACAGCCATATCGGGGAGTGGCAAGTGATCAGCCACTGAATGATCTGACATTTACGATGGAAGAAGAAAACCCGATGATCCAGTGGCTGAAAGAACATGAAGAGCCGATCATTTACCGGGATTTCCGTTATACCGTGGAGTATAAGTCGATGTGGGAGAGTGAAAAACACCGGCTGGATAAGACGCATATCCGTTACTGTGCAGGGTTGAAAGATGGAGAATGCCTGGTTGGTGTGATTCTGATCACAGATGCTTCGGTGAAAAAACGGCTGGTATATGATGAGGTGCAGCTGATCTCATCTGTTACGTCGGTTGCATCGATTGCGATTAAGAATTCAAGATTGTACGAGAGAGCCCGCCAGGAAGCCAGAACAGATGAGATGACCGGATTACTGAACCGGAAATATTTCTATGAAGTGCTGAATGAAGAGCTTGAGAAAAACAGGGAGGCATCGCTGGCACTTGCGATCATCAATGTAGATGATTTTAAATTGTATAATCAGTTGTATGGGGTGAAAGAAGGAGATCTGTGTCTGCAGCGGATTGCAGATATTATCAGAAGCAGTGTCGGAGAAAGTGGATACACGGCCCGCTATGGAGGAAAGGAATTTGCGGTTCTTTTACCGGGATATGATCTTTTTTCCGCCAGAAATATGGTGGAATCTATTGCAAAACAGATTTATGTTATGAATAACCGCAGAACGGATATGAAGCTGAAAGCGGTAACTGTGAGTGCCGGTATCAGTGCGGCTCCTTATGCGGCAAGGAACGTGAAAGAGCTGATGGAAAATGTAGATCTGGCAGTTTATCATGTGAAACATAATGGAAAAAATGGGATCCAGGTCTTTGATATGATGTTCCGGAACAACAGTGAGGGGAACAATACAAGGAATCACACCCATATTTATCAGGAGTATGAGTCTACGATTTATGCGCTGACGGCGGCAATTGATGCGAAGGATCACTATACGTTCAGCCATTCCAACAACGTAGCTTATTATGCAACGTCACTGGCGACGACCCTTGGAATGAACGAAGATATGATAGAGATTATCCGGCAGGCAGCACTTCTGCATGATGTCGGTAAAATCGGTATTCCGGAGTATATACTCAATAAAGAGGGAAAACTGACAGATGAAGAATATGAGATCATCAAAGGGCATGTAGAGGCATCGATCGATATTATCCGTCACCTTCCATCGCTGGATTATGTAATTCCGGCAGTCATCGGTCATCATGAGCGGTATGATGGAAAAGGATATCCACGCCGGATCGCAGGAGAAGATATTCCACTGACTGCGCGGATTTTGTGCGTGGCAGATTCTTTTGATGCCATGACATCCAAACGATGTTATAAAAAAGCATTTTCTATTGAAGTGGCACGGGAGAAGCTTCTTCAGGATGCAGGCAGACAGTTTGATCCTGACCTGGTATATAAGTTTGTTGAATGCCTGGATAATGGCAGTATTACACTGGTGAAGGCAGAAGAAACTGTGGACAATCTGAAAGAAATACTGTAGAAAATTCCTACAAAAAAGTGATGAAAATCAGCAAGAAACAGTTGACAAAAGCCTGCTGGTATAATATAATATACAAGTATGACGTGAGAAGAAACAGTTTGCACCAAAGCCCCGGAGTGAACTTGTTTTCTATAGAATCTACAATGAAAATAATTAGTAAACTGAAATTCATAGGAGGTCAACCAATGAAAACTTACATGGCTAATCCAGATAAGATTGAAAGAAAATGGTATGTAGTTGACGCTGAAGGACAGACACTTGGACGTCTTGCAGCAGAAGTCGCTAAAGTTTTAAGAGGAAAAAATAAACCGGAATTTACACCGCACATTGATACAGGTGACAACGTAATTGTTATCAACGCTGAAAAGATCAAAGTTACAGGAAAGAAATTAGATCAGAAAGTATACTATCATCACTCAGATTATGTAGGAGGAATGAAAGAAACTACATTAAGAGAAATGATGGCAAAGAAACCGGAACAGGTTATCGAACTTGCTGTTAAAGGTATGCTTCCAAAAGGACCTTTGGGAAGAACAATGATCAAGAAACTTCACGTATATGCTGGAGCAGAACATGCTCATCAGGCACAGAAACCAGAAGTTTTAACATTTTAGTCAGAGGTTTGAAAGGAGGAAATAAAAGTGGCAACAGCTAAATTCTACGGAACAGGAAGAAGAAAAAAATCTATCGCAAGAGTATACCTTGTACCAGGTACAGGTAAGATCACAATCAATAAAAGAGATATCGACGAATATTTAGGACTTGAAACTCTTAAAGTTGTAGTTCGTCAGCCATTAGTTGCAACTGAAACAGTTGATAAATTTGACGTTCTCGTTAACGTACGTGGTGGTGGATACACAGGACAGGCAGGAGCAATCCGTCACGGAATCGCAAGAGCACTTCTTGAAGCAGATTCTGATTACAGACCGGTACTTAAGAAAGCCGGATACCTTACACGTGACCCACGTATGAAAGAACGTAAGAAATACGGTCTCAAAGCAGCTCGTAGAGCACCACAGTTCTCTAAACGATAATTACAAAGAGACAACGAAAAAGATACAAACCCAGGAAATGCTTATATTTCCTGGGTTTTTCTTATGTCCGAAGATTTGTAAAGTACCACAAAAAAGCACGAATTTTTTACGGTAACTAACACGTAACTAACAGGTAACTAACACTATATCTTGTTGATTGCGTCTATTAGTTCCTCTATTTCAAAGTGAGTATATACTATTTCAGTTACGCCTTGCCCTTTATGTCCGATTATCTTTTTTATGACCTTATCAGATACACCAGCTACGGTTAATAAGCTTACGCAAGTATGCCGGGTATCATGCGGACGGTGCGACATTCCGACGGCATCAAGTAGCGGCTTCCAGTAAGAATCGTAATAATTACGATATTTGAAGTGCGCGCCTTCTGGCGTACTTAAAAGGTACTCACAGGAATTAAGGCTATACCAATATTCAAAGAATGGGTAAACCTTTTCTGCTATCGGTACTGTACGGATTCCGGCAGCAGTCTTAGCGGCGACAATATTAAAATGACGTTCTTCTAAATTTACATCTTCTTTTTTCAAGTCTAATAGTTCACTTATGCGGCAGCCGGAATAGATCAGCATAAGTATAACTGTATAATACGGGTTACTTTCTTTAGCGTCCCATATCCGGGAAACTTCCGACTTACTGAACGGTTCACGGTTTAGCGCGTTCGGGTTTCCGGCATTTTTAATATTTAGATATTCGACCATATTTCTTTCTTTCGGTATTATTTCATGTATTACAGCGTATTTGTACATAAGACCCAGCATAATTTTTAATTTCTTAAGAGTAGGGGTATTCTTCCCGGATTCATCAACAACCATTTGAAGATGATCTAATTTAACATCAACGAAGCGCATTGAAGCGATTTTATCGCAGAGCTTCCAGGAAGCCTTATAACCTTTTACGTTAGATTCGCTGACTGTCGGGTAATGTTCGTCACTCCAACGCTCATATACATCAGCAAAAGTAACTTTAGCGGCGTTCACATCGTAAGGGTTGGCGTTAAATTCTGCCAGGGCGGTAAGTGCTTCTTTCCTGGTAGGATAATAGCCGACTGTTATATATAGCTGCTTTACCTTCCCTGTTTTCGGGTCGATATCCCAGCCTTTTGTTTTCTTTGCTACATAGGGGTTACGGCGGTTGCCGGAGAGCTTGTAAACACTTCCGAAGCCGTTAGGCAATTTCATATAATCACACCTTCCTTAAAAAAGGGTATAAAAAATAAGCCCTTTTTAAAAATATGGGCTTATGGTATAATCATATTGCGTTTTGATTTATCTATAAGCCCTTGTTTATAGGTATCGCGTAGCCGTTTCGGGTGGCAGCCCGGGACGGCTTTTTTAATTTGCAAAGGTTTAGTTAATACTGTATTCAATTTAATGATTCCGGCAGTTAGATGCCGATAATAACATTATCCTATCACGCTGAAAGGAAGGTAGGATAATGTTAAAAGTGAATTTGTGGGAAGTGCGTACAGCCAAAGGCTTAAAGCTGGAAGCTGTAGCCGTAATGACTGGTGTAAGCAAGTCCACACTAAACAATATTGAAAATGGTAAAACTTCGCCAACACTGGCAAACCTGGAAAAAATAGCCAAAGGCTTAGGCTGCCGTATAAGCGATCTGTACGATTCCGAATATAAGTAGTATATCATAACACAGCTTTTTACCTGGTATTCTTGTAAATATTTCCACAATCCTGGAAATGTTTTTCAAATCCGGGACGAGCGAAAAAAATAGGAATATAATGGATATTGTCAAAAGGAAGGGGGGCTTAACTATAATGCGTGAGAAGCTACACAACCTTATAGACACTATCCAGGAAGAAAAACTATTAAGAAAGATATACTTTTATATCCTGGGCTTGAAGGGGTAGACGTTAATAGCGTCTATCCCTTATTTCATTTCTGAAATGATTTTCTTAAGTACATCCCATTCGTCTTCTGACAATTTACAAAGAGTTTTAATTAGGTTCTTCTTAAATTCATCAGCGCCGCCGGAGATACGACCTACATATAAGTCAAGTTCTTCGTCTTCCGATATGGGATTAAACATATCGCCATTCCCGGTTCTAAGCCAGTCTTCGTTTACGTTAAATTCCCGGCATATTGAAAAAATAACCTGGTTTGAAGGGACACGCCGCCCAGTCTCATAGTTGGTTATTGTGTTTGGAGTCATTCCTATACGAGAACCTAACTCATTTTGCGTAAGGTTCAAAGCTTTTCTTAATTCTTTGATACGCTTATCCAACTTAAATTCCCCCTTTCTGTATTAGGTAACTAAAGAATACAATAAAAATACGTCATAGTCAAGAAAAACAAAAAAGAAAGTATTGACAAAGAAGTCATAGACGTATATAATTACGTCATAGTCAATAAAGACTATAAAACTTCTTTAGTGATTGGGTTTGTATCCATGAAGGGCACAACAAAAAGAAAGCCGCTGTACCCCTAATACAACGGCTTCCAGGAACTTCTTAAACTTTCGGAAGTTCCTAACAGGTTTTCTTATGTACCTGTTTGATTGCTACAATTTTTCTAATTGTGTTTGAAGTTCGGTAGCGAATTTAACGATAGGTTCATAAGAACTATCATCAGATTCGGGACGAAATTCAGCCAATGCAGAAGCGATTACAGCAATCAACGCTTCTTTAGTGACAGGTTTAGTGTCCTTCATACGGTACACCCCCTTTCACAAAGAGCCGAGTAGCAAAACTACTCAGAGCTATTATAACACGAACGAAGGAAGGACGGTAGAGAGTTGAGCGAAGAACAATTTAAAATTTGGAAAAAAGTAGAAGCCAAAGGCTTAGAAAAGCTGGGAAACATCGAGAAAGCACTGTCGGCAAAGGAAGGCTTTAAGGAAGCTCATAAAGATTATTGCGACTTTGTAAACAGATTGGCAGAAACTACAGGGCTGACAAGCGGGGAACTGGATAGACACTTTACTACACTTTTAGCAGAAAAGAAGAAGGGACAATAAAAAAATGACGTGGGAAGAAGGAGAAGATAAAGTTTATCACTACATTGCGATTTGCATAAGAGCTAATGCATTTGGAATTATGGAAGGAAACCCGTTAAATGCAATTATGGATATAGACAGCGCCGACCAAAAGTTTAATTTAAGACTGGACGACTTCTTAAACGCTGACGAAGAAAACTTTAAACATGACTTCGCCGGAATACAGCGAAATATTGTAAGAAACCAATACCCGGCGACGGACTTCGGGTACTTTGTACCGAGATTCGCGGGAAGAGACGCATAAAACACTAGGGCGGCAGTAGTCGCCCAGTAAGTGCCGTTAGCTCAGTTGGTCAGAGCACCCGGCTCATAACCGGGCGGGCGTGGGTTCGAGCCCCACACGGCGCATTAGTAGCAAGGTTGGCTACCTTGCAGTAGCGACAGCAAGCAAAGAGCTTAAGCTGGATACTGTGATAAAAATAGCAGCGGGTACACCAGCTAGAGAGTGTGCAGACGTATAACAGGTTTTTCTACTGCTTTTTTAATGAGAAAAAGCGACTACACAGTAAATTAAGCCGGAACAGGAGAAATACAAAATATGAAAAGGTATCATGTACGCGCGCCACCCAGTAGGAAACTGTAATGTAGCCTACTATGGTAGCCAGTCCTAAGCCTGGGGAAATACAGAAGGCAGAAAAAAAGAAAGGAAAAGAACAACCTTTAAAGGAGAAGCGGCTAGTCGTGTTCGGACGCGGACACAATGGAGAAAGTTAAAGTATTAAGCTTATTTGACGGTATAAGTTGCGGAATGGTAGCACTTGAAAGAGCCGGATATAAGGTAGAAAGATATTACGCATACGAAATAGAACCGAGCGCAATTACAATTAGCAAAAAAATTACCCGGAGATTATACAACTGGGGGACGTATTCAATACAGATTTTGCACAATTTGCAGTACAGGAAATAGATTTCTTATTAGGTGGCAGCCCGTGTACGTTTTGGAGTAAAGCAAAATGTAGCAAGACTGCAAAACAAAAGAGAGAAACCGAAACAGAAGGTATGGGGTGGAAACTGTTTGAGAGATATTTAGAAGCAAAGAAAATAGCACAACCGAAATATTTTTTATATGAAAATAACTACGGAATAGCACAAGAAATACAGGACGCTATAAGCGAAAAGCTGGGCGTTGAGCCGATAATGATTGATAGCGCTTTAGTATCAGCACAAAGAAGAAAGCGGTTGTACTGGACTAATATACCAGGCGTACAACAGCCGGAAGATAAAGGCATATTAACAAAAGACATTATATGCAACGATGAAAGCTTAATCAAACATTTTGATGATAGAATACGAAACACTTTAAAAATAACAGAAAACTATATTAAGTACGACCTGGGTGGGAAGGGGCACTATTCGCAACAAGATAGAATGTATTTTCTGAATAAGAAAGCGCCGACAATTCCGAGATGCAGAACGGAAACAAAATTCAATGTTTATTTAGGCGGAGAGACTTATAAGAAAACTTGCCCTGTAGAAATTGAGAGATTACAAACATTGCCGGATAACTATACGGAAGGAGTACCAAAAACTCGAAGATATGAAGCGTTGGGAAACGGTTGGACGGTAGATGTTATAGCGCATATTTTAAGTTATGCAAAAGACTTATAAATAATGGGCGGAAGCACCGCCCACCGTAATGCAGCCTACCACGGTAGCCAGTCCCAAGCCTGGGAAAATGCAGAGGGCGGATATTACATAGAAAGGCGGGATAGATTGAGGGAAAACAACATAAAACCAGCGGAAGCAGCGGAAATATTGGGCGTTTCGCCGCAATTTATCCGGGTTGCTATGCAAATGGGGCAACTTCCTATAGGAATAGCCATAAAGCTTCCTGGTTCAAGCGAGTACACATATCAGATCAGTGACAACTTATTACAGCAGCGGACTTCTAAGAACGTAGCGGAAGAGATTAAAAGAATCAGAAGCACGAACCAAAGATAAAAGACTGTGGCAGCAGTCGTAAAGCCCTTGTTTATAGGTAAAATCGCGAAAAAGCAACAAAGAAAAGGAGAACGAAGCAGTGAAAAAATGGGTTGTTGAGATTGAGAAGGAAAGCGGGAGAGTAGAAACCAGGTTAGTACCAGCAAGAAACAAATGTACAGCGATAAGCAACTGCAAGAACGAAGGAGACGCAGTATTATCATGTGTTCCGTATACCGGGCAGAACGTGAAAGTAAGCGGGCAGCGCGACGAAGAAGAGGAACGCGGCTACGGTGGCTACACTTTCGGTCATGGCTTCGGATACGGGGCAAAAAGAAAGGGGCGAAAATATGGCAGCGGCAGTTATGAGCATTGATAAACAGAAGGCAAGAGCAGACGAAGCGCTGGAACTTGTAGGACAGCTTGATGCTTCGATGCAGAAAGCCGTTTATATTGCTACTAAAATGTTCCTGGCGGCGAAGGAAACGCCGGAAGAGAAAGGAAAACCGAAGAAATGACACTTAAAAGAGTTGGAAGCTTGAAAAATAAGAAACATAAGCACTGTTTACAGTGCGGGCGTGTGCTGGTAGGGCTTAAGGACAACACCGAACACGAATGTAGCTTTTGCGGGCAGAAGCATTTTGTAGATATCTACGGTACTACCCTGGTACTTACAGCAGCAGAACGCCCGGACTTAAGACACCGAACCGAACCAAAGAACCCGGACGACCCGGAAGTAGTACAGAAGAAGAAAAACCAGGAAGAATTTAAAAAGAACCTGGCTATATTCCGTAGTAAATGGGGAAGGTAAAGACCGAGTGTTAGGACTGAAAATATTTTTAGGTGTAATGATTGCGTTGATGTTATTAGGAATCATCGGGGCAAACACTAAATGTAGTAAAACCGTAGCGGGAGCTATCGCAATATGTTGTATTGTACTGCTTACCGCGATCGTTGCCAAAGAGAACCAGCCGAAAGTAACAGAAGTAGCGCCGGAATCCGGGAAGATTCAGACAGAACAAAACGCCTGGGGAACGATTACCGTTACAGACGATACCGGGGTTACGAGAGAATACCAGGGCTGTATACATATTTCCGGCACGTACCCGTATGAGACTACAGAGTATATGGGATTATGCGTAAGTATGGAAAGTGCAATAGAGACGGGCGAGTGGTCGCCAGGAATGTACAAACTGTACTATGAAAGCGAAGGAAAGTACTGGGAAGCGAAAAGCAATGAGAAGGAGAGTAAAACCGATGAATAACTATATAACATTGTACGGAGAACCGTTAGAGTATCCGCACCAGGTAAGCGTAGATAAGCGCGGAGTAGCTTACTACGGGTTCAACATGGCAACAGAAAGGGTAAGCGGCATTAAGGATATTACCCAGGTAATCGTAGAAGAAGGTACGCCAGCTTTTGAGAGCTTAACAGCAATCGACCAGGTAAAAGACCTGTTAGACTGTAAGCTGCTGGTTACTGGAAGAATCCGTACAAGAAATATCAAACGGAAGGACACCGACGGCAGCAGAACCAAAGAGAAAGAACACGACAAGAAGAACCAGGCAGCAGAGAAAGAACATAGCAAGTTATATATTTCAGTGCGCGCCCAGGAGATTACAGACCAGGAATACGAAGGAGATACGAACGGGGTAGTTTTAACCGGGTTCGTATGTAAAAAGGGCGATATGCGGACTACGCCGCGCGGTATCCGTATTACGGATATGATTTTAGCGTGCTGGCGCGAAGACGACGAAAGCAACGTAAGCGATTATATCCCGGCGATCACATGGAACGGAACAGCGGCAAGGGCAGCAGATAACCTTAATGTAGGGGACTGTATCGAAGTACGCGGACGTTTACAGAGCCGGGAGTATACAAAAGAGCTGGAACACGGGGAAACCGAGGTTAGAACGTGTTACGAGCTGAGTATTGAGGAATACCAGGTAGCAGCACCAGCGGAGTTAAAGAAAGAAGCGTAAGCACATACACCCGAAAACAGAGAAAGACAAAAAGAAAAGCCGCTAGGTTATCGGGAAATAACTTAGCGGCTTTGCCGTACAAAGCTGTACTTCAACTCACAAAGATAGTATAGCAAATATCCGGCGAAAAAGCAACTGGAAAGCCTTTGAATTCAAGGGGTTTTACCAGTTTTAAGGCTTGATAAAAGTATTAACTTTAGGAACAGGAGTTAGGATATATGCCATACATCATAGAGGTAGTACAAGCGGGTAGAACTGTAGAGGTAATGAAATACTATAGCAGCAGATACGGGAAGAAGGGAATAAAGAGAGGGGAGAGGAAGGCACTTACCAAAGAAGAACAGATTAAAGTGAATAAGAGAGCAGCAGAGAAGAAGTTGAGAAGGCTGATAAATGAGAACTTCCAGGAAGGAGATACACACCTGGTATTAGACTACAGAAAGGAGAGAAGACCAGCCGAAAGAGTACAGATGCGGGAAGACGCAGACGACTTCTTAAGGGAAATGCGAAAGCTGTATAAGCGTCATGGTATTCCGTTCAAGTACATTCATGTAATGGAGATCGGGAAGAAAGGGGCGCTGCATCATCACTTAGTCATAAATACACCCGAAGAGATAAGCCAGCAAGCTATAGTACGGTGTTGGAAGGGAAGAGGAAGGACACACCACAACCCGCTAGACGATACAGGGCAGTACGCTAAATTAGCGTCGTATCTGATAAAGCAAAGCGACGGAATGTTAAGAAGCCCGGACGCACTGCAAGGAAAGCGCTGGAATAGTTCACGGAACTTAAGGAAACCGAAGGTATTAAGGAAAGAGCCAGTAAAAGACAAAGGCTGGTATAACCGTATCGCAAGGCTTCCGAAGAAGTTGGAGCAGTCCTATTACCTGGACGGCGACAGCGTACAGGAAGGAATACACGAAAAGACGGGTTATACGTTCTTTACCTACACATTTGTAAAAATCAACCAAACCTGGAAGGAGACAGAACTAGAATGGGACAAACTTTAGGAATTGACAGAGACTTAGCAAGAAAAATTAAGAGAATGAGCCGTAAGGAGCTGGACGGCTATTTAACGAGAGTAACCGACAAGAGCTATAACAACGGTTACGAACAGGGCTTAGTAGAAGGTATCGCACTGGCGGGACAGGCTATGGACGAAATCCTTAAGGAAGAAGTAATTAAAGGCACGTTCCCGGCTGAGAAGGTGGACGAGATCAAAAAGGCAGTAGGTACATATATTGCAAAAGTGCCGGAGCGGGCAGCAGAGAAAGACAAGGACGAAGGGAAGGAAGAAAATGTTTAAAGCAATCTATCTTACCGGGGCTATTGTAGCGTTCTGCTTCGCCCTGTTATGGCTGGACGTTGACGAGATGCGGGAAGAAATGCGGGAAGAGGAACGGGGCTACTACCGGGAGAAGCCACACGGGAAAGAGAAGGCGGCGCTTGTATGGGCGCAAGTTGGGACTGCATTAACCGTAGGGCTTATGTGGTGGCTTGTGGTAGTGGCAAGCATCGGAGTAACAATATTGACGATTACAGGAGACGACTTAGGAGAATGAATATAACAGAATCAGAAGACCAGGCACAGCGCCTTATATTTGACTGGGCGCGCTGGCAGCAGGGCAAATACCCACAGCTTAAGGCTATGTACCATGCAGCGAATGAAGGGAAGCGAAGTGCAAGAGCTGGGGCAGAATTGAAACGCCAGGGCATGAAGCCAGGCGTAAGCGATATCTGCTTACCGTATGCTTCCGGGAAGTATAACAACCTGTATGTAGAGCTGAAAGTAGGAAACAACAAAGCAACGGATAATCAGCTTAAGTTTGTAGATATGATAAACAGCATTGGCGGGAAGGCGGTTGTAGTCTACGGCAGCGAAGCGGCAATAGAGCTTATAACTGCATACCTGGAAGGAACTATAGACGACCTGGAAATAGTAAGCGACACATACCCGAAGGAAAAAGCAAAGATTACAGAACGGGTAAACAAGAAACGGTTTATAGGCTTTTGCGGTGCAGATTGCCGGAAATGCGATAACAAAGGCTGCCAGGGGCGGACGGTAGACGACATATTAAGCCCGGGGCTACTTCCGGCAACATAAAGAACAGTACAAAAGAGAAAAACGCTTGTAACTGCTTATGGTTATGGCAAAAAGCAAGGAAATGTATATCACACACGTAACACGACAACGAAGCACCAGCGGCGGGGCTTTTCTGCTGCCGCCGCAGAAAGGGAAGTTTAGGCAAATGAACGCGATTGAATGGTTAAAAGGAAAACTACATATTGAGCCGGACGAAAGAAAGATAGGCAAGAAATATTATGAGAAATGCGATAAGGACACAGCTATAGAGCTGGAAGCGTCTTACTCTACATACATGATATTGAAAGACAGAGGATATGAGCCGGACGATGTTTTAATATTACTGGAAGAAGATAACGGAAAGTTTACAGGGAAGAAACTTACAGTACAGGTATACAGCGCAGAAAGAGGAACAGAAGGTTTATTAGACGGCTATTGTGTCTTAATGGTCGAAAATATGGGCTTAGCAGCGTGGAAAGTGAAATAAAAGAAAGTGAGGTAGAACAAATGAGAACAGCAGCAGTAGTAAATTTAAAAGGTGGCGTAGGGAAGAGTACAACAGCTATCAACATGGCTTTGATTATGAGCCAGGTACACGGGAAGAAAGTATTATTGATTGATAATGATTTCCAAGCAGCAGTCACAAAGTTCTTTGAAAAACACAGTTATGACGCGCTGAGCATGGAAGAAGTGCTTAGAAATCCGATTTTATTCGCGCAAGATGTAATTGTACCGAGCGGACGTTGGGGGCTGGATATTATCCCGTCTAATATGAACCTGGTAGCGGCAGCAGACGACCTTATAACAGATAAAGACGGCGATCAGATGGGAAGAATCAGACACGTACTTAACCAGGTGGAAGAAGATTACGATTATTGTATTATTGATTGCCACCCAGGAGTAGGAATAGAGGTACTGAACGCCCTGGCAGCAGCAGAAGACATTATTATACCGATTAAGGCAGATAAGAACGCTTTAGACGGTATGGAAGAGTTAGACGACATTATACAGGAAATCAGACCGTATAACGAAAAGCTGGAAAGCGTGCGCTGCCTGGTAACGATGTACACAAAGGATATTGATGTAATCAAAGGCGAGGAAGCTTTAAGAAATAGCAAATACGACGTATTTAATACGCATATCAGACATAGCAAGAAAGTAACAGCGTGGACGTATGAGAACGGGCAAAGCCTGTTAGAGACAACACCGAGAAGCGCAGCGACAAGAGATTATAAGAACCTGGTATTAGAGTATATGGGGAAAAGAGGATAAGGAAAATGAAAAAAGTTGAAGAAACAATAGTTATACGAAATGAAAAAATGATTTATGCGGTAAGACTGAAAAGTAAAACGGAAGGCGAAGACGGCAGAAGAGAGAATAACAACCCGTATCTTATTGTAGAAGGTGGAAAAATAAAATACATAGATCATATCTACGGGAATAAGTCAGAATTTAATTTTAATGACGAAGTACACACGGTAGCAAAAGAAATTTTCATAAGTGGACTTAAGAACGCGATTAAGGAAGAAATTTTACAGCTTAAGCAATTAGAACTTGTGTTGGAAGAAATGAACCTTAAAGAGTGTATCGGGGATACATTACAGGAAAGCGCAACATTTTTGCAGAATGTCAGAAAGTTTATAGGTGTTGGAGAAAAGTAGGAGTGTAAAGATGCTTGAAGAGTTCAAGGAAACATTAAGAAGGGTTTTGTTGGCAAAGTATAGCATCGGCTTTATAGACGGATACGAAACCGGGAAGGCTGACGGATATACGAAAGGATATATAGACGGAACAAAAGCGGGCGGTTTTACCGAAGGGTACAGAGCTGGTAAGACTGATGGATACCGGGAAGGGCATGAAGGCGGAATAAAAGCGGGTGGCTTTGTTGACGGATACGAAACTGGGTACGAAGTCGGATACAAAGAAGGAAGCGAAGACGAAAGAAAAGGGATAAGACGGTTAAGCCCAGGAGAAAAAATAGGGGAACAGTAGAAAGGAGATACAGCAATGGGAAAGATTGGCATAGGCGACAGACTTAACGCCAACAGCAAGAAAAATATTATTTTTGCAAAGGACTACAGAAAGGTACGCTTAGACCCGCGTACACTGATTCCGTCAGAGCATAACAAGTATAGCCAGGACAATATAGAAGAACTGGCGGACAATATGCTTTTAGTCGGACAGCTACAGGAAATCATAGTAGGGCGTGTAGATGGGCAAGACAGAATAATAGTAGGACATAGACGTACAGCGGCAGCAGTCCTTAATATCGAGCGCGGACACGACGAATTTAAGCTTGTGGACTGCAAAATAAAAGAAATGAGCGAAAGCCTGTTTATGCTGACACTGCATAGTGCAAATATCTTTAACCGACAGCTTAGCGACTGGGAATTAACGAACGGCGTAGCTGAGTTTACAAAGTACCTGGTAAAAGCCAGGGAATCCGGGGAACTGACTATAGAGGGGAAAATGAGAGACTATATAGCAAATGTTACCGGGAAGTCTACGGGTAAGATAAATCAGATCAACAGTATCAATAACAATTTGTGCGAAGAAGGTAAGGAAGCATTTAAGGACGGAAAAATAAACTTTTCTACGGCTTATGAAACGTCCAGGCTGCCGGAAGCAAAACAGCATGAAGTTATTGAAAACGGGGAGCTGTTAAGCAAAGATGTCCGGGAAATGGTAAAGGAAGAAAAAGAGAAGAAGGAAGCAGAAAAGAAGCCGAGCGACGATTACGAGCCAGCACACCCGGAAAGCATTACGAGCCTATGCTATTCTTGCTTATATTACAGTGAGTGCAACGTAAAAACGGGGACTTGTAAAAAGTGCGATAAGTACACGAATAAGGCAGAAGCGGAGAAGACAGAAGAACAAAAGTACGAGGAAGAACAAACAGCAATAGACCGGGATACAAAAGCGAAGCTACGGCAGCAGTCCGATGATAAGAAAATGGAGACACTACCGAGCGAAGCGGCGGCAGCAGAACCAAAGACACACATTATACGGCTTGCGGCTATGTGCTTTGATGATGTGGCAAGCGGCAAGAAAAGCTTTGAACTTCGGAAGAATGACCGGGGATACAAGGAAGGCGACGTATTAGAGCTTATGGAGTTCAAAGACGGACGCAATACAGGAAGAGAGATAAAAGCGGATATTATCTATATGCTGGAAGATTGCAGCGGCTTAGAAGAAGGCTGGTGTATCTTGGGAATAAAAGTAAGACCCGAAGAAAAAAAAGGAAGCTGACTTACCGGGACAAATGGATATAGAGGAATACTTAGGCAAAGAAGAAAAATAAAAGGTGTCAGAATCTGACACGGAAAGGAAATAACAATGTGGTGCGAAAGGTATAAAAGCACAACAACACTTGTAACGGAATGTGAATGTAAAACTTGTTTTATGTGTGAATATTGCGAGCCGGAAGATGGAGAGGAAGAGGACTATGATTACTAAAGGACAAAGAGTAAAAGTGATATGCAGCGAAGCCAGGCTTAAGGAAGTAGGCGTAAGGCAGAAACATATTAAGCATATCCTGGGGAAGATAGGTACAGTAAAGGAAATACGGAAGCTGCCGAACATGGACGATATGTACGCCTATTTTATACACTTCCGTTATGTGAATCTGAAAGCAGCACCAGGGAATAAGAAGCCTTACTATGCTATGCTGGACGATATGATAGAACCTATTAACCTGGAAGTAGTAGGAGAAAAGAAGAAATGATAGTATACGGTAGAAAGAACGGGAAGACACTACGAAGCACACTTAACAGCGTGACGGAAGTACGGAACGGTTACATATATGCAGCAGCTACAGGAGAGCGTATAGCGAAGATAGGCAATGTAATAATGATGAGCCTACAGGAAATGTTATTGATAATACGGGCGAGCTTCGGAAACAAGAAAGCAAAGAAGGAATTAAGACAGCGGGAAATACGAGACAGACAAAAGCAGATCATACGAAGCCGAAGGCGGCAGCAGTTGTTACGTGAGAACCAGGACAAGAACAATAACTGGAAGCGTATACATGGACTGCCAACGACCAGGAAAAAGCGTGGAAAAACTCAGCAAACTATAGAGAAAACATAACAAAAAAGAATTGAAACTAAAGAAACTTTATGATAATCTATAGATACAAACGCAAGAAGAATTAGGTAAAGGAAAGCACCCTTTGCCTGGTTCTTCTTTTTTGTTTGTCTAAACCTCCCAAGTGCCGCATGAAATCCAGGGCGGCACTATGAAAGAAGAAAGATAGATGCTTAAGAAGTTATGCAGTTACCCGGGCTGCCACAAGGTAGTAGAAGCTGGGGTTAAGTATTGTGACAGGCACAAGAACACAGACAGAGAGAAGTACAGAGAATACAAGCGTAAGCGTATGGAGAACGAAGAGGAAGCCCGGCGGCAGCAGTTCTATAATAGCAAAGCCTGGGAAGGGTTCAGAGCCAACCAGGAAGCGGCGCAACTTGGCGTAGATATATTTGAATACTACACAACGGGAATAGTGATAACAGCGGAGCAGTACCACCACATAGAAGAGGTTACGGAAGCATGGCATAGACGACTTGATAGAGACAATGTAATAGGGCTGAGCGAAGCAAACCACAGGCGCATACATAAAGAATATGACCGCGGATACATGGCAAAAAAGAAGATGCAGCGAACGCTTTACGATATGCTACAGCGCTTCCGGCGCGAGTTCGGAGACAGCGGGGGGATATAAAAACTTTTTATTTCTTTTTAAAAGTCCCGAGTTCAAGTTGATTTGAAAAAAAACGCCGATTTTTTGTATAGGGGGGGTCTGAGAAGGTGGCAGTATGGCGAATGAAGAAAAAAAGACAGAAAAAAACAAGCCGAAACCTTGCCCGAAGTGGTTAAGTGCGGCGGCTAAAAAAGAGTGGCGAAGGATTGCGAAAATCTTCGCGGAAGAAGAAAAAGAATTTACGGACAAAGACCTTAAAGCCCTAGAAGCTTACTGTACGAACTATGCAAAGTGGCAGAAGTGCGAACAGATCATAGACGAAAAAGGTTACAGTATGGAAGTGGGCGATAATGGTTACGAACAGCAAAGACCAGAAGTAAGCATAGCAAATAAAGCACAGACGGAAATGAGAGCCTGGGCGAAAGAATTAGGATTAACGCCAGCGGCGCGGCAGAGAATGAAGGCAGAGAGCGCACAAGGCGACGGCGGCATAGACGCGGAGCTGGACGGAATGATAGCACATGATTAACACGGAACTGCTTTTAGCTGCCTGGTTGGAGAAGTTACAAAAGAAGTGGGATACGGAAGAATACTACTACGATGTAGAGGAAGCAAAGAAAGTATTTAAGTTCGTGTCGAAGTTGACCAATGATAGAGGAGCAAGCCGAAACTTTGATTTATTAGAATTTCAGTTTGAAATAATAACAGAAATCCTATGCGTAAAGAGAAGGAGCGACGGCAAGCGGAAACATAGAGAAGCACATATAAATATACCGCGAAAAAATGGTAAGTCATTCCTGGCGGCGATTATAGTAGTATATCTCTTTTTCTGTCAACGGCATATCTTCGGCGCGCTTTTTATTTTAACGGCAAATACAACCAAACAGGCGGGCGAGCTGTACGGAACGGTAGAACATTTCATAAAAGCAAATAAGACGCTACGCCGCTACTGCAAGATTACGAGCAGCACGAAGACCATTATACGGAAAGATAACGGTAATAAGCTTATGGTACTGTCGTCAGATGCAGACAACGCCGACAGCTTTAACGATTATGTAGCCGTCCTGGACGAGATACACCAGGCGAAAAACGACGAAATGTACGGAAAGCTGAGAACGGGACAAGGAGCATGGGACGAGCCGTTAATAATGACAATTACAACGGCTTCCAGCGGAGAAGACCCGGCAAACCCGGAAATGCAGCTTTATACTATGGCAAAGAAAATAGAAGCCGGGGAAGTGAACGACCCGAGCTTTTACTATAGGATTTACGAAGCTGATAAAGATTGTAATGTTGAGGACGAAACACAATGGTATAAATCGAACCCGGCATTAGGAGTATTTAGGAAGCTGGAAGACCTGGCGAACTATGCGAAGCGTATACGGCTTATGCCTTTACAGGAAAATATGTTTAGGCGTATGTTCCTAAACCAGCACGTAGCGTTAGACCATGAAAAAGGCGCTATAAATATGGACTTATGGGACTTGTGTACGAAAAAGGTAGACACGAAAGACTTAGAAGGCTGGAAGTGCTGGGGCGGACTGGATTTATCAAGTAAAAATGATATTACGGGCTTTGTCCTGGTGTTTTATGAAGAGACAACCGGGCGATTTATCGTAGTGCCGTACCTGTATACGCCGAAAGAAACGGTAGCTTACAGGCAGCATAAGGACAATAACCCTTATGAGTACTGGATAAAAAAAGGCGATTTGATAGCTTTAGACGGAAAATATGTAAATTTTGAACGCTTCTTAGACCATGCGGTAGAACTGGACGAAAAATACAGGATAGAACAGATAGGCTTCGACCAGTGGGGAAGTACAACAATCATAAACCGATTAGAAGACCGCTGGGACGTTATCCCAATAGGACAGGGAACTAAGACTATGACACAGGTTATTAACGATTTTGAGAACCTATTAGTAGACGAAAGGCTGGTTATTGCAGAAAATGAGTGCTTCCGATTTATGGCGAAAAACTGTATAGCAGTTTACGACGAAATGTTAGGAGTCAAGTACAGTAAGAAGAAAAGTAAATTTAAAATCGACGGTGTAATAGCCATGCTTATGGGCTTGCTATTGTGCATCGAAGAAAATGGTATTGAACACTATAACCCGGTGGAATACCTGGACGCGATGTAAGAAGGAAAAAATATGCTTAAGAAGTTAAAAAACATGAAGAAAAAAATAGTGATCGCAGACGGGCTATTATTGACAGCTATGGCGGTAGTGTTTGGGACGACATACGACATAAACCCGCATATCGGTATGTATGTTTTAGCTGCTGAGTTGGCAGCAGTCGCGATTATGATAGTAAGGAGCGGTAAAAGTTAATGTTTTTGGATTTTTTGGAAAAAAGAAGCGAAGAAGTAGACGATACGCCGCGACTTACGGACGAAGAAAAGCTTTTTTTAAAGGTTTTCGGGATAGAAGAAGACCAACCAGCGGCGGCAATGAAGGAAGCAACATACTTTACCTGTATAAAAAAGCTGTCGGAAGCAGTGGCGAAAACGCCGCTATATCTTACCCAGGACACGGAAACAGGCGAAAGAAGGGCAAAAGAACACCCGTTATATGAGCTTTTGAGTTTAAGACCAAACCCGTATATGACGGCGGTAGACTTTTGGAAGGCAATAGAAGCCACCAGGCAACACGAAGGAATAGCCGGAGCGGTAAAAGTGTACGGAAGAAAAGGAAAAATAGAAGCTTTGTACCCTTGCACGATAGAAGGAATCACTATAGACGATGCGGGTGTACTCAGATCAACCAAAAAGCATAAAGTTTTAGTTGATTTCAAAGTACCAGGTACGGGAATGAATGAAAGCGCCTTTTATGAGGATTTGCTGATATTCAAAGGCTTTACTATGGACGGAATTAACACGGAAGCGGTAAGGACTATCGTAAAAAGTACGATAGACGTACAGATTAAAGCACAGAATTACCTTAACACGTTATTTGATAATGGATTGACTAACAAAATGGTAATACAGCTTACAAGCGACATAAGGGACGAAAAAGAGCTTAAAAAGATACAGGAAAAGTTTGGAAAACTGTACAGCAAAGGAAAACGTATTTTTACAGTTCCGGCGGGATTTAATGTACAACCCGTAAATTTATCCCTGGCAGACGCACAGTATGAGCAGATAAGAAGAATGTCTATAAGTCAGATCGCGGCGCTATTTGGTATAAAAATGTATCAGCTTAACGACTTGAAAGACACAAATAATAATTCGCTAGAACAGCAGCAGTTAAGCTTTTTGGTGGATACACTGCTTATCCTGTATGAATCTATCGAACAGGAAGTAACGTGGGGCTGCTTAACAAAAGACGACAGGGCACAAGGATATAAAGCGAAGCATAACACAAATGTTATTTTGCGTTCTTCGCCGGAAACCCAGCAAAAAATATTATGCGCTTACGTGGCGGGCGGAATCATAAAACCGAACGAAGCCAGGTTAGAGCTTGGAAGGGAAACTACAGAGGACGGGGACGACCTTATAGTAAATGCTGGTGTGCTTAAGCTTAAGGACTTAGGAAAGGACACAAAGGGAAATGCCGGAGAATAACACACACAGTACAGAAGATGCGGCGGAAATCCAGGAAAGAAGAAATTATGTAGCGTACCAGGGGATACCGCTTGAAGTGAGAGCAGCAGCAGAAGGCGAAGAAAGCCGCACGATTGGCGGTTATGCAGTTAAGTATAATACGCCTGTAGTTATTACTGACCGCTGGGGCGACAAATATTTAGAGGAAATCGCCGCGGGGTGCTTCGATGAAAGCTTAAGCAGATGCAAAGAGAACGGCAGCGAGATAAAAGCGTTATGGAATCACGACACAAGCCGACCACTTGGAAGCACGAAGACGGATACACTCAGATTTAACATGGGGGATACTACCGGGCTGAATTACGACATTGATTTACCTAATAACACATGGGGAAACGATGTACGGGAAAGCGTGAAGCGTGGAGACGTAGACGGTAGTAGCTTCGGTTTTATCTGTTTAGAAGATAAATGGAGCAAAGTACAGCACGAAGGCGAAGAAATGTACAAAAGAAGTGTTGTAAAAGCGGAGCTGTTGGAAGTAAGCCCGTGTACGTTCCCAGCTTATGACAGTTCACAAATTAACTGTAGAAGCTTTGAACGTATGAAAGCAGATACCAAAGAAGAGAAACGGCTGGAAGAGCTGAGAAAAGAAGCGCGACTTTTGGAAATCGCAGACGAAAATAACAAGGAGTAACCACATGACAGTACAGGAATTAAGAGAAGAGATTGTACAGAAAACAGAGGAAATTAACGGATACCTGGAAAGCAGAGACGCGGACAAGGCAGAGGAAGCTTTAGCAGAAAAGAGAAAATTACAGAAATTGCTTGCGGTAAGAGAAGCAGAGGACGACGAAGAGCGGGAAGACCTGGGAAGACAGAAGAAACAGAAAGAAAGCAGATCAACAGGAGCAGTAAGCGAGTTGAGAGCTGCCGTAAAATTTGCTTTGCATGGAAAGGCAGCACTGACAGACGAAGAAAGAGCTGCCGTAAATATCGACGGTAACGCTGCTATTCTGCCGGAGCAGTTCGTAAACGATATCCAGGTATTAAGAGCTGGTTTCCCAAGCCTTAAAAACCATTGCCATGTAATCAAAGCAACCTCTAACCATGGCAAAATGCCGTTTGCAAAAATCGGCGGTAAAAAGCTGAAAAAGTATAAATCTGGCACGAAGCTTACAGGAGAAGCGGCAAATACAGAGGATATCAAGTACGACATTGAGAATTACGGTTCACTTGTACCGATTGCAAACGATTTACAGGAAGACGAAGCCGTAAATATCGTACAGGAAGTTATTAAGCCGGACTTCGCGGAAGCTGGGGTTAATACTGAAAATGATGAGATTATGCAGATCGTAGAAGCCAATGCCGTAGACAAGTCTACAGGTGCGAAGGATTGGAGAGATGTAAAGAAAATTATCGACGGAGTATTACCGACACTTCGCGGAAGAGTGGTAGTAATTACAAACCTTTCCGGCAGCGTGTACTTAAAGTCACAGGAAGATAAGAACGGAAGAAACTTAGACCTGGTTAAAGAGGTAAACGGTAAAGAATACTTCCAGGGTAAAGAGCTTATTACGCTGAGTGACGAAGATATTACAGCAAGCACTACAGAAAAAATGATTTTCTATGTAGTAAATTTGTATGCCCTGGTTAAATTCTTCGAGAGAAAAGGCTATACAGTGTCTACGGATAAGTCTGTATTCTTTGAATCTGACGAACTGGCGCTGAAAGTACAGGAGCGCTTTGACTGTGAGAAACTGGACGACAGAGCAGACTTTAAAATTGAGTTCGCGGCAGCGTAGGCGTAGCTTATGGCGATCACATTGCAGGAAGCGAAGGAATATTTAAGGGTAGGCTATGACGATGATAACGACTATATCACGGAGCTTATAGATATATCCGAAGCTTATATAGACGGTTGTGTGGGTACTGCATACCGGGAAAAGGATAAATACAATAGCGAAGAAGAATATAAGAGAGGTTGCAGACTTGCAACCCTCTTACAGAAGAAAGTAATAAGCGATATGTACGACGTAAGAGGAACTACAGTAAGCAATAACACGAAACAGGATAAGATAACACAAACTATCCTGGATAAGCTAGCGAATGTGGGGTAGGTAAAATGTATGTAATGATACAGAAGCGGCAAAAGACCGTAGAAAAAGGACGACCAGTAGAAAAGTGGGACGACTACTTAAAATGCTGGTGTGAAGTAAAGAGCCTGTACGGGAAAGAACTGTATACCGCCCTGGAAGCAAAGTTAGAAAATGTAATGAACTTTGAAACGCGATACTGCAAAGCCCTGGAAGCCTTAAATACAAAGGAATACCGGGTAGTATGGGGCGAACGTATATTTAAGCTTATCAATGCCGATTACGGCAAATACGACCGCCGGAAAGTGGTACTTAAAGGGCAAGAAGTAGTATGAGTTTTAATATTACTATGGATTTTTTGGGACTGGACGAAGTGCAGCGGGAAATAGAAAGGCTTGCTACAGCGTCGGAACTGAAAGACCTAAATAAAAAGATTGTAAAGAAAGCCGGGAAAGTCGGCTTAGAAGAATCGGAAGGGCAGATAAGGAAGAAAGCATACAGTAAAAACCCTATGAAATCCGGGCGGCGCGGCAGCAGGACGGGGCAGCACGCGGCGGATAATGTCCCGGAGAAGGGAACGACACAAAGCGGGAACTATGGAGAAGTCATAGGCTGGGAAAAAAGCGATACTTCGCCATTTTTCTACATGAAGTTCCATGAATGGGGTACGACGATGCATAAGCCTAAAAAATTCATGCTGGAAGCAGCGCGCCCGACATATCGCGCACTAAAGAGCATAGCAGAAGAAGAATACGAGAAAGTTTTAAAGGAAAAGTTAGGGGGATAATATGGCACTTCTGAGTGAAGAAGAAAAGCAGCAGCTTAAGCAGATCATGGCGGATTATCCGAATAACGAAGACCTGGATTTAACGGCGTATATAGCAGACGTAATAGGTATAACGGGAAAACACGTAGAAGAAGGCTGGTATAACCAGGATATAAACGATACCCATATTACTTTTTACTATATTACGGATACCGACGCGAACCATAGCGACGATAAGAACGAAGCAGAAGAATACTATATACAGGTAGATATATGGAGTGAAGAAGATTGTTTTCTTTTGAAACGGAAAATAAAGAAATTACTTAAGAAGGCGGGCTTTACATATTTTGCGGGAAATGATGATTATGAACAGGATACGAAAATATACCATAAAGCAGCGCGATTTTATTTTTTGATAAATACCGAAGGAGAAGACTAAGGTAATGAAAGTCCAGGAAAATAAACAGACGATTGAGAGAAGCCGAGTAGTAGGCTTAAAGGATATCTGTGTAGCGGAAGTTACTACAAACGATGCTACGACCTATGCAGCAGACACACCTACCAGGCTGGCGAAAGCAATCACGGCAACTATTAAAGAGACATTCGAGGTAGAGTACTTATACAGTGACGACGAAGTAGAGGATACTACAGAAACATTTGTAAAAGCAGAAATTGAGTTGGAAGTAAACAGACTGACACCGGGCGACTATGCGTTACTGTTTGATTCCCTGTATAAATCCGGCTACCTGGTAAAATCAGAGAGCGACAGAGCGAAGGAAGTTGCTTTAGGATTCCGGGCAAAGCAGAACAACGGGAAGTACGAATTTGTATGGTACTATTGCGGAAAAGCAGAACACCCGGAAGAGTCCTACGAGACAATCAAGGACAAGAAGACCGCTCAGACACAGAAGATTACATTTACTTTCTACGCAAGAAAGAAAGAGGATACCGTAGACGGAAAAGCAAAACGCTTCTATGCGCTTAAGGTGGACGAATCACAATTACTTGAAGAACATGCAAACGCTAAAAAAGCTATTGCGGAATGGTTCGGGGCGGTACAGGAATACAAAGCAGATGTAGCAGCGTAAAAAGAGAAAAAAGGGGCGGTGTCATATTCTGACACCGCTAAGAAGGTGCGAATATGAAAATAACAATTAACGATAAAGAGTATGAAAGCGGAAAAATTACAAGAGAAAAATACAGATCATTTTGTGAGACGTTCGACAGCTTTTTAAAGAAGGAAGCTGCTTCTATGACTTTTACAGACGAAGACTTAGATAAAATGATTGAATCTATCGTAGTGGTATACGGAAATCAGTTTACATTTGATGAAGCCAGCGACGCGCTGGATGAAATCGCGGATATTCTGCTTAATTTCTCACTTATCAATGCGGAAATTTTGAATAAGAGTAATTTACAGGCAGAGAAGACAGCAAAGACCGGGAAAGCAAATATTATTACAATCGGCGGTAAAGAATACGATTGCGGAAAGATTGGAAGAAAGAAATATAAAGCCTTCCGCGAGGTATACGAAAGACTGACACGCCCGGAGAAGCAGACCTATACAGACGCGGAACTGGACGAAATGATTAACACTATTGTACTGGTGTATGATAATCAGTTTACTTTTGAAGAAGCGAACGAATCTTTAGAAGATGTTTCAGAGATTATTTTTAACTTCGGACTGATTAACGCGAATATCCTTAAGAAGCTTAAGGACGAAGCCGCGGGCGCAAAAAAAAATTTAAGCTCACAGGTGTAATAGACTACTGCCTGGAATGTGAGGAAGGAGAAAAAAGGCTATACAGAATCACGACATACGCTTACCGAAGATTTATAAAGCTTATGGAGAGAATTAGCTGTACTGATGATGAAGACGACTTATTAGAGCTATACGCTGCCGTGATACAGGTTGTATTTAACGACAGGGTAGAGAATGAAGAAATAGAACGGCTGGACGTAGCAGACATTATAGATACGTTTGGAGCGATAGTAGAAATCATAGATATTTCTGTCAATGAAAAAATACGGTATCTTGGTACACTTTTGGGCGGAGTGCCGGAAGAAGACCAGGGTAGCGCGTTCGATGAATACGACCAGGAAAATGGATATATCGAAGAGACGACGCAGGAAGAAATATGGAGATCATACGGGGACAACCTGGACGCTATCCTACAGATATGTATAAAGAGTATGCGAAACAGCTATAAGGAGTGCTTAGAATCAGATTTAAGCGACTTATTGGACTACGTTGTATTTCAAGTCGAATATGACCGGGAAAAGTAGACATAAGGAGCGTAATAAATGGCTGGTGCAAGTCTCAGAGTAGGGGCGAATACAAGCGAGTTTACCAGTCAAATGAAATCAATGCTTACGCAAATGAAGCTTGTTACCAGCGAATATAAGGTAGAAGCGGCACAAGCGAAAGCATTAGGAAGTCAGACAGATTTACTTAAGGCTAAGAAGACAGAGCTTACAAGTAAGATTAAGCTGCAAACGGACGCAATTAAGCTACAGCAGACCAATTTAACAGCTCAGAAGCAGAAGCTTACAGAACTGATAGAGAAGGAAGACAAGGCAAAGCAGAAGGTAGCAGAGCTTACGAAAGCCCATGAAGATAGCGTTAAGGCGACTGGAAAAGACAGCGAGGAAAGCCGAAAACTAAATGCACAGCTAGAAGAAGCAAAAGAAGCACACGCAAAGGCTACAAATGCTGTAAAGAAACAGGAAGACGCAATAGCGAAGAATACGGTTAAGCTGAATGAATCGAAAGCGGCACTTACTGAGCAGAATACAGCATTAAAAAATACAGAAGAAGAATTAACGAACGCCGAAAAGAAATGGACTGTTTTCGGACAGGAAATAAAGACGGCGGGAAGCAACATGGACGAAGCCGGGAATAAAACTATAAGCCTGGGCGACGTTATTAAGGCTAATCTTATTTCTTCCGCGATCATCAACGGAGTAAAAGAGCTTGCCAATGGGATAAAGGAACTTGCGAAGGGCGCGATAAGCGTCGGCATGGACTTTGAAAGCGGCATGAGCCAGGTAGCGGCTACTATGGGTATGACTACCCAGGAAATAGCCGGGGGAAGCGAAGCTTATACAAAGCTGGAAAATGCAGCGAAGGAAGCCGGGAATACCACCCAGTTTAGCGCTACCCAGGCAGCAGAAGCCCTTAACTATATGGCACTTGCCGGATATGATGCAGACAAAGCAGTAGAGACATTACCTACAGTCTTGAACCTGGCAGCAGCGGGCGGAATGGATTTAGCGACAGCTTCCGACATGGTAACGGACAGCATGAGCGCACTAGGGGACAAAGCCGGAACTACAGAAAGTTTTGTAGACAAAATGGCGAAGACCTCACAAAAGAGTAATACCAGTGTGCAGCAGTTGGGCGAAGCGCTGCTTAGCGTAGGCGGAACGGCTAAGAGCTTAGCGGGCGGAGTTACCGAAGCGAATACCGTATTAGGAATATTCGCGGATAGCGGAACGAAAGGAGCAGAAGGCGGAACAGCATTACGAAACGTAATTTTAAGCCTTACAGCGCCGACGGATACCGCAAAGAAAAAAATGCAAGAGTTAGGGCTTGAAGTCTTCGACGCAAACGGGAATATGCGCCCGTTGAATGAGACTTTCCAAGACCTTAACGGAATCCTGGGAAATATGACCCAGGGAGAGCAGACAGAAGTATTAAACACAATCTTTAATAAAGTTGACCTTAAGAGCGTAAATGCTTTACTTGCGAACAGCGGCGAGCGGTTCAATGAGTTAAGCGGATACATAGAAAATTCTACGGGCGCTGCCGAACAAATGGCGGCAACGATGAATGATAACTTACAGGGTAAAATTACGATATTAAAGAGCGGGCTGGAAGGGCTTGGAATTGCTGCTTATGAAAAGTTCGAGACACCGCTTAAAAATGCAGTAACGAATATTACGAACGTAATAGGAGATTTACAGACAGATTTAGCGAGCGGGGAGCTGAGCGGCGCGCTTGATAAGGTTGCTACAGGTTTCGGAAACCTGGTAGAAAAAGCCAGTGAAATTATTGTAGCGGTATTACCTAAAATCCTGGAAGGGCTGGGCTGGATTGCAGACCACGGCGACACGATAGCCAGCTTATTAGCTGCCATAGGTGCGGGATTTGCGGTATTTAAGGTAGCGTCGATAATCAACGGAGTAGTAACAGCTATACAGGGACTTACGGCGGCAGAAGTGGCGCTAAATGCCATACAGAAACTTGTTAATATAACAATGGCTGCTAATCCGATGATGTTAATTATAACGTTGGTTGCTACACTGGTAGCGGCTATAGTCGGATTTGTCGCCACAAATGAAGATGCAAGAGCGGCGGTAGTAAATGCCTGGAACATCGTAAAAGATACGGTAGGAAAAGTAGTAGGAGAAATTGCAAAATTCTTTACAGAAACAATACCAAACGCACTAAGCAAGGTTGTAGATTTTGTAAAAGATAACTGGCAAGATATTCTATTATTCCTGGCGAATCCGTTCGCGGGTGCGGCTAAACTGCTGTACGAACATTGCGAAACTTTCCGAAATATTGTAGATAATATCGCTTCATTTTTCCGGGAATTACCGGGCAAGATTTGGGACGCAATCCTGGGAGCGGTCGAGAAGATAACAACCTGGGGCGAAAATGTAAAGACAGCGGCGACCCAGGCGGCAAGTAACGCGATAACGAGCGTTGTAACATTTTTCCAGGAATTACCGGGGAAAATTTGGGACGCAATACTGGGAGCAGTTACGACAGTAACGACCTGGGGCGAAAATATGAAGGCAGCAGTTGTACAGGCTGCTACTGAATTTGTAACAAATGCAATAGCATTTTTCCAGGAATTGCCGTATAAAATCGGCTATGTAATCGGTCAAGCAATCGGGAATGTAGTACAGTTCGGTATTGACCTGGTAACATGGGCGACTACAGAAATACCGAATTTTATTAACACGGTAATAACATTCCTGGTAGAGCTTCCAGGAAAAATTTGGGACGCGATAGTAAGCGCGATCACGAACGTACAGAACTGGGGACAGCAGATATACACGGAAGCAACAACGTATATACAGAATACGATAACTTCCGTAGTGGGATTCCTGGTAGAGCTTCCGGGCAAGATTTGGGACGCGATAGTAAGCGCGATCACGAACGTACAGAACTGGGGACAGCAGGTATACACACAAGCAACTAATTATATACAGAATACTATAACGACGGTCGTAAACTTTTTATCCCAGCTTCCAGGTAAGATTTGGAACGCAATAGTAAGCGCGATTACAAATATGGCGAACTGGGGGCAACAGATGTTAAGCCAGGCGAGCGCGGCAGCATCGAATATTTTAAGTAATGTATATTCAACACTTTCACAGATGCCGGGCAGAGTCTGGAACGCAATACAGGGCGCTATACAATCTGTAGCAAACTGGGGAAGCGGACTGCTACAACAGGGTAGAAACGCGGCAAGTCAGTTAGTAAGTGCTGTGATTAACGGTGTAGCTTCGCTACCGTCGCAAATGGCGAGCGTAGGATACAATATCGTAACTGGTGTATGGAATGGTATATGTAATGCCGCTGGCTGGTTTAGACGGCAAGTGCAGAGCTTCTTTAGCGGAATTGTAGACGGTGTAAAAAATGCACTGGGTATACATTCGCCGTCCCGGGTATTCCAGGACGAAGTAGGTAAGTACATGGCACAAGGAGCGGGCGTAGGATTTACGAACGAGCTTGGTAATGTTGAAGAAGACATAGATAAGAGCCTGGGAACACTTACAAAGAAAGTAGCGAAGATAACACCAGTAACAGAGGTTAAGCAGAGTGCGAAAGTAGTAGCACTGAACAACAGAGTAGATACTACAGAATTTACGGACGATTCCGAAAAGACAGTAATTGTAGAAATTACGAATATTACGGAGCTTGACGGAAAAGAGATAGCACGAAAGACGACAAAACGAGTAGTTAAGAATGTAACGAAAGACCAAAAGAGCAAGCAGAAAGCGAAAGGGGCGGCATAATGAACGGTGTATATTACACAATATACAACAATATTAGGGACAGAGACGCGGGCGTTAAGCCCGTGAGCCGCCCTAAT
The DNA here is from genome assembly GCF_027682785.1 of Coprococcus sp. AF51-11b1. NCBI lineage: Bacteria > Bacillati > Bacillota > Clostridia > Lachnospirales > Lachnospiraceae > Coprococcus > Coprococcus sp. AF51-11b1. Next base: position 42,851 of record NZ_JAQCZB010000004.1, on the reverse strand, counting down.
ATCCCTACAGCAGAACAGGAATACGACGAGATAAAAGTACCGGGAAGGGACGGGAATTTATACAGGAAAAAAGGAACATTAAAAGATATTCCCATTGAGATTACTTATAACTTCCTGTCAGACGACCCGGAAGACTGGGCGGAAGATTTCAGAAGCATAAAGCGGCGCTTCCTTAAGGAAAGTACAGGGATGCTTATGTTTTCAGACGACCCGGGCTATTATTACAAAGTGAAGAAAATTGAAATAGGGACAAACGAGCGCTTAGCGAAGCGTATCGGGAAATTCCAGGTAACATTTACTTGTGAAGGCTATATGTATCTGACAGAGGGAGCAGAAACCAGGAACTTAAGCGATACACTGTATAATGCTTTTGAAGAGTGCGAACCAGTGTATGAGATCGCGGGGGACGGTGTATGTACACTTACTGTAAATGGTACGAAAGTTACGGCGAATATCGGCGGGAAGCTGGTAATAGATACCGGGCTGAAACTTTGCTACACGGCGTTGAAGGAAACGGCAAACAGACGGCTTACCGGGTATTATGAAGATCTGTATTTAAAAGAAGGGGAAAATACATTTAGTGTAAGCCCTGGATTTACAGTTAAGATAAAACCTAACTGGCGGTGCAGATAAATGATAGAGGTATACGTTAAAGGTAATGAGGACTACGGAAGTAACGGAGATATGACCTTAACGCCGACTACGTGCGAAGTAGAACTTACTGTAGAAGGAGTAGCAGAGCTTACCTTAGAACACCCTATAGACGACCTGGGGCGCTGGGAATACCTGGTAACTGATAATGTGATAGCAGCACCTACGCCGTACTCAAAGAAGCAGCTTTTTAGAATCTATGATTATACGAAGACTGAGACAGAAGTAACGGCTTATGCAAGACATATTTTCTATGATTCTGCCGGGGAAATGCTGGTAGATGTAAGACCGACGGACAAGACCGGGCAAGAAGCGTTAGATATAATCTTAAGCGGTACGAAGTACAAAGCGAAGAGCAATATTAAAACGCGATCCACGGCTTACTATATCCGTAAAAATATAATGGAAGCAATCGGCGGGGATGACGAAAATAGCTTTATAAATCGCTGGGGCGGCGAAAGAATGTATGATAATTTTACCGTTATCATAAATGACCGCCTGGGCGGGGACTATGGAGCGTGTGCAGAGTTCGGGCGGAATATGACCGGGATAGAAGCAGATATAAGTATAGACGATGTGGTAACACGAATTATCCCGGAATCGTACAACGGGTACACCCTGGAAGGGGAAGAACCGTGGGTAGATAGCCCACTTATAGGAAATTACGCGAATCCCAGGGCAGCAGTGATTAAGTTTGAAGATGTTAAGCTGCTGGAAGACTGCCAGGAAGGGGAAGAAGGTTTTAGCACCCTGGAACTTTTAAGGGAAGAGCTTAAAAGGCGGTGCGAAAAAGAGTACGAAAACGGACTTGATAAGCCGAAGGTAAATTATAAGGTTGACCTGGTAGAAATTGCGGATACGGACGACTATAAAGACTATAAGAAACTGACGACAATAGGAATAGGCGACGACGTATTAACCAGGGATAGAAAACTTAAGATAAATGTAACTGCAAGATGTATAAGACTGGTGTATGACTGCATCGAAGAGGAAAATACAGAGGTTGAGCTGGGGAATTATACAGAAAATTATTTTGATAAGACAACCAGCGCAGCAGACATTATACAGAAAGTAACAAGAGAAGACGGGACGCTTAAGGCAGAAGAAGTATACGGCAAAATTGACGCTGTAAAGGCACAATTAAAAGCCCAGCGCGATATATCACAACCTTCAGAAGTAAGGGCGGTACTGTTTGAAGACCTGGTAGAAGGAAGCCCGACTTACGGGGCTATGTCTATCGGTACAATGGGATTCTGTATTGCGTCAGAACGTACAGCGGACGGGAAAGACTGGGACTGGAAGACCTTCGGAACTGGAAGGGGATTTTATGCGGATTATGTATGTGTCGGACAGTTGGACGGCGCACTGATAAGGGCAGACAGTATACAGGCGGAATCTATAAGCATTAACTATAGAAAATCCGTAGAATCCCACATAAGCGAAGCTGTGGATACGGTAGAGAGAAATTATAAAAATACGATTGATGAACTTAAGAGCGATTTTAAAAAGACCTACACAACATTTCAGTATGTGGACGAGACAGCGGGAAGCCTGGCAAGCGAAGCGGAAACGAACGCGAAGGGCTACACGGAAGAGCAACTTAAGAAGTATGTAACCATTGTAGAAATGGGGACAAAGATAGACCAGACAGCAGAAGAAATTAAGACCGAAGCCAGTAAGACATATACAACTTATAAGTATGTAGATGATTCAACGAGCAAAGCAGAAAGCAACGCGAATAATTACGCGGATACTGTAGGAGCTGGGGCTAAGAGCTATACAGACGAACAGCTTAAAAAATATGTGACAACTACCGAAATGACTACGGCAATAAGCCAAACGGCGGAGCAGATCAAGACGGAAGCGAAAAAGACATATACCAGTTTTGAGTATGTGGACGAAACGGCGGGCAACCTGGCAGACGAAGCAGAAGCGAATGCTAAAAGTTACGCCGATGAAACAGCAGCAGCGGCAGCAGACCAGGCATTAGCAGACGCAAAGGCAGACACGGACGGAAAGCTTAAGAATTATGTTACGCAAGTAAACATGAAGACATCTATAGACCAGTCGGCAGAGTCAGTTAAGACCTATGCGAAAAAGGCGGTTGATGCACTTAAGCATAATTATATTGAGAATGGAACTTTTGAAAGCGGAAACCTGGACGGGTGGAAGCTGAGCGACAGCGAAAATATAATAGCCACAAACGACGAATACTTAGGAAATGTAGCAAGCATTACCAGGGGAACGTCTAATATTTATATGTATCAGAGCTGGAAGCTGAAAGCCGGGACATATACGGTAAGATTCAAAGCCGGGGCGGACTTAAGAAGTATAAGTAAAGCGAGAATTAGGGTATCACTTGGCGGAATCAGCTATTATACAAAAGCCGGAGAGCTGGACGACGAAGTATTTAAACAGTATGAAACGGAGATAACTATAAGCTCGGCGGGGACAAAGTACCTTTATGTGTATAACTATGTGGATAACACTACGATTTACATTAAAGACGTTGAAGTACTGGGTAAATACGAAGACCATGCAGAAGCGCAATTTACAGTAGCAAATGACGCTATCGAAGCAGAGGTAAAAAGAGCAGAAGGCATAGAAGACGAACTTAGAAGCTCTATACAAGTAAATGCAAATAAAATAACGAGTAAAGTAGAAAAAGGGGATATGGGAAGCTATATAACCCAATATTACAATAATGTGCTAGTTGCATTTAATAATAGTTCTAAGTATGTGCAAATTTCAGCCGGACAGATCGCTATTTACAATGGAGAAGTAACAACAAAAGGCAAACGAGCAGTATTTGACCAGTCGGGAAATGCATTCTATAGGGATAATTATTTTGTAGGGCGAATAGGTACAAATGAGTGGAAGAGTAATAGTGCGCATAAAGGGCTTACGTTTGATTTGGAATACCAGGGGAAATATATGGCGTGGGCGCAAGAAGAAAGTAGCAGCGCGACAAGTTACGATACGATTTTATGCTATTCGAGAGCGAATAGCATTTATACAGAAAAGGGCTTACATTTTGGTTGTAATGTGTACGCACATGGTTGGAATCTGCATAACGCCGATCTAAGAAACACGTCATACGACGGCTATAGCAGTTGGACGGGGGAAATTCCGATAATAACAAAGATACAGGCGAATAGCGATGGCACTATTACGTGGTGGAGTTCGTCAATAACTGTAAGAAATGGCGGCATAACAAGCGCCCCGAGAAGTTAGGAGAAAATATGGAAGAAGATAGATACTTAAAGGTTAATGAAGCGGAAAAGCCGAAAGAAGAAGAAAGCCCGGTAATAGAAAAAACCACGGTAAGACTTTTCAATACAGAAGCGGGCGAAATGAAAGTGGAAGAGGAAAAAGAAGTAGTATGAGCAAAGAAGAAGTAAAGACAGAAAGACACACAGAAACAAAAGAAGAAGCAATTAAGAACATGAGAAAAATAGTAGAGGTTGAGGAAGAAAACCACGTAGAGACAAAAGAAGAAGCAGTTAAGAGAGTAGCCGAGCCGCTTAGCGTTACTATTGAAAAAGCGAAAAAAGATATAAATACAGCGGTTATTATGGCGGAAAGAAATTACGGCTTACATTCAAGTATTACGGTGCTGATTCTTGAAAGTGTCTTAGCAAATGTACGCGCGGGAAATGCTACAGTAGCAGCTATGGAATTTGAACAATACAAAGGGGAACTGTTGAAGAATGAATAAACAGATCACACGACTTACGTTAGATGTAGGCTTAAGAGATTCCTATAAAGTTGTATTCGCAAAGATGGGCGATACAGAACGCCGGGTAATTGCGGAAATTAAAGACAACGGAGAGGACTATAGCCTTGCTGGGGTAAATACTGTAGAAGTTCGCTGTAGAAAGGCAGATGGAAAACAGGTTACTAAAAATGCTACGAAAGATAACAATACAATCGTAATTGACATAAGCGGGCAAATGACAACTTGCAAGGGTACAGCTATTGTAGACGTAGTACTGTACGGAACTGACGGCGGCGTATTAAGTACAGCTAAATTCTATTTGAATGTAGACGACGGGGCGGTAAACGAAGACGATATTAAAAGCAGCAACGAATACGAAAGCCTTACAGATGCATTAAGAACGGTGGGACTTGCAAAGGAAGTAGCGAATACTGCATTAAATACAGCTAATGAAGCAGTTAAAACAGCAGAATCAGCTATGAAACAGATACCGGGTTATACTTCCAGGGCAGAGACAGCGGCGAGCAAAGCGGAAGAAAATAAAACAGCAGCGGCAAATTCAGCGAGCGCGGCAGCAGATTCTAAGGCAGCCGCCGGAAAGTCCGCAACAGCAGCGGCAAATTCAGCAAGCGCAGCGTCGGAAAGCAAAATAGCAGCGGCAAATTCAGCAAGCGCGGCAGCAGAAAGTAAAACAGCAGCGGCAAATTCAGCGAGCGCGGCAGCAGATTCTAAGGCAGCCGCCGGAAAGTCCGCAACAGCAGCGGCAAATTCAGCAAGCGCGGCAGCAGAAAGTAAAACAGCAGCGGCAAACTCAGTAAAAGCAGCAGAAGCGGCAAAGACGAAGGCAGAAGACGTAGTAAAAGGGATTGCAGATACAAAAGCGGAAGCAATCGCGCAAATAGAAGCTGCCGGAGTAGAAGCCACACAAAATATTAAGGGATACACGAAGGAAGAAACAAACGCACTCTTAAGAGCTGCTGGGATTCATACCCAGGTAGGCGCGCCGATCTACGGGGTTAAAAGAGTATGGAACACGGAAAGCGTAAGCGATACCTGGGAACGTACAGACGCAAGCGTAGGCATGGAAGCAAACCCGACCATAGGGACAAAAGTAGGGAAAGACGACTTTTCTTATGTAATGCCGTGGGCGGGGATTGTATCTAAATGCTGTGACCTGGATACAGGGGAAACAATAGCGTATATCGGAGAACCGGGGTACGACCCAACGAAGTACATGGTACTTACAGAGTATCCGGGATATTATCTCAAACGCTGGCGAGACGATACATACGAATATGTACAGATTTCCGCCGGAGCATTTGACGGAGCGGTATATATAGAGCCGTGGGAGTGGGGACGCTACCCGTCTTCGCTTATGGGAAGTAAGCACGTATCCATGAGCGGAAAGCACCCGGATTGCAGAATAAATAGAGCTACGGTACGTGCGCGATCAAAAGCAGCCGGAGAAGGATACTACAGCATAGATAGTACAAGCTACTGGGCGTATAGTATGCTGGTACTTGTGAAATACGCAAGCCTTAATACCCAGGAAAAAGTATGCAAGGGCTATTACTATTTGAGATACACAGACCAGGACAAAGCTTTAGTAGCGGAACAGAGTACAAACCGTATTGTTATTGCGCTTGCGACAGCGGCTAACGAATACCTGGTAGGAAATGCTGTGGAAATCGGTACAAGCCTGGGCGGAGCACAGGTAGCGAAGCAGAGACTAATTACAAGAGTGGAAGACTACAGCAACGGAAGCGTAACAGGGAAAGCGATCTATTTTGACGGCGACCCGGTAAATATTGCAGTAGGTAATATTATTAGTCATTGCGCTAATATATCGGGAACAACCGATAGCCTGGGAATGAGGGACGGCTGCTTAGTGAATGACGGTAAGCACGCTATGTTACTTTTAGGGCATGAGCATAACGGGCAGTATGCTTTTGTGGATAATGTGAACCGATACCAGGGGACGCTATATGTATGCTACGACAACACAGCGACGAAAGATAATGTAGGAGATACAGACCCGAATTATAAAGCGTTAAGCTTTGCATTTCCTACAACGTCCGGCTGGCAGCTTTTGGAAGGATTTGACCCGGAACACCCGTTAGAAATGTGGTGCGAAAAGCTGGGCGGTTCTTCTGTTGGAAAAGGAAATGGGGCGTATTTATGGAGTAACAACAATGCCGCCTGGTTCGTCTTGTATGTCTTCGGTTACGCGAGCGACGGAGCTAGCGCGGGCTTGCCTTGCGTGGACGCGTTCAGCGGTAGCGGTAACGCGTTCTGGGTCATCGGCGGGGTGCTTCTTAAAAAACGCCAGTAAGACCGGGGGTGTAACGGGGGCGGGCAGCCCCCTAATACCTAAAGATTTCCAGGAAAATGGAAGGAAAGGGGGAAAGTATTGAATTTGCAAAATGAAATGATATACTACCAAAAAGAAACGGCGGGAAGGAGATAGAAAACATGAAAGGATAGAGAAAATACATAAAAGGGATTTAGTGTGTAAGCCGCCTGGTACGTCTTGTATGTCTTCGGTAACGCGAACAACGGAGCTAACGCGGGCTTGCCTTACGTGAACGCGAACAACGGTAGCGGTAACGCGAACTGGAACATCGGCGGGGTGCTTCTTAATGCTTACAATGGAAAATATGAATTATTGCACACTATCTAAACACGGCGCAAGCTGTGACCTTACCAGAGTAACCGACACGGCGAAGGACTGGTAAAAATAAGCGACTGGCAAGGAACTATTAGGGGAAGACCCGGAAGCCGCTATTTACAGGGCGGTACGCCTTCGGGCGTATTCCGAATAAGCATTTAAGAAAGGGTAGTATATGGATAAGCCAGTAAATAAGAAACCAAAGTTAAAGAAACAAGAGATACTACCTAAAAGAGTTGGTGGAATCTACGAAAAAATCTACGAATATGAAAACATTAAAACGGCGATTAAGGCAGTATGCAGTAGCCCGAACGCCACAAAATCAAAGAAAAACGAAAAGACAAATGCAAAGCAACAGAAAGAAAAGTATTTAGGGGATATCGACAAATACACGAAAATGATACAGGCACTTCTGATAGAAGGCAGATATAAGCCGCGGAAGCTGAGAAGAAAAGAAATATACGACGGTGTGCGGCATAAAAAACGAGTGATCGCTAAGCCCTGTATGGTTGATAAGATTGTACAGCGGGCAGTATTGCAGATCATCGAGCCTATTCTAATGCGAAGAATGTATATGTATTCGTGCGCAAGTATAAAGGGAAAAGGCGGGATATATTGCAAAAGGAAGATTGAAAGAGCAATAGCCAGGAAGAACAGGAAGGGAAAGAAGTATAAGAATGTAAAACATACAAAGTACTGGGAAGCCCTGGATATTAAGAAATGCTACGACAATATTTTACATTGCTTTTTGAAGTTCCGACTTATCAAAATGTTTAAAGACAAAAGGTTACTTGAATTACTGTTTATGTGTATAGATGTTTACTGGGTAAAAGAGACAGCAGCCGGGAAAAGAGGAATACCAATAGGTACGCCGTTCGGTCACTGGTTCGCTAATATCATGCTGACACCAGTAGACTTTGTAATAAAACATATTTTCAAGATAAAATACTATTTTAGGTACATGGACGATATGTTATTATTTAGTAGTAATAAAAAGAAGCTACGACAGTATGTAGCCTGTATCCGTGATGCACTATCACGAATAGGCTTACACATAAAGAGTAAATTACAGGTACACGCAACCAATGATAAAGGGAAGTTAGGGAACAGACCAATAGACTTTATAGGCTATAGATTCTACCGGGACTGTACTACCTTACGTTCCAGTATATGCTTAAGAATAACACGGAGAATACGGAAGGTACGAAAGAAGCAGATACTTAACGGACACGATGCAAGAAGCGTAATAAGCTATTACGGCTGGATAAAAAATACGGATTCCTGGGGACTGAAAGTAAAGTATTTTGATGATACCGTAAAAAGCGCAAAGGAGAAAATAAGCAATGGAAGCGGTAAGAATCAGAGAAGGCGTAGAGACAGAAGAGGAAGTACTGACCGGGGCGGCTATCGTTGGGAGACAGGCAGGGCGTGTGCGCGTACAGCTTAAGACAGACGTAGAGACAGTAGAAGAGACGGAAGAAAAACCGAAACACTACCGTTTTACACTGATTGAGTTTTGCACCCGTGAAACTGCAAAGCTGGAAGCCCGTATTAACGGAAGCCTGGCTAAATGGATTGAGGAAGCCCGGAGAATTGCAGCAGAAAAAGCGGGAGAGAAGACAGCAGAAGAGAAGTACGACGATCTCAAAGAGACAACCGACGGACTGGTAGAAACAACGGACGAGCTTGTAGAAACTATGGCGGATATCTTAGGGGGTGCTATTTAATGCTGACGGGCGCGAAACTTAAAATTATTGTACGCGGTGTAAAAATTAAGGTGCAGCGTGGCGAAGACCTGGAAGAGATTTTAGAGAGCTACGAAAACCTTACGGAAGAAGAGAAACAGCAGATAAGGGATAAAGTAAATGAGTGATTATCTTTTACAAATGATAGAAGTACAAGCTAGTGTAATTACAGATTTGACAGAGGTAAATAAAAGACTTCTGTTAGAGCTGGAACAATACCGGGCGATAGAGGAAGAAGACAATATTATACTAACGATGATGAAAGACATAGAAGAAGGAAAGGAAGACTTAATAAAAATGTCTTCTGTATAGGAAGGTTAGTATTTTTGAGTAACGAATTTTGGATAGGGCTGTTAATACAGCTTGTAGTCTATGGCGTGTCTATCGGTGTGATTTACGGCGTAATGCGTACAAGATTAGACTATATCGAAAAGAAATTAGATAAACACAACAACGTAGCGGAAAGAGTATACAAATTGGAAGCAGATTCAAGTAAAATACTTGAAAAAATATCAGTAGAGAACAACCGCATAAAAGACCTGGAAGAGTGGCAGACGTATGAGCAGAGGAAAGAGTAAACGGGAATTTAAGAAAAAGGTTGTAATGGGGACTGGTGTACTATTTGTATGCGCTTGCTTAGTGGCTTTAGTGTTCGCATGGAACGAAAAGCCTACAGATGTGTTTACCTATATCATTCCGACGGCTGGCGGCGTATTTGCTGCCGCTGTAGTGTGGTATCTGAAAGCGGTACAACTTGAAAATGGAATTAAGATACAGCTTGGAATGATTAAAAAGCTTATCGACCTGGGAGAAGAGAACCAGGCGGAAGAGACAAAAGAGAGAATCATACAGAAGATGAAAGATAAAACAGATACAATCATAGACGAAGCGTTAGAACCGACAGAAATACAAAATTTTTAGAGGTACGAAACTATGGAAACTGTAAAAATGATTCTTGAAAACTGGGTATACTTTTTTATCCTTCTTATCCTGGGGCTGCTTACCGTGTATGCAATCCTTAGATTTATGAAGCTGACACCGAAGCAGCAGCTTGAAAAAGTAAAAGTAGCACTGCTTTACATGGTAACAGAAGCAGAAAAGGAATTAAAAAGCAAAACAGGACGCATTAAGCGATCTATGGTATGGGAATGGCTGGTAGAAAGATTCCCGATTGTTACGCTTTTTATCACGGAAGAACAGTACGACAAATTATTAGACCAGGCGTTAGAAGATTTTAGAAAAATGCTGGAAAGTAATACAAGTTTGTATGATTACGTTTACAATACAGTAACAGTTACGGAAGAGGACACGGAAAACGATATTATGAGAAAGATTGTAACGGGGGCGTAATTGTATGAAGATTTTACTTATCAGCGGACACGGGGACGGCGACCCGGGCGCAAGCTCAAAATTTGGAGTAGAAGCAACAGAAACCGTAGTAATGGTACAGAAGATTAAGGAAACACTGGGGAACTATGCACAGGTTGACTTATACCCGACGAACAGGAACGCTTTTAAAGACCTGGGTAAAGGTTGCTGCCAGGTAAAATTTGGAGATTATGACTATGTACTGGAAGTACATTTTAATTCTTGTGTAAATGACCTTGCCGGGAATGGGAAGACTACAGGTACGGAAATCTATGTAACAACAGCAGAGAAGACAGTAGGTGTAGAAACAAAGATTGTAGAGAAAATCGCAGCGCTGGGACTTAAGAACAGGGGCGTAAAGCGGACAAACTGGCGTGTGATCGCGAGAGCAAAAGCAAGCGGTACGTCTTCGGCATTACTGGAAGTATGCTTTATCGACGACAAAGACGATATGCAGATTTATACAGCGAAAAAAGACCAGATCGCGGCAGCAGTGGCTACAGCAATCGCGGAGCAGTTCGGGCTTAAGAAAAGCGGGAACAGCGGAAACCAGGGAAGCAAAGGTATTACAGTAGGAAGTACCGTAACAATTAAAGACGGCGCGGTATACGGTGGCTTATCATCGGCACGCGGTAAGACGGTTCCGGCAGCTCAGCGCGGCGGGAAGAAACATACAGTAGATAAAATCCAGGTAAATAACGGAGTACAGGAAGCACGACTTAAAGATATTACAAGCTGGGTAGCTGTATCGAGCTTACAGGCAGTGTAGGGGGATAAGGAACATGAACGCAGAACAGAAGAGCTTTATTGAAGTGGTGGGCGCTATTGCGTCCGCCGATATGAAGAACAGCGGAGTAGCGGCAAGCTTAACGACAGCACAGGCAATTTTAGAAAGCGCCTGGGGAAAATCAGAGCTGACAAAGACAGGTAACGCACTTTTTGGAATTAAGGATACAAAGGACTGGAAGGGTAAGACCTTAACAAGAAAAACTACAGAATACGAAGACGGAAAGAAAGTACAGGTAGAAGCAGAGTTTAGAGCTTATGACACCTGGGAAGATTCCGTAAAAGACCACAGTGCATTTTTAAAGAAGTATAAGAGATACGCGAAGGTAATCGGGGAAACAGATTACAAAGAAGCTTGTAAAGCGGTAGCTGCTGCTGGGTATGCATCAGACCCGGAATACGCAAAGAAACTTATTGAGCTTATCGAAACATACGAACTGTACAACTACGATACAAAGAATACAAATACCGACGACCTGGGAGCAGAGGACAAGAAGTATTACAGAGTCCAGGCGGGAGCATATAGGAGAAAAGAAGGAGCTGACCTTATGGCGGAGAAAATCAAAAAGACCGGGCATAAGGACGTATTTGTAAGAATGATTAACGGGCTTTACAAAGTACAGGCGGGAGCTTATACAGATCGCAAAAACGCAGAGAAGACAGAGAAAAAATTAAAAGCTGCCGGAATTAGTTGTTTTATTGTATGTGCATGATGTAGTATTAAGGAAACGGGAAAGAAAGTAGCGGTAACTGCCACGTAACTTACAAATGCATCAAAAAAGCCGAAAAATAGGCGTTCGGAGTTATCTAAACGTTAATTTGGAGCAATGTGGCTGCGGGAAAGACGAAGTTTTTTCGAGTTCATTTTCAAAAATACAAACCTCAGAAACCTTGTGTTTCTGGGGTTTTTTGTCTGTTTATATTGAAAGCCCTCCGGTTTCCGCATATAATAAAAGACAATGTGTAAAGAAATGAATCAGGGAGAATAATAAAATATGAGTATATTAAATGTAGAACATCTGACACACGGTTTTGGTGACCGTGCCATTTTTGATGATGTATCGTTCCGTCTTTTAAAAGGGGAGCACATCGGTCTTGTAGGAGCAAACGGAGAGGGTAAATCTACCTTTATGAGTATCGTTACCGGGAGACTTACGCCGGACGAGGGAAAGGTGGAATGGGCGAAGAATGTACGAGCAGGCTATCTGGACCAGCATGCAGTCCTTCAGAGCGGTATGACGATCCAGGACGCACTGAAAAGTGCGTTTGATCCGCTTTTGCAGAAGGAGCAGCGAATGAACGAGATCTGTGAGAAACTCGGTGAAGTAGACGAGGATGAGATGAATCTTCTGATGGAAGAGCTTGGAACGATCCAGGATGAGTTGACACTGCATGATTTTTACACGATTGATGCAAAGGTAGAGGAAGTGGCAAGGGCACTGGGACTTCTGGATCTGGGACTTGACCGTGATGTTACAGATCTAAGCGGAGGTCAGAGAACGAAGGTTCTTCTGGCAAAGCTTCTGCTTGAGAAGCCGGACATCCTGCTTCTGGATGAACCGACAAACTATCTGGATGAAGAGCATATTACGTGGTTGAAGCGGTATCTGCAGGATTATGAGAATGCATTCATTCTGATTTCCCATGATATTCCGTTCCTGAATGAAGTGGTAAATATCATCTATCATATGGAGAACCAGGAACTGAATCGTTATGTGGGAGACTATGATCATTTCCAGGAGGTGTATGCAGTTAAGAAAGCACAGCTTGAGGCAGCATACCGCAGACAGCAGCAGGAAATCAGTGAACTGAAGGATTTTGTGGCAAGAAATAAAGCCCGTGTTTCTACAAGAAATATGGCGATGTCCAGACAGAAGAAGCTGGATAAAATGGATGTAATTGAGCTGGCAGCGGAAAAGCCGAAACCGGAATTTAAGTTCCGTTACGGACGGACTCCGGGGAAAATGTTATTCGAAACAAAGGATCTTGTAATCGGTTATGATGAACCACTTTCCAAGCCGCTGAATTTCCAGATGGAAAGAGGACATAAGATTGCGATTGTCGGAACAAATGGTATCGGAAAGACTACATTTTTGAAGAGTGTACTTGGTCTGATCCCGGCAATTTCCGGCGAGTGTGAGCTTGGGGAAAATCTTCAGATCGGCTATTTTGAACAGGAAGTTAAAGGAGAAAACAAGACAACCTGTATTGAAGAGCTGTGGCAGGAATTTCCGTCATTTACCCAGTATGAGGTGCGTTCTGCCCTTGCAAAATGCGGACTCACTACGAAGCATATTGAGAGCCAGGTAAGGGTACTGAGTGGTGGTGAACAGGCAAAGGTAAGACTCTGTAAGCTGGTCAACAAGGACACGAATCTGCTGATCCTGGATGAGCCGACCAATCATCTAGACGTGGATGCAAAGGATTCTCTGAAAAAAGCGCTTCAGGAATACAAAGGAAGTATTCTTCTGATTTGCCATGAGCCGGAATTCTATCAGGATGTGGTAAATGAGGTGTGGGATATGAGCAAGTGGACGATGAAAGTATTTTAAAAGTGTCGTGCAGAAGACCTTTCGGGACTATCCTGAAAGGCCTTTTTGTGTTACTATTTATTTAGAACGTATCATTTTAGTCATTACTTTTTATTTTATAGGAAATTCCGAAGGAACTTCCTATGAAATAAAAGGCACTACGTGCCGGAGATGCGCACTCGCACGAAGATGAAGAATGTCGCAAGCGACTGCGCTCGGCGCGAGAATGTGCCAAGGCACATTCTTTTTTACAAAGCCGTTATATAAGCTTTACAGAAGTAAGATAGAGCCTGCAAAGCGCAACGTCTATAATAAAACGTGTTTCAGAAAAGAAAGGATGGGATAATATGCCGTCAACTTATGCACATTACATTTTTGGACAGCAGATCAGGGGCAGATTAAGCGGATATGAGAGAAAAGTTATTGATAAATACCCGGAGCTTTTTAATATTGGACTTCATGGACCGGATATTCTTTTTTATTACAGACCGCTTGGCAAGAACAAGGTCAATCAGTTGGGAAGCCGTATGCATAGCGAGAGCGGAGCAAAGTTCTTCGTTCATGCAGCAAAGGTTTTACATACACACGACCAGTATGAGAAGCATCTGGCTTATGTATATGGAGTGCTCTGCCATTTTGCGCTGGATGAGACCTGCCATGGTTACGTGGAACAGGCAGTAAAAGAGACTGGTCTTGCACATATTGCAGTGGAGGGCGAGCTGGATCGTAAGCTGATGATTATGAACGGAGAAAATCCAGTGAGCAGGAGACTGACCGGACATATTGTTCCTTCTATGAAAAATGCGATAATTATAAAAGATTTTTATCGCGGAATTACAGCAAAGGAAGTCAAAAAAGCACTGAATGGAATGGTATTTTATGACAGGATTCTTGTCTGTCCATCTAAAATAAAGCGGATGGCACTTTATGCAGCACTTAAAGTGGCAGGGCTTTATTATGATTTTCATGGGTTTATTATCAAGTATCATGAGAATGAATCCTGCAGGGAACAGATAAGAAAACTGCTTCATCTTTATGAAAAAGCAGTTCCACTGGCAGACAAACTGATCTGCGAATACAAACCGTTTCTGGAAGGAAACGCCACATTAGATTCTGTATATGCCTATACATTTGGTTCTCAGTTTCCTGGCAAGGAGGATACGTTAAATGAAAATAAAATTGACAAAACAGGAGAAAAACTGGATACTTTATGATGTCGGAAATTCTGCATTCACACTTCTGGCAGCAACCATTTTACCGATTTATTTCAACTATATCGCAGGAAAGCAGGGACTTTCGGATGTACAGTATCTGGCATACTGGGGATATGCAGTATCCATTGCAACCTTACTTACAGCACTTGCAGGACCGGTATTTGGAACCGTTGCAGATACAAAAGGCTATAAAAAACCAGTTTTTACAATTGCACTTGGAATCGGGGCAATTGCTTCAGTCGCACTGGGATTTGCAAAGTACTGGCTGGCCTTTCTGGTAGTTTTTGTCATTGCAAAGGTCGGATATTCCGTGACGCTGGTATTTTATGATTCCATGCTTGTCGATGTGACATTGGAAGACCGGATGGATGAAGTCTCTTCCCAGGGCTATGCGTGGGGATATATCGGAAGCTGTGTACCGTTTGTAATCTGTCTTCTGGTTGTGTTAAATGCAGGGAAGATTGGGATTACAATGGAGATAGCAATGATGGTTTCCTTTGTGATCATCACGGTATGGTGGGTAATTATGACATTACCACTTCTGAAAACTTATCACCAGAAGTATTATGTAGAAAAGAAGCAGCATGCTTTTTTAGAAAGCTTCAAAAGAATCGGCATTACTCTGAAAAATGTAAAGAAGGAGAAGAAGGTTTTTCTGTTTCTTCTGGCGTTTTTCTTTTATATTGACGGGGTTTATACGATTATTGATATGGCAACTGCATATGGATCAGCACTTGGACTTAGCAGTACAGGACTTCTTCTTGCATTGTTGCTTACGCAGATTGTAGCTTTCCCATTTGCGATTATTTTCGGAAGACTTGCGAAGAAATATTCTGCAGAAAAGCTGATCACAGTATGTATCGTGGCATACCTTGGAGTGGCAATTTTTGCGATTTTTCTGCATTACCAGTGGCAGTTCTGGGTTCTTGCTGTCTGGGTAGGCATGTTCCAGGGAGGTGTGCAGGCGCTTTCAAGATCTTACTTTACGAAAATTATACCGGCGAACCAGTCAGGTGAATTTTTCGGCTTAATGGATATTTGCGGAAAAGGCGCGTCCTTTATGGGAACAACGATCGTGAGCCTGATCTCGCAGCTTACCGGCAATATCAATATTGGTGTGGGGATGATCGCTGTCTTGTTCGTGATCGGAATTATTTTATTCCGGAGAGCGGCAGCGCTAGAATAAAAATAAAGGATACAATTGATTTATGATGACAGAGCTTGAAAAATATTATAACAAATTTAACGAAGAGAAGCGGCTTAAGAGCCGCCACGGACAGGTAGAATTTATCACCTCAATGAAGTACATTCACAAATATCTTCCTAAGCGGGAGCATGGACAGGTAAAGATTCTGGATGTAGGAGCCGGAACCGGGCGCTATAGTGTTGCGCTTGCCGAAGAAGGGTACGATGTGACGGCGGTAGAGCTGGTGAAATACAATCTGGGAATTCTGAAAAAGAAGAACAGCTCTGTGAAAGCATATCAGGGAAATGCGCTGAAGCTGTCACGTTTTCCGGATAAGGAATTTGACCTGATCATCCTGTTTGGACCGATGTATCACCTTTATACAAAGGAAGATAAGGTAAAGGCGCTGATGGAGGCGAAGCGTGTTCTGAAAGATGAGGGCACGATCCTGGTGGCTTATACAATGAATGAGTACAGTGTTCTGGTGTATGGATTCCGGGAGAACCATATACAGGAATGCCTGGAAAATGGCAAACTGGATGCGAATTACCGGGTATGTCCTTCACCGGAAGATTTGTATGATTATGTGCGTCTGGAGGATATTGACAGCTACAATGAAGCAGCAGGAATGGAACGGATCCAGATTATTTCGGCGGATGGACCATCCGATTATATGCGTCAGGTGTTAAATACGATGGATGAAAAGACTTTCCAGACGTTTATTGACTATCATCTGACTACGTGTGAACGCCCGGAACTGGTTGGTGCGGGATCACATACGGTAGATATTATAAGAAAGAAAAAGATGGGGGAATAGAAAATGAAAGTAGCAGATATGCATTGTGATACAATTTTAGCGATTCAGAGAGGAAGGGAACAGGGAAAAGAGATTTCACTTCGGAAAAATAATTTAAATGTGGATCTTGAACGGATGAAAAAGGGGGATTATCTGATTCAAAATTTTGCCATTTTTCTGGATCTGGAGGATCCGATGCTTGCAGGGAGTCCATTCCGTTATGCAATGAAAATGGCGGATGTATTTTATCGGGAAATGGAGAAAAATAAAGACTGGATCCGGCCGGTCACAAAGTATGACGAGATTGAAGAAAACCGGAAGAATGGAAGGATGTCAGCGTTGCTGACATTGGAAGAAGGAGAAATCTGCGAGGGCGATCCTGCCCTTTTAAGAGACTTTTACCGGATGGGGGCAAGGATGATGACTCTGACCTGGAACTATCCGAATCAGCTTGGATATCCGGCAAAAGCGACTGGCGGAGAATTTGCCGGAAAAGTCTTTTCAGAAGCCGGATATGGGCTTACAGCGCATGGGATTGAATTTCTGGAAGAGATGGAGAACCTGGGAATGATCATCGATGTGGCACATTTAAACGATGCAGGAATCCGGGATGTGTTAAAGTTCACAAAGAAGCCTTTTGTAGCGAGCCATTCCAACGCGAGACATTTGTGCAGTCATCCGAGAAACCTGAATGATGAACTTCTGAAAGCGATCGGGGAAAGAGGCGGTGTGATCGGGCTGAATTATTATGCATATTTCCTGCGCGACTGGAAAGACGGAGAGACGGTTGTGAGCAGAGCGGAGGATATTGTGGCACATGCAAAATATATCCGTGATATGGCGGGAATAGAGGCTTTAGGACTTGGTTCAGACTTTGATGGTATGAATGGAGAACTGGAGATTGCATCCCCGGCAGATATGGAAAAGTTGGAAGATGTATTTAAAAAGAATGGATTTACAGAGAGCGAGATCGAGAAAATCTTCTGTAAGAATGTAATGCGAATATATAGAGAACTGCTTGGGTAATTCCGGCAAAGCATATTTATAACATAGAAAACCCGGCTGTGGAGTAATACACAAGCCGGGTTTTTTACTCTAGCATCTTTTGCAGCGATTACGCAACTGTTACATTAACAGCCTGAAGTCCGCGGTTTCCTTCTGTGATATCGAAAGTAACGTTCTGTCCTTCTTCAAGAGATTTGTATCCTTCTCCCGCGATTCCTGAAAAATGTACGAATACATCTTCTCCGGTGCTTTCGTTTGTGATGAATCCGTAGCCTTTCTGTGCGTTGAACCACTTAACTGTACCCTTGTTCATTAGTAGTACCTCCTAAAAAATTGATGATGCCGATAAAAATAAAAATCACATATTTTTGTAAGTCATCAGACAGATGTTAATGATTTACAAAAATATGTGAAATCTAAATCTTATCTAAAACACAATTTCAGAATATCACGTGGTAGGACAAATGTCAAATCAAAATAGGAAAAATAGGAAAAAATAAATGTCTTTTTATTGACAGGAAGAAAAAGGAATGCTATTATTTTTAACATATTTAAAGAGTGAAAATATTTGTACAAAGAGGTACTTTACTGCGGAGAAGAACGCAGAGAGTATCTTTTTTTTGACTTGCAGGAGTGCAAAGCACGTAGCAATCTGGTATCAAAGGGGTCAAAAGTATAAATGGGATGTCAGAAAGAGGTAGTGCAGATGAAAAATCATGAACTGGATGCAGTGGATCGTACAATTTTGAATATTTTACAGAGAAATGCCAAATGTCCATTGAAAGAGATTGCAGAGAAGGTGTATCTGTCTACACCGGCTGTATCAGCGCGGATTGAAAAGATGGAAAAAGAAGGATATATTCTCGGTTATCAGGCACAGGTGAATCCGGAAGCACTTGGATATCATATCAAGGCACTGATCAATCTGGAGGTTTCGCCGGAGGAAAAAAATGTGTTTTATCCGTTTGTGAGAAAGTGTTCAAATGTGATCGAATGCAACTGTGTGACCGGAGAATATTCTATGGTGTTGGAAGTACTGTTTCCCAGCACAACAGAGCTGGATAAATTTATTGGAGAATTGCAGCGATTTGGAAGAACAAAGACACTGATCGTATTTTCAACTTCGGTTGAACACAGAGGAATCAATGCAGATATAGAAGAAACACTGGAGAGAGAAATATAATTTCCCGTAAATTGAAAAAGACCCGGAAACAAAAGTTTTCGAGTCTTTTTCTTCTTTAAGGGCTATATAAACAAGCAGTTTGAAATAGTCATTTTGATTATTCAGCAGCGATAGCAACTTCCGGAACAATTGTTTCAGTAGCTTTTTCAGATGCTTTGATATCTGCAGGTGTTTTTGCAAAACCTTTAAACACGATAGAACCAACAAATCCAGCTAAAGATCCGCCGATCGCAGCAAGTACGATTGCAGCTACAACCTTAAGTGGTGGGTTAAATCCGAATGGAGCTAAAAGTCCAGGAATCGGAGATGCTGTTCCAGGGGCGTTATTGATAATACCGAGCATAGCTGCTGCGAGTCCGGCAAGTCCGCCACCAAAGAAGTTTGATCCGTAAATCGGAATCGGATTCTGTGTAATAATATCGGCCTGTGTAAGAGGTTCAAGCATTACCGCGATAACATTACTGCGCTCGCCAAGTTTTAAACGGTCGAAAATGATACCGTTTGTGAAAGAACCACCAACACATGCAATTGCTGCAATACCCATTGCAAGTCCATCAAGTCCGAGCATAGCAGTCAGAGCCATAGAACTAAGTGGTGAGGTGCAGATCATCTTCATAATACCACCGAGCAGGAATCCCATGATAAGTGGAGACTGTTCAGCAGCTGCAGAAATCATACGTCCGATGTTGAGCAGTGTTGAATTAACGACCGGATCAACTGCGATGGCAATAATTCTTGCAAGCGGTGCGATTGCAAGAGCACCAACGATCAGATTCAGACCTTCTGGAAGTTTCTTTTCCAGGAACGGAGCTACAAAACCTACAATATAACCTGCTACAAAACCAGGAAGGATTCCGTATCCTCCGACTGCGACACCTGCAACGACTGCAAGTACCGGATTACATCCCATACTGATCGGAACTAAAGTAGCTGCAGCGATTCCCCCGAAGCTGCCGGATATGGTTCCGAGTTCTGAGAAAAATGCAATTCCTAATAAATCACCTGTGATGTAATGATGAACAGCTTCTACCAGGAACGAAGCAACGGCTGCATTAGCCATTCCGGACATTGCTTCTGATCCTTTTGGAAACTTCAGGCTGAATACAGAGAAACAGGCTAAAGTGAGAAGCAGTAAACCAATACCTTTTACGATTGTTAACATATGACATCCTCCTTAATATTTATATTTATTCGCATCAGTTATCGTGATAACATAATAAAATGGAAGTTACAAAAAAATACAAAAAGTATCAAAATGAAATTTATTTTTGGAAAAAACTACAAATACAGGATAGATTTATTGTATATAATGACGATAACTATAAGTGATAATGAATTATAGAGAAAATATATAAAGAGATGAAATAAGAAGCAGGAGAGAACCTGAAAATCAGGCTCTCTCGGTGCATTCCTGAATCAGTGCATTCAGGAAATTTTTAATTTTCACATTGCCGTGCCGTACACTTTTTCCACGGATGAAATCCATTTCCCTTCGAACCTGTTCAAAGTTATACAGGGAGTTGGAGTAGGTTGTAAACGTGTCATTGGCGTAATCTTCAAGACCAAGGTTGGCAAGGTTGACCATTCCCATGTTGGCTGTCCGACGGATCCTTTGTTCCATGGATTTTGGATTGTCACTGAACCGACTGCAAAGTTCGCTTAAAGTGACATTGTCAACTTTCTGGTTATGCTGGATCAGATAATCGACAAGGGAAATGATATCCTTGCTGCCACGTTCACCGGTGATGCCAAGCTTTTGGAGAATTCCTTTTAACCGGATAATATAAGGTTTTTCAGCCGTATCATTTATAAATCCCTGTGGCTGTACAAAATTCTGCTGGGTCTGGAAAATCGTCTGCACCTGCTGCAATGTCCGGCGGGCAGTCAGGGATTCACTGACCTTCCGGAGTATGGATTCTACTTCGATACTGTTGATCGGCTTATGAATATAAAATTCGATGCCCGCAGAATAGGCATCTGCGATCATATCTTTGGATGCAACCTGGGAAAGCATAATAAAAGTAAGATCCGGTGCATAAGAGCGGGCGCGTTTCACGAAAGTGATTCCGTCTATTTCCGGCATCAGAAGATCAACAATTACGATGTCTGGATTTATAAGAGGAAGATCCGTGAGTGCATCCACACCGTTTTCGGCAGTCCCGGCAATCTCTCCAAGTCCACGGTCCCGTATAATACGTTTTAATATATGCAGTACATTTTTATCATCATCAATGAGATAGAATTTCATTTATAAACCGCTCCATTTCTCTTTTGGTATAGTAAGTGTGAAAACTGTTTTTCCGGGAACGGAAGTTACCCGGATGGTTCCGCCCAGGCGGAGTTCGATAAAATCCTTTACCAGGCTAAGTCCAAGTCCCCGATTGACCTCGCCGGTTTCGTAATTGATCTTTGTGGAAAAACCCGGTTCAAAAATTTGTTCCATATCCTCCGGATCAATTCCGGGTCCATGATCTTCAACTTCAATAACATAAGAAGAATCCGTGGAGGATTGACGGACAGAAAGCTCGACCGGATTTCCGTCTGCTGCTTCAATCGCATTGTTGAAAAGATTGCGGAAGATTGAGAGCAGAAGATAATGGTTCTGTGTATAAAGATTTTCTTCCAGCTGTATATTAAAAGAAAGTCGTTTCCCTTTTGGAAGGGATGCATCCAGGCTGCTTTTCAGAATGGTGAGGATATCATCCAGGCTCATTCCGTCATTTTCAGAATTTAATTCCATTGAAGAGGAAAGTCCTCTTACGATCAGATTGTAGTCTTTTTTGATCTCGTGGACATCACGTGCAATCTGAAGTGCGGTGCGGGTGAGGGATTCGTCTATATTCCGTTCACTCATATCGTGGTAAAGCCGGTATGCGGTACTCATGGTGTCCTCTATCATACGTGTACCTTTCTGCATCAGAACAACTTCGCCGTTAAGCTCAGAAATCAAAAGAAGAAGGTTCTGGTATCTCCGTGCATGTTCAGCACTCAGGAGACTGAACTTGTAATGGCTGAGACAGAACAGGAAAAGACCCGCAAGTGCAGTACGCAGAAGCGCAACCAGAAGGACACCTGCCTGGGACTGAAAAGAAAAAGCGTCTATATCCATACGGGTCAGCAGTTCTGTTATATTTGCCAGATAGTCAAAAAGAAACATCCAGGGCAGAGAATACATCGAAAGTTCATAGTCATTTTTACGGCAGTAGAGAAAAAAAAGGATTCCGTAGACCAGATAGAAAAACATTTCCGGAAAATAGTTCTGTGGATTCCAACTGCCAAAGCGAAGCCAGTGCATCAGTGTACGGGAAAAGAAAACACAGAGGGCACTTATCACCGTGACCGGAAGAATCGGATATTTCCCAAAAAGGATCAGAGACATGAAAATGCCAAAAATTCCGATGGAAACACGAAAATCGCTTTCAAAAAGTGAGATGCTGATCTGGGCGCCAATGATAACAGCAGCACTGACCAGCAAAATGTGGGTATAACGTGAAAAACTTTTGGTCCACATAAGAAAGCCTCCTTTATTCAGATCATCTCTCTTACAGTCTACAGTCCGGTTAATAATTCAACCAGAAATACGCCGGCACATGAAAACAGGGAAACACAGATCAGACTTTTTCTGTTCCATGCAAGGATCAGTGCGATTGCAAAACCAATGGCGGCAGACCAGATATTGGCGGTGGCTGTCAGAATGGCCGGAAAGGTCATAACAGCCAGAGTTACATAAGGTACATAATATAAAAAAGATTTTATAAAAGTATTTTTGATCTCTTTCCTGATCAGCGTCAGTGGCAGCATACGGATCAGATAGGTGACGGCTGCCATGACAAAGATATACATATATAGATTATGCTTCAACGGAAGAATCCTCCTTATCTTCTGGATTTGTTTCTTCCTTTACAGGGAAGAAATACGCTGCGATTCCGGCAATCAGAATCGTAAGGATAATGATTCGGAAGCCAGAAGAAATCTGGCATAGCACAGGAGCCTTTGTGAAAAGGAAGCTTGCTGTCATGGAAATCACGACAATGGTTCCGATGATCCTGTTATCACGTGCCGGAGGAATAATGATTGCGATAAACATTCCATATAATGCAACGCTCAGTGCGCTGACGATCCGGTCAGGCAGGATACTTCCTGATACTACTCCGAGGAAAGTGCCAAGTGTCCAGCCAGGTGCGGCAAGTGCCATCACACCGTAAGAATACCATGGAGTAATCCTTCCGGGGCGGGATACGGATACGCCGAAGACTTCATCCGTTACACCGTATGCGATAAGAAAACGGTGGAAAAAAGGATAGTGGTTATCAATTTTCTGTGAAAGGGCACAGGACATCAGCGAATATCTGAGATTGATGATGAGCTGGGTGAATGCCATTTCAAAATAGGATGCGGATGCCGTAATCAGTGACAGACCAGCAAATTGCCCGGCGCTGGTCAGGTTTGTAAGGGAAAGCAGAACGGCTTCCCAAGTGGAAAGTCCTGCATTTTTTGCCATGATACCAAAGGTAAATGATACCGCAATATAGCCGAGACAGATGGGAATGCCATCCTGTATCCCGGCTGCAAAATCCATTTTTCTGTTTCTACTCATGAAGTAAAACCTCTCTTTTGTAAATAATCCCCAAATTTGAATTGTTATTTTACTAACATTTTACCATGGAACGGTGGTCTTGAAAATGATGTTTTAAAAGAACTTGAAAAAAAATTTACAGAAAGACTGGAAATATAGTGGTATTATGAGTTATAATAAATAGTGATAAATAAATGTGCAAACATAAGTACAAGTTATAAAAGGAGATTGAAGCATGGAAATGTTATCTATTGAAAAAGAACTGCAGAGCAATTCTTATCCTGGAAGAGGGATTATCATCGGAAAGTCTGCCGACGGAAGCAAAGCGGTCACAGCTTATTTTATCATGGGAAGAAGTGAGAACAGCCGTAATCGTGTCTTTGTAGAAGAAGGAGAAGGAATCCGCACACAGGCATTTGACGAGTCAAAGCTGACAGACCCAAGCTTAATTATCTACGCACCGGTGCGTGTACTCGGCAATAAGACGATCGTTACAAACGGAGATCAGACTGATACAATTTATGAAGGTATGGACAGACAGATGACGTTTGAACAGTCCCTTAGAAGCCGTGAATTTGAACCGGATGGACCAAACTACACACCACGTATTTCCGGTATCATGCACATTGAGAACGGAAAATATAACTATGCAATGTCCATTTTGAAGAGCAATAACGGAAATCCGGATGCATGCAACCGTTACACCTTTGCATATGAGAATCCGGTAGCCGGAGAAGGACATTTTATCCACACATACAAGTGTGATGGAAATCCGCTTCCGAGTTTTGAAGGAGAACCAAAGCTTGTTGCAATTCCGGATGATATGGACACATTTGCAGACACACTCTGGAACAGTCTGAATGCAGATAATAAAGTATCTCTGTTTGTAAGATATATTGATATTGAGACAGGAACATACGAAAGCAAGATCATCAATAAGAATAAATAGTATACAAAGGTGAAGAAGGAGCAGGAATCATGAATGAATTAGAACTCAAATATGGATGTAACCCAAATCAGAAGCCGTCACGTATCTATATGAAAGACGGAAGTGATCTCCCGATCAAAGTTCTGATGGGCCGTCCGGGATATATCAACTTTCTGGATGCATTTAACGGATGGCAGCTGGTATCGGAATTAAAAAAAGCAACCGGACTTCCGGCAGCAACTTCCTTTAAGCATGTGTCACCGGCAGGTGCTGCAGTCGGACTGCCACTGGATGAAACTCTTGCAAAAATTTACTGGGTAGATGACCTTGGAGAACTTTCTCCGCTTGCAAGTGCTTATGCACGTGCAAGAGGCGCAGACCGTATGTCTTCATTCGGTGATTTTATTGCGCTTTCTGATGTCTGTGATGTTGATACGGCAAGACTGATTAAGAGAGAAGTGTCGGATGGAGTGATCGCACCTGGATATGAACCGGAAGCACTGGAGATTCTTGCACAGAAAAAGAAAGGTAATTACAATGTGATCCAGATCGATCCGAATTATGTTCCGGCACCGACTGAACACAAGGATGTATTTGGTATTACTTTTGAGCAGGGAAGAAATGAACTGAAGATTGATGATGATTTCTTCTCAAATGTAGTGACTGAGAACAAAGAAATTCCGGATCACGCAAAGAGAGATCTTGCAATTTCCATGATTACTTTAAAATATACACAGTCAAACTCTGTATGCTATGTAAAAGACGGACAGGCAATCGGAATCGGAGCCGGACAGCAGTCCCGTATCCACTGTACCCGTCTTGCAGGACAGAAGGCAGATAACTGGTGGCTGAGACAGTGCCCGAAAGTACTTGCTCTTCCATTTAAAGAAGGAATTAAGCGTGCAGACCGGGATAATGCAATTGATCTGTACATTGGTGAAGAATATATGGACGTACTGGCAGACGGAACCTGGGAAAATATTTTCACTGAAAAACCGGAAGTATTTACCAGAGAAGAAAAGAGAGCATGGCTTGATAAGCTGACGGGTGTGGCACTTGGATCAGACGCATTTTTCCCGTTTGGAGATAACATTGAACGTGCACATAAGAGCGGTGTTACATATATTGCAGAACCGGGTGGATCAATCCGTGATGACAATGTAATTGATACCTGTAACAAATACAACATGGCGATGGCATTTACCGGAATCCGTTTATTCCATCACTAAGATAATAAAAAAGCAAAGTTCCTGCAGAGGTAGAAGATCTACCTTTGCGGGAATTTTTTATTTTTAACAGAAAATGGAGCTTTCTATTGTATAAAAAAGATTCCGGAAGAATAATCTGTTGAAAAAATAAACAGATATGCGACAAATGTGGAAAAATGTCGTTAAAAAATAAACAGAACCGATAATCTGAAGATTTATTATTTAGTAAGGGATTACATAATATATATGTAACAGCCAGCAGGAGGAGGCGAATCTATGGGTATTATTGAAATCCTTTTAATTTCAATCGGGCTTTCATTTGATGTATTTGTTGTACATATCTGTGTTGGAGCAGGATTTTCGAGGAAGCATGGAAAAGACACACTTTTATCCAGTCTGATTTTTGGAGGAATGCAGCTCTTTGCACTGATCCTGGGAAATGTTGTTGCAGATATTCTGAAGCCGGACAGAAAAATGAATGAGACGATTTCAACAGCGGCAAGTGGATGGGAGCTTTTGTCGGTGCTGATATTTATTGGACTTGGCATTTATATGATCTGTAAAGCAAGAAATAATAAGCAGATCTTTGAGCGGAGAAACGATGAAATAAACTGGAAACGGCTTAGAAAACTGGCAGTACTTACCAGCGTAGATGCGTATTTTGCCGGAATGGGTATCGGATTCTGGAGTGTGGAGATCCTGGAACAGGGAATGGTATTGCTTCCGGTTACGATCATTCAGTGCTTTCTTGGTGTGGAGGTCGGATATAGATTGGGCTGTGAATATAACTGCAAAGCTTACTGGATCGGTGGGATATTATTCCTGATCGCCGGGGCAGATATGGTGGTTACGCATTTTTTATTTTAAAATAGCAGGAGGAAAAGAGTATGGGCGAATTGACACATAAAGCAGCAAGGGCAGCATTTGGCGGAGCAATTGATTTGGCAATGCGAAAAATGGATAAAGACAGAGAAAAAGGTCTGCTTGATCTTGTTGATCTGACCGAGCGTTTCATGGGAGACAATTTCCAGAAGAGCTCCTATGAAGGCGCAAGAAAGATGATACAGGATCCGGATTCGAAGTGGATGAGTTATGTGAATCGTGCATTAGATGAAATTGACCCGCATGTTATTAAACAGACAGCATTAAACCTTGGATTTGAAGCGGCGTTCCATGGAACGAAGACAATCCGCAGTATGAGAGAGGTACATCAGTGCAATATTCCGTGGCTGATCCTGATGGATCCGACAAGTGCATGTAATCTTCATTGTACCGGATGCTGGGCGGCAGAATATGGGCATAAACTGAATCTTACATATGAAGAGATGGACAGCATCATTACGCAGGGAAAAGAACTGGGGATTTATTTCTATATGTATACAGGCGGGGAACCGTTAGTAAGAAAAAAAGATATTATCAGACTTTGTGAAAAGCATTATGACTGCGAATTCCATGCATTTACAAATGGAACACTGGTGGATGATGAATTTTGCGAAGAGATGAGAAGAGTCGGCAACCTGTCCCTTTCAATTAGTCTGGAAGGATTTGAAGAGGTCAATGACATGCGCCGTGGAGAGGGTGTATTCGACAAGGTTATGGCAGCTATGGATCGGTTAAAGAAATATGGACTGATCTTCGGTACGTCAATCTGTTATACCAGAAAGAACATTGAAACGGTTACATCGGATGAATTCCTGGATATGATCATCGGAAAGGGATGTCGTTTCACCTGGTATTTCCATTATATGCCGGTTGGAAATGATGCAGCACCGGATCTGCTCCCGACAAAGGAACAGAGAGAATATATGTATCACCGGGTAAGAGAAATCCGCGGTGCAACAGGTGGAAAGCCGATTTATGCAATGGATTTCCAGAATGACGGAGAATTTGTCGGAGGCTGTATCGCAGGTGGAAGAAACTACTGCCATATCAATGCGAATGGAGATGTAGAACCATGTGTATTTATTCACTACTCTTCTGCAAATATTCGGGAAGTCACTCTGCTGGAAGCTCTGAAACAGCCACTCTTTATGGCATACAGAGACCGGCAGCCTTTTAATAGCAATCATTTGCGTCCTTGCCCGATGCTTGAAAATCCGGAGATTCTTCAGGAAATGATCAAAGAGACCGGTGCAAAATCGACCGATCTGCAGTCACCGGAAAGTGCGGAACATTTGTGCAGTAAGTGCAAAGCTTATGCCTGTGAGTGGGAAAAAACGGCAGATCAACTATGGAAAGAGCATCCGCATCAGCAGAAGGGTTACACAAATTACAAAAAACGCGTGGAAAAGCAGTAAAAAAACAGAAAAAAAGCGGTTTGAAAAAGTGTTTTGTTTGTGATAGAATATTCGTCAAGAGAAATGGGCAGGAAAAAGAGGACAACACATGGAAAGAAAAAGAGAATTAACAAAAATCCTGCTTGCGGAAAGCTTTAAGGAACTACTGATAAAAGGATCTTTTGATAAGATAACGATTAAAATGATCACAGATCAGGCGGGAGTTATTAGACCGACTTTTTATAATTACTTTCAGGATAAGTATGAAGTGATGGAATGGCTTCTGGAGACGGAGGTTTTTCAGCATATCCGTGAGATGACCGAAGACGGGATGGAAAGAGAAGCCATTTATCTGTTGTTCCGAAAGATGGAGAAAGACCGGATTTATTATCAGAAAGCATTTGAAGCGACCGGTCAGAATGGGTTTGAGGAAATTCTTGAAAAGAAGATCCGTCAGCTGATCGAAGAGATGGTGGGCAGACATAAGATCAAGCTTGAGAAGCTTCAGGGAATCAAAGACAAAAAGATTTTTCTGGAGTTCCATACGATCACCGTTGTAACCGGACTCAAATACTGGCTGACCAGCCGGGATATTCATCTGTCGGCGGATGAAGCGATGGAGTATTATCTGTTCCTGATGTCGCATCCTATTTTGGAGCTGCTTGAAAAGTAAAGAACAAAATATAAATTTGAGAAGAATCTGGGAAAATCCGGGTTCTTCTTTTTGTTTTTCTGTCAGAAAATTCTGATAGAGCGTTCTGATAAATAAAAGGGAATACGTTCTGGAGAGGTATATTCTTTTGAAATTGTAGAAAATAAAAAATGTTATCTAAACTGCTTGACGGATTTCTATTACAGAGTTATTATGAACATATGAACAGTTGCTCATATGTTCAGTGAGAGAAAATTTTTCAGGAGGAAAGAAAGATGAAGAAAAAATTTAAAATGGTAGACCTTGATTGCGCAAACTGTGCAGCAAAAATGGAAGATGCAATCAAAAAAATTGATGGTGTAAATGATGCAACGGTAAGTTTTATGATGCAGAAGCTTACGATTGATGCAGATGATGCAAGATTTGATGAGATCATGCAGGAAGTCGTTGCTGTATGCAAGAAGGTAGAGCCGGACTGCCAGATTCAGCTGTAAAACCGGAAAAGGTATGAAAGGGGAGAGGCTTCTATGATGAAAAAACAGAAAATAATGCTGTACCGTATTATCGCAGCGGCAGTTATTTATGTTCCTCTTTTTGTACTGGAACATATGGGAAAACTGGAATTTCAGTCCGAAATTCCGGTGCAGTTTTTGTTATTTATGATACCTTATCTGATCGTGGGATGGGACATCATTTACCGGGCTGTGCGCAATATCAGTCATGGTCAGGTATTTGATGAGAATTTTCTGATGTGTATAGCAACGTTTGGTGCACTTGGAGTAAAGGAATATTCGGAAGCGGTAGCGGTTATGTTGTTCTATCAGATCGGGGAGTTATTCCAGAGTTATGCAGTCAATCGTTCCCGCCAGTCAATCAGTGCAATGATGGATATCTGTCCGGAATATGCGAATATTGAAGAAGACGGAAAGCTCAAACAGGTTGATCCGGATGATGTAGAGATTGGTACAGAGATCGTCATCAAAGCAGGAGAGAGAGTTCCTCTCGATGGTGTGGTTGTATCGGGAACATCCTTTGTAGATACTTCTGCACTGACCGGAGAGTCGGTTCCGCGAGAAGTAACAGAAGGTTCCGAGATTATCAGCGGTTGTGTAAATGGAAGCGGACTTCTTAAGGTGCGCACAACGAAAGAGTTTGATGATTCTACAGTTGCGAAGATTCTGGAACTGGTTGAAAATGCCAGCAGCAAAAAGGCACATGTAGAAAACTTCATTACAAAGTTTGCAAAATACTATACGCCGATCGTGGTTTGTGCGGCAGTTGTACTTGCATTCCTTCCACCAATCATTCTTGGCGGTGGATTTGCAGAATGGATTCAGAGAGCATGTATTTTCCTTGTAATCTCCTGCCCATGTGCACTGGTGATCTCTGTTCCACTTGGTTTTTTTGGAGGAATCGGAGCAGCATCCAAACAGGGCGTTCTGGTAAAGGGAAGCAATTATCTGGAAGCACTCTCTGAGATGAAAACGATTGTATTTGATAAGACTGGTACACTGACAAAAGGTGAATTCGTTGTATCAGAAGTTATTCCGAACGGATGGGAAAAAGAAGGACTTCTTGAAGTGGCAGCCCTTGCGGAAGGCTATTCCGATCATCCAATCTCAGCAGCACTCAAGAAAGCGTACGAAGAAGCGGAGCTTGGTGAGTTGTCCATGGACAGGGTGGAACAGGCTGAAGAAATCGCCGGACACGGAATCAAGGCAAAGATCGACGGAAGAGTTGTCTATGCCGGAAATGCAAAGCTGATGGAAGAAAAAGGCGTGGAATATGAGCCATGCACAGTCCCTGGTACGGTCGTATATCTGGCGGCTGAAAAAGAATTCCTCGGGACCATTGTAATTTCTGATACGGTCAAACCGGAAGCCAAACGTGCGATCGCGCAGCTCAAACAAAGCGGTGTCAAAAAGACAGTTATGCTTACCGGTGACAGAAAAGATGTCGGTGAAGCAGTAGCAGAAAGCCTTGGAATCGATGAAGTCTACACAGATCTCCTTCCGGGGGATAAGGTAGATAAGGTTGAAGCACTTCTCGGAGAACTCGGTGAGAAAGAAAAGCTCGGTTTTGTTGGTGATGGTATCAATGATGCACCGGTACTCTCCAGAGCTGATATCGGAATCGCAATGGGAAGCATGGGATCCGATGCAGCAATCGAAGCCGCAGATGTTGTTCTGATGGATGATAATATCCTTAAGATATCCTCCATTATGAGAATTGCAGGAAAAACTCTCCAGATCGTACATCAGAATATCGTCTTTGCCCTCGGTGTCAAAGTTCTGGTCCTCATCCTGGGAGCCCTCGGCATGGCCAATATGTGGGAAGCCGTCTTTGCCGATGTAGGAGTATCCGTAATCGCAATCCTGAACTCCATGAGGACACTGAAAGTAAAATAGATGTCAAAAGCATAATGTAAAACAAGAAAGAATTATCCTTAACGTGATGGGGATAATTCTTTTTTGTTTCATAGGAAATTCCAAAGGAATTTCCTATGAAATAAAAGGCACTGCGTGCCGGAGATGCGCACTCGCACGAAGATGAAGAATGTCGCAAGCGACCGCGCTCGGCGCGAGAATGTGCCGAGGCACATTCTTTCTTATTGCTATAGAAAACGTACCGGGGCTACTGGTCTGGTTCTCACCAATAAAGTAGAAGGGCAAAGCAGCAGAAATAAATGGGATAAATTCTATTTTGTGCAATGGAGATGAAACTCAAAAATCGTGGAAGCCTCTGCTGAACACGATTTTCGCCCTAAGAGGTTCATCGGAATGGTTTGCACAACTTGAATTTATCCCATTTATTTCTGTTGCTTTGCCACACTAATTTATTCTACTTGCATTTTTGTCAGCGACAGTGTAAAATGACAAAACGGATTAGAATAGTGAAACCAAGAAGGGAGATACAAGATGGAACTGTTTATAGATATACTAAAAGATACAACAATTGACACTGTAAAACTGATACCTTTCCTTTTTCTGACATACCTTGCGATGGAATATCTGGAGAATAAAGCCGGTCAGAAGACGGTGCGGATGCTTCTTGGAGCAGGGAAAAAAGGACCTGTGATCGGTGGGATCCTGGGCGTTGTTCCGCAGTGCGGATTTTCGGCAGCAGCAGCAAATCTGTATTCCGGTGGAGTCATCACAGTTGGAACGATGATCGCTGTTTTTCTGTCTACATCAGATGAGATGCTTCCGATCCTGATCTCAGAGCAGGTGGATGTCCGTAAGATCATGGCAATTTTAATCGGAAAGATCATCGTTGGTATTGTTGCAGGGATTCTGGTTGATATCGGAGTGCGGGTGCTAGGCAAAGGATACCAGAGAGGGCTGCACATTCATGATATCTGTGAGCATGACCACTGTCACTGTGAAGAAGGAAGCATTGTAAAATCAGCACTCATCCATTCGGTACAGATTCTGGTATTTATATATGTAATTTCTTTTGCGTTAAATGCAGTTGTGGAGTGGATTGGAATGGAAGAGGTCATGAACGTGGTGACGCATTATCCAATTGCCGGAATTTTTCTGGCTGGTCTTGTCGGTCTGATTCCGAACTGCGCAGCTTCTATTACAATTACGAAATTTTATCTTGAGGGAGTCTTAAATGTCGGCAGTATGTTTGCCGGACTTTTGTCATGTGCCGGAATCGGACTGATCGTGCTTTTTAAGACGAACCATAGTTGGAAGAAGAATGTGATGATCGTCGCAACACTTTACGGAATCAGTGTAGTGTGCGGAATTATAGTGGAAATCTTGTTTGGAATGTAGTACAATATCCTTATATGCCGCAGAAGCCTAAAAGGAACGAAAGAAGTGGATTTGAGATGGCTAAAAAAGGATTTATTGCAGAATTCAAAGAGTTTATTGCAAGGGGAAATGTAATGGATCTTGCAGTCGGCGTTATTATTGGTGGTGCATTCCAGTCGATTGTGAATTCTCTTGTAAATGATATGATCATGCCGGTGATCAGTCTTCTGACTGGTGGGGTCAATTTTTCCAACTGGGTGATCCGGATCGGATCTGGTGAGAATGACACGATCAAATATGGCAATTTTATTACAGCGGTGATCAACTTTCTTCTGATGGCACTTGTTATTTTTTGTTTTGTAAAAGTGATGAACAATCTTGCTTCAAGAACAGAAAAGCTGCTTAAGAAGGAGGAAGAAGCACCGGCAGCACCGGCTACGAAGATCTGCCCGTACTGCATGTCAGAAATCCCGATCGCGGCAACCAGATGTGCATACTGTACATCTGAGCTTCCGGCTGAGGATACGGACAAAGAAGAATAAAGAAAAGACAGGAATAATACGACAGAGAGGAACATAAAAACAATGGAGAAAATTATTTTAACAGGTGACAGACCAACCGGACGGCTTCATGTCGGACATTATGTTGGATCCTTAAAGCGAAGAGTAGAACTGCAGAATTCCGGAGAATATGACAAGATCTTTATCATGATCGCAGATGCACAGGCACTGACTGATAATGCAGATAACCCGGAAAAGGTACGTCAGAATATTATTGAGGTTGCACTGGATTATCTGTCATGCGGACTGGATCCGGAGAAATCCACGATTTTCATCCAGTCACAGGTACCGGAACTGACAGAACTTTCTTTTTATTATATGAATCTGGTTACGGTATCCCGTCTTCAGAGAAACCCAACGGTTAAATCGGAGATCCAGATGCGTAATTTTGAAGCAAGTATTCCGGTAGGATTCTTTACTTATCCGATCAGCCAGGCAGCAGATATCACAGCGTTTAAGGCAACGACTGTACCGGTAGGTGAGGATCAGCTTCCGATGATCGAACAGTGCCGTGAGATCGTACACAAATTCAACAGTGTATATGGAGAAGCATTGGTTATGCCGAAAGCGCTGATTCCGGAGAACGAAAGCTGTTGCCGTCTTCCTGGAACGGATGGAAAAGCAAAGATGAGTAAATCCCTTGGTAACTGTATTTATCTGTCTGATTCTGAGGAAGAAGTAAGACAGAAGATCATGGGAATGTATACAGATCCGAATCATTTGAAGGTATCTGATCCGGGACAGGTAGAAGGGAATTCCGTTTTCACTTATCTGGATGCATTCTGTACAGATGAACATTTTGAAAAATATCTGCCGGATTATAAGAATCTGGATGAATTGAAGGATCATTACAGACGTGGTGGACTTGGTGACGTTAAGGTTAAGAAGTTCCTGAATGCGGTTATGCAGGAAGAGCTTGCACCAATCCGTGCAAGAAGAAAAGAACTGGAGAAGAAGATTCCGGAGATCTACGAGATCCTTCATAAAGGAAGTATTGAAGCTGAAAAAGTGGCAGCACAGACTTTAAATGAAGTAAAAGATGCGATGAAGATCAACTATTTTGAAGATCAGCAGCTGATCCAGGAACAGACAGCAAGATTTGCAGAATAAAGAAAGGCTTTAAGCCGGAGGAGAGATAATAATTATGGGTAAATATTTCGGAACAGATGGATTCCGTGGAGAAGCCAATGTAGTACTGACGGTAGAGCATGCGTTTAAGGTAGGACGTTATCTTGGCTGGTATTACGGACAGGAACACAAGGCAAGAATCGTGATCGGTAAAGATACCAGAAGAAGCAGCTATATGTTTGAATATGCACTGGCGGCAGGACTTACTGCGTCAGGAGCAGATGCATATCTTCTTCATGTGACGACAACTCCAAGCGTGTCTTACGTGGTAAGAACCGAAGATTTTGACTGCGGAATCATGATTTCTGCAAGCCATAACCCGTACTATGATAATGGAATCAAAGTGATCAACAGTAAAGGTCAGAAGCTGGAAGCAGAAGTAGAAGCCAAAGTGGAAGCTTATATTGATGGGGAATCCGGAGAAATTCCGCTTGCTAAAAAAGAGGCGATCGGAAGAACCGTAGATTATGCAGCAGGAAGAAACCGTTATATCGGACATTTGATCAGTCTGGCAACCCGTTCTTTTAAAGAGGTGAAAGTCGGACTGGATTGTTCCAACGGAAGTTCTTCAAGTATTGCCAAAAGCGTATTTGATGCACTTGGAGCAAAAACTTATGTGATCAATAATGAGCCGGATGGAACCAATATCAACACAAATTGCGGTTCTACACATATTAACGTGCTCCAGGAATATGTAAAAGAAAATGGTCTGGATGTCGGATTTGCATACGATGGAGATGCGGATCGCTGTATCGCTGTTGATGAGAATGGAAATGTTGTTGATGGGGATCTGATCCTTTATGTGTGTGGCAAATATATGAAAGAACATGGTCAGTTAAAAGACGATACCATCGTTACTACTATCATGTCGAATCTTGGACTTTATAAGGCATGCGACAAGATTGGCATGAAGTACGAAAAGACACAGGTCGGCGATAAATATGTCTATGAGAACATGGTCAAGAATGGATTTATGCTGGGCGGTGAACAGTCCGGACATATTATTTTCAGTAAGCATGCGACGACAGGAGATGGTATTCTGACTTCTCTGATGCTGATGGAAGTTATCATGGAGACCAAACAGTCCCTCGGACAGCTGACAGAAGAAGTGAAGATCTATCCACAGCTTCTGAAAAATGTGCGTGTGGCAGATAAGAAGACAGCAAGGGAGAATCCGGAAGTAGTCAAAGCAGTCGATGCAGTTGCAGAAGCACTTGGAGATGACGGAAGAATCCTTGTCCGTGAAAGTGGAACGGAACCGGTAATCCGTGTCATGGTTGAAGCGGCGACGGACGAGCTTTGCGAAAAGTATGTGACTCAGGTAATCGATGTGATTGAAAAAGAAGGACTCATCGTAGAATAAAAAATCTGAAATAGAATCGTGCAGAAAAGGATAGCTTGCAGATGAAAGTCTGTGGGGCTATCCTTTTTAGTTTGCGAACCATAGTCTGGATGTTTGAAAAATATTATTTGAATAATAAAGAAAAATGTTCTGCCGGTATAGATTTTCTATATTTTGACATGCTATTAAAAAAACATGGAGGAAAAAGAAATGGAGGAAATGTTTTGTTTTCAATGTCAGCAGACCGCTCATAACACGGGCTGCGAAGGGCATGCAGGTGTATGTGGGAAAAAGTCGGATACAGCAAATCTTCAAGATGAACTGACTGGTGAACTGATCCGGCTGGCAAGGGCGGTTACTGAAAATGAAAGAAGCAGATCTTCGGATGAACTGATGTTAAAAGGTCTGTTTACCACGATTACAAATGTAAATTTCAACAGTGATACAGTGAAAAAACTGTCAGATGAGATTAGAGAAGAAGCAGAAAACAGAAAATCAGGAAAAGAAGCTTATAATGTACAGAAGATCTGGGAGGCACCGGAAGATATCCGTTCGTTAAAGTCATTGATCTTGTTTGGCTTACGAGGAACTGCGGCATATGCTTATCATGCATGGGCACTGGGATATGTGGATGCGGAGATTATGAATTTCTTTTATAAAGGAATGAGGATTCTGGGAGAAGAAAAAGGGATGGAAGAACTGCTTCCGGTAGTCATAGAAACCGGTAAAATCAACCTGCGCTGCATGGAACTTCTGGATAAAGCAAACACGGAAAGCTATGGAAATCCAATTCCGACAGAAGTTCCGCTTACGATAGAAAAGGGACCGTTTATTGTAGTCAGTGGTCATGATCTGCATGATATGAAGCTGCTTCTGGAGCAGACCAAAGATAAAGGCATCAATATTTATACGCACAGTGAAATGCTTCCGGCACACGGATATCCAAAATTAAAGGAATATCCGCATTTGAAAGGCAATTTCGGAACGGCCTGGCAGAGTCAGCAATTTGAGTTCCATAATATTCCTGCGCCAATTTTATTTACGACAAATTGTCTGATGCCGGTCAGACAGAGCTATGCAGACCGGGTGTTTACAACTTCGGTGGTGTCTTATCCGGAGATGGTTCATATTGGTGCGGACAAAGATTTTACGCCGGTTATTGCAAAAGCATTGGAATGCGGTGGATATCCGGAAGATCATCCGATGACAGGGATTAATGGAGGAACAACCGTGATGACCGGATTTGCACACAACGCAGTTCTGGAAAATGCAGGAAAGATTGTGGATTTGGTAAAGCAGGGGAAAATCAGGCATTTCTTTCTGATCGGAGGCTGTGATGGCGCAGCACCAGGTCGGAGCTACTATACGGAATTTGCGAAAAAGACACCGATGGATACGATCATCCTGACGCTGGCATGTGGAAAATACAGATTGAATGATCTGAGGCTCGGAGAAATTGAGGGGATTCCAAGAATTTTGGATATGGGACAGTGTAATGATGCGTACAGTGCGATTAAAGTTGCAATTGCTCTTGCAGAAGCGTTTGAGTGTGAGGTAAATGAACTTCCACTGTCTATGATCCTGTCATGGTATGAACAGAAAGCGGTTGCGATTCTGCTGACACTTCTGGCGCTCGGAATCAAAAATATTTACCTGGGTCCGACGCTTCCGGCGTTTGTGTCACCGAATGTTCTGAATTACCTGGTACAAGAGTATCAGATTACCCCGATCAGTACAGTAGATGAGGATCTGAAGAAAATTTTAGGTTGAAGAGGTTTGAACGTGAGAGAAAGAAATCGGAAATAAGAAATGAAAAGCATTACTTCTGAAACGGAAAGCACAAAAAAGTGTGAGTAAGAAGAGGTAGTGCTTTTTTACATACTGTTTCCTTTACAAAAAGTGTCGTCTGTGCTAACATGAATATAACAATGGCGATGCCGGTACAATAGAAAAAGGAGTGCGTTTTATGCTGATTGAAATTGATTTTAACAGTGATGAGGCGATTTATATACAGCTCAGGAATCAGATCATTATGGGAATTGCCACTTCGACGATTCATGAAGGAGATACTTTGCCGTCTGTGAGACAGCTGGCAGATAATATCGGAATCAATATGCATACAGTGAATAAGGCATACAATGTCCTGCGGCAGGAAGGTTTCCTTCAGCTTGACAGACGAAGAGGTGCGGTGATCTGTATTGATGAAGATAAGCTGGAAGCTTTGCAGGATCTGAAAGAGCAGCTTCGGGTACTTCTGGCAAAAGGAAGTTGCAAAAACATTACGAAAGAAGAAGTTCATGAACTGGTAGACGAGATCTATGCAGATTATGAACAGAGATAGATTGAAAAAAGGAGACTAAAATTATATGGCAGAAAAGCAATATACAAGGCAGGCGCAGGAAGCGCTGAATATGGCACGGAAGATTGCAGCCGAACTGAAGCATCCATATGTTGGGACAGAACATCTTCTTTTCGGGCTTAAGAGGGTTTTTACCGGAGTTGCAGGGCAGGTGCTTGATAAGAATAAAGTCGATGAAGAACAGATGGAAAAAGCAATGGATATCCTTGTATCTGCTCCTGAGGCAGCTAAGAAGGAAAGAAAGCATCTGGAGTACAGTCCGAGACTTCGATATATTCTGGAAGAAAGCCAGAATGAGGCAGTGCAGCTTGCATCTGAAAAAGTCGGAACCGAACATCTTCTGCTTACAATGCTCAAAGATGGAGATTGTGTGGCTACCCGTATGTTGATGACCCTGAATGTAAATATTCAAAAACTTTTTCAGGATCTTCTGCTTGCGGCGGGAATCGATCCGAAAGAGTATATGGAAAATCAGAAGGATGGGGAAACTGTTGGCGGAATTATAGACCAGTACAGTACGGATCTGACACAGGAAGCAAGAGAAGGAAAGCTGGATCCGGTTATTGGACGTGAAAAAGAAATTGCACGTATCATGGAGATCCTGAGCAGACGGACCAAGAATAATCCGTGCCTTGTGGGAGAGCCGGGAGTCGGTAAGACAGCAATCGTGGAAGGACTTGCAAGACAGATCGCGGAAGGAATTGTTCCGGAAAGCATGAAAGATAAGCGGATCATGGTGCTGGATCTTCCGGGGATGATTGCAGGTTCCAAGTATCGTGGCGAATTTGAAGAGCGCATGAAAAAACTGATCCGTGAGGTAAAGACGGCGGGCAATATTATCCTTTTCTTAGATGAACTTCATACCATTATCGGTGCCGGTGGTGCAGAGGGCGCGATTGATGCATCCAATATTCTGAAACCATCTCTGGCAAGAGGGGAGATGCAGCTGATCGGTGCAACAACTCTTACGGAATACCGCAAGTATATTGAGAAGGATGCGGCTCTGGAAAGAAGATTCCAGCCGGTTACGGTTGAAGAACCGACAGAAGACGAGTGTATCCGGATCCTGGAAGGCCTGAAAGAAAAATATGAGGCTCATCATGATGTAGAGATCGAAGAGGATGCGTTGAAAGCGGCAGTACATATGTCATGCCGTTATATCAATGACCGTTTCCTTCCGGATAAGGCAATTGATGTGTTGGATGAAAGCTGTTCAAAAGTAAAACTTCGTGGATTTAAAGTGCCGGAGAATATTGTTGGGACAGAAATCCGCTGTGGAAAGCTGGAGCAGGAAAAAGAAGCGGCGCTGAAAGCAGGAGATATTGAAAAAGCATCGGAGCTCCATAGAGAACAGAAGGAAGCAGAAAAGAAATTAGAGCAGGCGAAAAAGCGTTTCAATAAAAAGAATGAAAAGAAAAAAGTTCCGGTAACTGAAGAAGATGTTGCGGATGTAATTTCCATGTGGACACGAATCCCGGTAACAAGACTGAATGAATCTGAGAGCGAACGCCTGAAAAAGCTGGATAAAACACTAGAGAAGCGTGTGATTGGTCAGGAAGAGGCAATCCAGGCACTTTCCAAAGCGGTAAAACGAGGAAGAGTGGGATTGAAAGATCCGGCACGTCCGATTGGTTCATTCTTATTCCTTGGTCCTACAGGTGTCGGAAAGACAGAGCTTTCCAAAGCTCTTGCAGAAGCACTCTTTGGCAATGAAGAGGATATGATCCGGGTAGATATGTCCGAATATATGGAGAAGCACAGTGTATCCAAGATGATCGGATCGCCTCCGGGGTATGTGGGACATGAGGATGGCGGACAGCTCAGCGAAAAAGTACGCAGAAATCCATATTCTGTCATTTTGTTTGATGAGATTGAGAAAGCACATCCGGATGTGTTTAATATTTTACTTCAGGTACTGGATGACGGACATATTACGGATTCGCAGGGAAGAAAAGTAGATTTTCGCAATACGGTTATCATTATGACGTCCAATGCAGGTGCCAAGGCAATCATTGAACCGAAGAAGCTTGGATTTACCCAGCAGGAAGACCAGAAGGCGGATTACAAGCGTATGAAAGCAAATGTGATGGACGAAGTAAAGCAGTTATTCCGCCCAGAGTTCCTGAACCGTATTGATGAGATCATCGTATTCCATCCGCTGAATGAGGACAATATGAAGAAGATCGTAGGGCTGATGTGTAAAGAAGTTGTGCAGAGAGCAAAAGAGCAGCTTGAAATTACATTGGTTGTGCGTGATTCTGTGAAGAAGCATATTGTTGAGACCGGAAGTGACAAGAAGTATGGTGCAAGACCGCTGAGAAGGGCAGTGCAGAGCCAGCTTGAAGACAAACTTGCAGAAGCACTTTTGAATGGTGAGATCAAACGTGGAGACCATGTGGAAGCCGGTATTTCTAAAAAGGAAATAAAATTTACAGTCAGAGAGATAAACAGCTAGCAAAAGAAGAAGTTTTATTATATAATAAGAAAAACGGTTCGGATGTGGAAAATTCACAGTCCACAAGTCGAAAGAGAAAGACCATTAGGAGGATTTGAACAATGACAGTAGTCAAAGAGCTTATCAGAAGTGAATTAGACGGAACACTCAGTTTCGGTGATTACACTCTGGATACAAAGACAAAAAAGGATGGATTTGAATTTCAGGGAGATATATATAAAGTAAAGACATTCAAAGAGATTACAAAGCTTGAAAAGAATGGAATGTTCGTATATGAATCTGTTCCGGGAACTGCAGTAGAGCATTTTGAAGTATCAGAAGATGTGATCTCATTCAAGGTATCAGGGACAGGAGATGCACAGATCACACTGGAACTTGAACCGGATACAGATTATATCGTATATATGAATGATATGAATGTTGGTGATATGAAGACAAACTTAAGCGCAAAGCTTAGTGTAAGTGCGGAACTTGGAAAAGAAAGCGTTGAGATCAAGGTTGTAAGAAAGTAGGACAATGATTACAGCAAGAGTTGTTTGAAGTACATAGGTATTTAAGAAAAGTAAAAGAGTCTGCTTCGGCAGGCTCTTTCTTTACCGAAAGTGTATAAACTGGGAACAGGCAAGAGAAGCAGTTGGTAATTTTTTAAGATAGATAAGGAGATGGAATATGGCGAAGGCAAAAAAGTCGGTTTTTTTCTGCCAGAATTGTGGGCATGAAGAATCAAAATGGCTGGGGCAGTGCCCAATGTGCAAGGAATGGAACTCTTTCGTGGAAGAGTGTGTGACAACGTCGAATACGGCAGCAGTTAAAGCGGCAAAAGAGATTCGTATTGTACCATTGTCAGAAGTAAAGACAGAGAATGAAGAGCGGGTGACAACCGAGATTAAAGAACTGGATCGTGTACTGGGAGGCGGAATCGTACCGGGTTCCCTGATTCTGGTAGGCGGTGATCCGGGAATCGGTAAGTCAACGCTGCTCCTGCAGGTGTGTCAGAAACTGGCAAAAAAAGAACGAAAGGTTTTGTACATATCAGGGGAAGAATCGCTTCGCCAGATTAAATTGCGTGCACAGAGGATGGGAGAATTTAATGATCATCTGCTTTTGCTTTGTGAGACTAATCTGGAACTGATCCGCAATGTGATTGAAAAGGAAAAACCAGATACCGTGATCATTGATTCTATTCAGACAATGTACAGTGAAGAAGTCGGTTCCGCACCTGGAAGTGTGTCGCAGGTCAGAGAGGCAACAAATACGCTGATGCAGCTTGCAAAAGGGCTTGGGATTTCGATTTTTATTGTCGGACATGTTACAAAAGAAGGAACTGTCGCCGGTCCAAGAGTATTGGAACATATGGTAGATACGGTTCTGTATTTTGAAGGAGACAGGCATGCATCTTACCGGATTCTTCGCGGAGTGAAAAATCGTTTTGGTTCGACGAATGAGATTGGTGTATTTGAAATGCGAAGAGATGGTCTTCGGGAGGTGGAAAATCCGTCAGAATTTATGCTGAATGGGCGCCCGGAAAATGCATCTGGATCTGTTGTGGCATGTTCTATGGAAGGAACACGTCCGATCTTGCTGGAAATCCAGGCACTGGTATGCGAAAGCAATTTTGGAATGCCAAGAAGAACAGCAGCAGGAACAGATTACAACAGGGTGAACCTTCTGATGGCGGTTTTGGAAAAAAGGATTGGATATCATCTTGGAAATTATGATGCCTATGTGAATATTGCTGGAGGTATCAAGATCAATGAACCCGCGATAGACCTTGGAATCGTGATGGCGATCGTATCAAGCTATAAGAACAGACCATTTGATGAACGGACGATTGTGTTTGGAGAAGTTGGATTAAGTGGAGAAGTCCGGGCGGTAAATATGCCGGAACAGCGGGTGGCAGAGGCGAAGAAGCTTGGATTTGAGACGTGTATTGTGCCGGAAGTATCTCTGGATAGCGTGAAGAGTATTGGTGGGATCAAAATCATTGGAGTGAAAAGCATTAACGAGGCAATCGGACTGATTGAGTAGGAGAACATGTAAAGAGGAAACAGGATAGATGTGATAATTTCTGTTCCCTCTTTTACAT
Source organism: Coprococcus sp. AF51-11b1 (assembly GCF_027682785.1). Classification (NCBI taxonomy): domain Bacteria; kingdom Bacillati; phylum Bacillota; class Clostridia; order Lachnospirales; family Lachnospiraceae; genus Coprococcus; species Coprococcus sp. AF51-11b1. The sequence continues at coordinate 669 of NZ_JAQCZB010000004.1, read as the reverse complement.
AGCAATGATGTTGGAGTCAAAAGGTATTTTGACCCCTTTGATACCAGATTGCTACGTGCTTTGCACTCTCGCAATCCTCAAAAACATTCGTAATCCGCTCATTTTTCTTTGAAAAATGGCTACTTACTCATGTTTTTGGCGGGTCAAGAGGTCAAAAATCCTCTTGCAAGCAAGCTTGCATCGGCTTTCTGACCTTTTGACCCTGGTATCATAGTAATTACGAAATTATAAAAGTTAAAGGTCTTTAAAGATTTCGATTCTGGCGAGTAAGGAAATAGCTTACTTAAACGGAAGACTGAACTGAAGCACAAAAATGTCAGAATATTCTGAATTGTACAAAATGCAAAAACAACATTGACAATTCCGGAAAGGCGTGGTAAGATACCATATGTTCGCTGGCCGAGACAGAGACTAAGGAGTGGCATGCAGAGGCAGAGCGGATGAAAAATAAAAAAGTTTTGCATAAAAATTCGAGCATGAGTATGGGAATATTCAGACGAAAACTTTGAAAAAAGTAAATTGCAAAAAGAAATCAAAAAGCTGTTGACAAGCCTTGATGAATATGCTATTCTAAATAAGTTGTCGCGTGAGGAATTGCTTCACAACAGCGAAAAAAGAAATAAAAAAGTTGTTGACAAACATGAAACGCTTTGATATAATATAAAAGCT
>NZ_JAQCZB010000039.1:0-1285 GCF_027682785.1 Coprococcus sp. AF51-11b1 | reverse complement strand
AAGTTTTTCCCGTTTGGGCAACGCATGATTCCGTCTTCCCCGATTGGAAAATTTACTGCTCGGAATGGATCTTTATGATACTTCATGTCAGTAGTCTCTTTCTTGAACATGGTGAATTTCATATACTTTTCTATTCCATGCTGCTCACAAAAAATATAATTGTTGTAAGAACCATATCCGGCATCTGCCACTGGATACTTCGGATAAAAGCCATATGTAGTATAAAACTTGTTCATCAACGGAACAAAACAATCCATATCTGAGCGATACTGATTTACATCAACAACAGCAATGTATTCATCTGCAACACCAACCTGTACATTATAAGCCGGAAGCAGCTGGTCATTTCCCATGTAATCTGTCTTGATTCGCATAAAAGTAGCCGAATGATCTGTTTTCGAGTAGCTGTTGCGATCCTCCCCACAGATTTTGATTTTTTCCACGTATTCTTCTAACTTAGCAGCATACTCCCTGAGTTTCTCATAATGCCGTTGCTGTGTAGTTTTGCGATGTCCCCTGCCATGAACAAACGCAGTTTCATCAATCTGCCAGGCTTCTGCATACTGTTCGGCAGCTTCTTTCAGATACTCTGGCGCATACTCACTATTGATACAAAGCTTTATCCCTGTACATGTCAGTTCTTCATTGATTTCCGCAAAAAGTGTAGTAATTTTATCGAAGACACGGTATCTGGATTTTTCGGTTGATTTTTTCCATACCCAGGAATATTTATTCGCATTTGCTTCAAACTTGGATCCATCGATGTATAGGTGTTGGAGATCCACATGTTCTGTCTCGAAAATTTTTTTGTTTATGTCTTGAAATATCTCTTCAATGGAATCAGCAAGTACCTCGTTAATGAAGTAACCGAAGGTACGATAAGAAGGTGTTTGATGATCCATGAGATACATGAAGCGGAGATTGACTTTACACTGATCCTCCAGTTCACGTAATGATATATAGCCATTCTCCATAAATCCAAACAAAACTGTCTTCAGCATGCTGACCGGGTCATATCTGAGTCTTCCTGTATAATGTTGCGGAATATTTTTCAGATATTTCTCCAGTTCGATTCCTCCCATAAATCTGTCAAAAGTCAGCACTGGATCACAGATGTCCAGATAATCTTGAATTAGCATTGGCAAAATTGCCTGTTTTGGGTTAGAATAGATTATGTTATTATTTTTTGTCACAAATTAATTATAACAGAAAGAAAGACCTTGAGTTCAATATAAACTCTTGGTCTTTCTTTTTTTTCGGGACTATTCTTTTTTCACAGCCCCTT
>NZ_JAQCZB010000038.1:0-1486 GCF_027682785.1 Coprococcus sp. AF51-11b1 | reverse complement strand
TTTCTGGAAACATTCTTTAAGCTGTACCCAACAGCGACGGAAAAAGAGCTTGCTTACTATGTATTGGGAAATGTGATTGAACCTATCGGCAGGGACTACATTTATTCTGAACTGGTAAACCCTATCTTTATAAAGGACGGCGACAATGTGAAAGTCAAGGTTGCGGTAAAATTCATTGATAATCAGACAAAAGCGACGCAGGTATCGCAGTATGAGCTTGTGCTACATAAGGATAGTAACTGGAAGATTGTAGGATAAATGATATAGCGTGCATTTCCTATCAGATTTGCACGCTTTTACAAAACGACAAGAAAACTGTGCAAAAATATTGACTTGTAATGACCGAATGCTATAATATAAATGACAAGTGTACTTGGTATTATTTGAAGGGAGCGTTATATAATGGATAAAGAAAAAATACTATCACAAAACAAAAAAGAGAATCTATATCTTGATGAATACGAAAAACATATTAAACTTCAAGGGAAATCTTTTGGCTTAATGTTTGTTTTATTTATCTGCATTTTAATTCTTTTCATTAAAGCAGTTTGTAAAGAACCTTACTATGATATAATGACAATTATTGGGTCTGTGGCATTTGGCTCTATGGGTTATGAAGCACATATTTCAAAAAATAAATCCAAATTTGTTATTGCTTTATTCTTTCTTCTATTTATGGGGTATTACTTTTATAAATTTTTAATGATAGGTTTATAGAATGGACGAACATTTAATTTTGCGAAACAGATTAAAAACTGTACGAAAAGAAAAAAAATTATCACAAACAGAATTAGCTGAACTAGTCGGGGTTTCTCGGAATACAGTTAGTTCTATTGAAACTGGACAATTTAATCCAACAGCAAAATTGGCATTAGTGCTTTGTATAGCTTTAGATAAAAAATTTGAAGAATTATTTTATTTTGATTAAAGGAGAGAACGATTATGGAATTAGAGGAATTGATTGTTGAAATAGTTATAGGATTGTTTTTACTTTTTACATCTTATCAAATAGGTATAAAAGAGAATATTACTTTATTACATGGTTATCATTATACACAACTTGACCCTAAAGATAAAAAGGTGTTTACAAAAAAAATAGGAATAGGCACTTTACTGGTTAGTATTGGTATTCTTGTTATGCCGATTATCAATTTAATCTCTCATTCTGAATTAGGCTATTACATAGGTCTTATTTTGATTGTTGTAGGAGTGTTTTATATCATATTCATCATTGTAAAATACAACGGAAAACTTATTAGCTTTAAAAAGTAGAATTGAGGTATGAATATGATAGGACTGAACAAAAGAGATATAAAAAAGGCATTGAAAGCTGGTGCAAAAGCTGGCGGTGTATCATTGGCTGATGTTCGGGCGGATATTGAAGCTACGATTGATGAAGCTATGAATAGCACCGACCCAGAGGTGCAGGCAAATTTCAAAAAGTATTTTGGGAATAAACGCCCTACACCAGAAGAATATATTTATA
>NZ_JAQCZB010000037.1:0-1613 GCF_027682785.1 Coprococcus sp. AF51-11b1 | reverse complement strand
GTAAACTGGACCCCATGTCAAGGACACAGTAAATTTTTTAGGTCAATTGGTTAAACAACCAATGCTGATGGTTTCTCTCCTGTAACCACATAATGATAATACTCATTTGGAGACATTCCTCCAAGGGTGGTTTGATAACGATCATTATTGTAGTAAGTTATGTAATCATCAATTCGTTCCTTTACATCCTGAAAGCAATCCCAGGTATTCACATATGGCTGAAGTTCATCTTTCATATGACCAAAGAAACTTTCCTGTGGTGCGTTATCCCAACAGTTTCCTCGCCTGGACATAGACTGGCGTAGCCTAAAGTCATTCAAAAGCCGCCGAAATGCAACACTTGTATAATGGCATCCTTGATCCGAATGAATCCAAACTTCTGCATTCATCTCGTATAAATGATTTCTCATGAGAGACTTTATTGTTTCAAGGACAAAATCAATCTCCAGAGATTCGCTTAATTGATAAGCTAGGATCTGCATTGTATATGCATCTTTTATAACGGATAAATATACATGCTTCTGCTTGAGCCGCAGATAGGTGATATCTGTTAGTAATACTTTTCGCGGGCCATAGGAACGGAATTGTCTCTTAACGTAATTCGGGGCAATTGTACTTGTACGTAATGCCTTTGCCATTCTTCGATATGGATTGGCTTTGCGTATAGGGCAGCACAAGTTGTATTTTCGCATTAATCTTTGCACTTTTTTTCTGTTCATAGTAATGCCCATACGCTTTAAACGCATGCAAATGCCCCTGGATCCTTTTGCATAACCTCGGTAATCATATGCTTCCTTGATTAGCAGAAAATCCTGATAATCAGATGCTTCACGGATAGCTCTTTGATTTGAGGCTGCGATCCAGCGATAATAACCGGATCTGGAAACGCCTGCCAGCTTACATAATTCCAAAACATTTAAAGCAGACTTGTTTTGAGTTTCTTTAAAGATTAATTCAAAGATAGCGCTTGTCTGCTCACGCGTTTTGGCTACTGCAGTTTCGGATTTGTTACGATATTTGAAATTTTTTTTAAAAACTCAACCTGTTTTTCTAAATGAACAATCCGTTCCTGTAATTCTTTGATACTGGCATCTGTTTTTTGGGTAGAAAGATCTTTTGCCTCGAATGCAGCAAGCTGTTGTTCTGTAGAAAGGCCTCGTGGAGGACGAAGTCCTTGCTCAGAATCTGCTTCTTCAAGAATACGTCTGCGCAGACTGCTTTTGCATCCTTGTGCAAACCAAGACGGATCATAACCAGCTGCTTTAAGGACTTCAGGGGTTGTTTTTCTGTGATTTCGAATCTGATCAACAAAGAATTTTTTGAATTCAAGTGTAAACGTAATGCGATTCGAACTTACGGAATAAGTATAAGGATTCAACTCCAAAACACGTAATTGTTCTTCTGTAAAAGGTACTTTTTTGCTCATAGTGTGTCCACCTTTCTGTTTATTAATATATCACAACAGCAATGGTGGTTAAACCTTTGTCTACAAGTTGGAAATAAGACCATGAAGGAATAATTGTTTACCAATTTCATGTCTACAACTTGGAAAATACTCTAAGGAATTGACCTAATTATCTAAGTTTCATGTCCACACTATAGGGTCCATTATA
>NZ_JAQCZB010000036.1:0-1638 GCF_027682785.1 Coprococcus sp. AF51-11b1 | reverse complement strand
GAGAACAGCAATTTTTCTTCTGGCATTACGGGTATGAACCTATCCGCAGAAGTCTTGAAACATCAGCCTATGGTAGAAAAATACGCCAGAGAAAACGGTATCTCCGAGTATGTCAATGTGTTACTTGCTATCATTCAAGTAGAAAGTGGCGGTACGGCAGAAGATGTTATGCAGAGTTCGGAAAGTCTTGGTTTACCGCCTAATTCCTTAGATACGGAAAGCTCAATCAAGCAGGGGTGTAAGTATTTTGCGTCCCTGCTTTCTTCCTGCAAAAATCAAGGTATCGACGACTTGAATGTAGCGATACAGTCTTATAACTATGGCGGTGGCTATGTGGGATATGTGGCAGGAAAAGGAAAAAAACACACTTTTAATCTTGCAGAGAGCTTCGCCCGTGAGAAATCGGGTGGAAAGAAAGTAACCTACACCAACCCGATAGCCGTTGCTAAGAATGGGGGCTGGCGGTATGGCTATGGAAATATGTTCTATGTGGAAGTAGTCAATCAGTATTTAGCAGTTCCGCAGGTATCGGGAGAACTGGCACAAAAGGTAATGAATGAAGCGTTGAAATATCAAGGCTGGAAGTATGTGTATGGTGGCAGTAACCCGAATACTTCCTTTGATTGTTCGGGATTGACGCAATGGTGCTATGGAAAAGCTGGTATCTCCTTACCGAGAACAGCACAAGCACAGTATGACGCAACCCAACATCTGCCACTCTCGCAGGCAAAAGCAGGCGATTTGGTGTTTTTCCATTCCACCTATAACGCTGGTTCGTATGTAACACACGTCGGTATTCTTGTTTCGCCGACACAGATGTACCACGCAGGCGACCCGATAGGATATGCAGACCTAAGTAGTAGTTACTGGCAACAGCACTTAATCGGTGCAGGACGAGTAAAACAATAGAAAGGACTTGAAAAATATGTTTAAGAAGAATAAGAAACAGACAGAAACTATCAAAGAACCAAAAGAAAAAAAGGTGCGTACTGTCAAGGTAGGCACACATAAGAAAACCGTGATTGCGTTGTGGGTGGTGCTTGTCGCAAGCGTGAGCTTTGGGGTGTATAAGAATTTTACGGCTATCGACCAGCACACCACCCATGAAAAAGAAATCATTGAACTTTGCTTGCAGGACACCAACGGGATAGAAAATTTCGTGAAAAACTTTGCGAAGTCCTATTACACATGGGATAACAGCAAAGAAGCTATCGAAGCAAGGACGCAGGCAATCAGCGGTTATCTGACAAAGGAATTGCAGGACTTAAATGTAGACACCATTAGAACCGATATACCGACCAGCTCCACGGTTACAGATGTGATTGTATGGCATATCGAGCAATCGGGAGCGGACACTTTTTCTGCTACCTACGAAGTAGATCAGCAGATAAAAGAGGGAGAACAGACAAGCAATGTGAAAGCAACCTATACTGTAAAAGTCTATGTGGACGCAGACGGGGATATGGTAATCGTTCAAAACCCTACCCTTGCACCAGCAGTTGAAAAATCAGACTATGAGCCTAAGACACCAGAAGCAGACGCAAGCGTGGACGCTGATACGGTAAATGACGCTACCGCTTTTCTGGAAACATTCTTTAAGCTGTACCCAACAGCGACGGAAAAAGAGCTTGCTTACTA
>NZ_JAQCZB010000035.1:0-1666 GCF_027682785.1 Coprococcus sp. AF51-11b1 | reverse complement strand
GAAGAATGGATATCAAGTCAAAAGTGCATCGGATGGAGCACAGGCATTAGAAGTATTGGGTAAGGAATATATTGATCTGATCATTTCTGATATTATGATGCCGGTTATGGATGGCTATGAACTGGTGTCAGAACTTCGTTCAGCAGGATATCAGATACCAGTGCTTATGATCACTGCGAAAGGTTCCTTTGATGATATGCGCCAGGGATTTCTTTCGGGAAGTGACGATTATATGGTAAAACCGGTAAATGTGAATGAAATGGTTTTAAGAGTCGGAGCACTGCTTCGCCGTGCACAGATACTGAATGAACACAAAATTGTGATCGGTTCAACAGAGTTTGATTATGATGCAATGACGGTTACAACTGATAAGGAAAGTCTTGTTTTGCCTAAAAAAGAATTCCTGCTTTTATATAAGCTTGCAGCTTCGCCAGGCAGAACATTTACAAAACAACAGTTGATGGATGAAGTATGGGGATACGAGACGGAGGCAGATCCACATACAATAGAGGTACATATAGGAAGACTCAGAGAGCGTTTTAAAGATAACCCGGATTTTGAAATCGTAACAATGCGTGGAATTGGATACAAGGTGGTGAAAAAATAATGGAACAAAAGAAAAAAAAAGGATTGCGGATCCGATCCTGTCTGACTGGTGCAATCTGGCTGGCACTTGTATTTTCAACAGTCATATCTGCTTTATTATTTGCTTTTTTGAATCATTTTTTTAATCTGCCGGGCAGCATATCTGTGCTTGGCTGGCTTTTGATTTTCAATACATTGATTGCAGGGCTGATCACTTCCTTTATCAATGCAAAGTTACTGGAACCAATTACCAGACTTAGTAAAGCAATGAAGGAAGTTTCTCAGGGAGATTTTGAACAGCATTTGGAAACGAACAGCCGTATAGCAGAAGTTGGAGAATCTTATCAAAGTTTTAACGTTATGACAAAAGAACTTCGTGCAACAGAGGTGCTGCAGATGGATTTTGTATCTAATGTTTCTCATGAGTTTAAGACCCCGATTAATGCCATTGAAGGATATACAATGCTGCTTCAGGGAGAAGAACTGTCTCCGGATCAAGAGGAATATGTAGAAAAAATCTTATTTAACACCCAAAGACTTTCCGGATTGGTTGGTAATATTTTACTGTTATCCAAGTTAGAGAATCAGAATATACCAATGAAAAAAACAGAATATCGTCTGGATGAACAGATCCGCCAGGCATTTCTTTCATTGGAAACAAAATGGACAGAAAAAGAAATTGGTTTTCAGGTAGAATTGGAGGAAGTTAAATATACTGGGAATGAAGGACTTTTTATGCATATCTGGATAAATCTTTTGGATAATGCGATTAAGTTCAGCCCTTCAAAGGGGACAATTATGATGTTTCTGAAACAAGAACAGGATTCTGTTAAGTTCATTCTGGAAGATGAAGGACCAGGAATAGAGGATGATGTAAAATCCAGAATATTTGACAAGTTCTATCAGGTAGATGGATCTCATAAAGCAGAAGGAAATGGCCTAGGTCTTGCACTTGTAAAACGGATTGTAGATAGTGCCGGAGGAACAATCAAAGCAGAAAACCGTGAATATGGTGGATGCAGATTTGTTATAGAGCTGCCAAAGCAGAAAGATGAGATTATATAGTTTTAAGATAAATTAG
>NZ_JAQCZB010000034.1:0-1756 GCF_027682785.1 Coprococcus sp. AF51-11b1 | reverse complement strand
TTTTGGTGTGCTACCCGTCAAGTAGACAAATTAAATAACGAAAATTTTTTCTTCCCCGGTACAGTTTATGTACCGGGTTGTTTATGCAACGTTTTCTAGTTTTTGTTCATGGAATTCCAGTGGTGTAAGCACCCCAAGATTTCGTTGAACTCTTTTGTTTGTGTAATAATCTATGTATTTCTCTATGGCAAGCATTAATTCTTCTTTTGTTTTATACTTTTTGCCATAATACATTTCTTGCTTCATTAGTCCCCAGAATCCTTCCATAGGACCATTATCGATACATCTTGCCACGCGAGACATACTTTGTGTCATTCCAGCAGCTAAAATTCGCCGCCTAAATGCTTTCGAAGTATACTGATAGCCTCGATCACTATGAAATAGTGGTGTAGCTCCTGGATTCGCTGCCACAGCTTTGTCAAATGTATCAAAAACAAGAGGGTTATCATTTCTGGTGCTATATACAAAAGCGACAGGTCTCCTATCGCATAAATCAAGTATTACGCTTAAATATAGTTTACCTTTTTTATCGTCTTCTCCAACACCATATTTGAATTCTGATACATCTGTTACCCATTTCTGATTTATCATGTCCGATTTAAATTCTCTATTAAGGATATTTTCGGCAACATAAGCTGGATCAGATGCAGGTTTAGTACAACAATTATACCGATGCTTTATATATGACTGGATTTTCTTTTTGCGGCAAATCCTTAAAACACGTTTGTCATTAACAGCTATTTTATAATCATGTGCTAGAGTATCCCTTATACGTCTATAACCCATATCTGGATGTTCATCATGAATCTTTGTAATGGTATCGGCTATGCGTTCATTAAGATTATCATTATCACTATTTACATGATCTAGCCATTTATAATAGGCTGATCTAGCTATTCCAGCAAACTCGCATAACGCCGATATTGAGTATGTCTTATTTTCATCAGATAATTCTTTGATTGCAAGGTATTTTGTTGTATTGCGTGTCTTGGTCAGGTTCACCTCCTCTCTATTTCGTCGAGTTTTTTTAAGAAATCAATCTCCATTTGTTGCTGCTGTGTTTGAGCTTTTAGTAGTCGGTTTTCAGCTTTCAACTTTTCAATATCTGATAATTGAGAAATCGCTTTGTTCTTACCTCGTCGATCATATAATCCTTCGATTCCTTTATCTTTATATTTTCTAACCCATGCATAAACTTGTCCGTAGGAGCAACCATATTTATTTGCTGTAGAAGCATAATTACATCCCGTGTTTATGCATTCTTCGACAATGTTTATTCTTTCTTCAAGGGTTGTATTTTTTCTAGCACCGTTTTTAGCCATGAGATATACACCTTCTTTTCTGGAATTTGTTAAATCTTCATGGTTATTATACTGCTTAATCCATGTACGAACAGTACTTGGTGCATGAATTTTGTATTTTGCAGCTAAATCCTGACTCGTTATATTGCCTCCAAGATATTCAAGAACAATCTTCTTCTTAAATTCTGCAGAGTAATTACATAAATCAGCATTTTGCTTTTCTAGACCGTCTTCTCCAAATGTTTCGTATTTATGACCCCACCTGCGGATAATACTAGCCTCAATTCCATACTCTTTACCTAATTTCCAATAAGAGATTCCATCCTCAAGGTGTTTTTTTACGAGCTCAAGTTTCAACTCCTTACTATACTGTTTCCTAGACATAAAAATATGCTCCTCATATGATAGATTTTTGGATATTTCCATTGTCTACCATATGGGGAGCATATCATTTT
>NZ_JAQCZB010000033.1:0-2330 GCF_027682785.1 Coprococcus sp. AF51-11b1 | reverse complement strand
TTACATACTTGGGCTAGTCTCTATAATGGACGTCTTTCTGTCAAAGCAGAAGCTTCCAATATCAGAAAAGTGGAAATGAAATAATTTCCCTACTATGTCAGCCAGTCAGTGCCGGACAACGTCATAGGTGCTGAACTGGCTGACCTCTATACTTGATATATAAAACAACATCTTCCGAAAACAATCGGAACATTCATTACAAAAATTGGGATATGAGGTGAGATTCGTGAGCAAAACAAAAGAGTGTTTTGCATACAATACGAAAATCATTGAAACTCCTACTACAAAAGAAGTATATATTTACGAAAACCCTATTTTTATTCACTCGAAAGAAAAGGCAGATTTAACAGACATAAGTAACCGAAAAAAATTTGATGAAATGTCAGCTCATAAGCAATATGACAGTTTAAAACGCAAGCAGAAGCATTACGAACAGGCTCGTTGGGATATTGCCCGTATTGTTGACTGCAACTTTGATAACAAAACAAAATTTGTAACGCTGACATTTAAAGAAAACATTCAGGAAATCCTGATAACTAACCGAGAATTTAAGTATTTTATCCAGCGATTAAATTATTATTTGTACCATACCAAAACCCAGTTATTAAAATACCTTGCAACGTGGGAGAAACAGAAGCGTGGAGCAATCCATTATCATGTTATTTTCTTTGATTTTCCGTATATAGCAAAAGAAAAATTACAGAATTTATGGTCACATGGATTTATTAAAATCAATCGCATTGATGTAGACAGCAAAGAAAACAGAGGTCGTTATCTTAGCAAGTATTTTGGAAAAGACCTTGATTTGAAAGAACATAAGAAAAAAGCCTTTTTTAAATCTCAAAATCTGAAAGTTCCACACGAAACAAAAGTCATGCTGACCGAAGACATTTTACATGACTTACAAAAAGAAAATATCGTCTTTCAGAAAGAATACACAAGGCAAATTTACGATACCAACGCTTTCTTATCTACTGGTTCATGCTTAAAGGACAGCAGTGTTATCTACATCAAAATTAAAAAAGAAAATCCTTGCGTAAAGGGGGAATCTTATGGATAATCCCGTTACGTTTTCAGATATAACATTATTGAATACGTTAGCCACCTGTGCTAACATGACCACAGATGAAGTCTTCAAAGATTTTAAAATTATGGCAAATAAAAAAATCTTGAAGAATCACAAATATGAAATTTATTACTCGGAATCAGAAAAAAGCTGGCGTACTTATTTACCCGATGAAACCAAACCTAACAAACGCCGTCCTGTTAAGAGGAAGAGTAAAGAGAACCTTGAAAAAGAAATCATCAGATTTTATATCGAAAAGCAGAAAGCTGAAAACCGTCAGAATGTCACACTGGAAGAATTATATGCTGAATGGCTTTTGTATAAAAGAGACTATACTTCCGTAAAAGCAAAGACAATTCAAGAATATGTATCTGAATGGAATAGATTTTTCAAAGATACAGAACTTGTTAAAATGAAGATAGGCGAAATCAAACCAATCACGCTTATCCGCTTTTTCAGAGAAGCTACAAAAGACCGACAGTTCACGCACAAGCGAGTCAGTAATGCCCGTTCTGTTTTGAATGGAATAATGAGTTATGCGATCGAAGAAGAAATTATATCACATAATCCTGTCTCTGATGTGAATTTCAAACAGTTTACCTATAAGCCAGTAGAAGTACAAAGTGACAATGTATTTTCCCGTGATGATACGCATAAGTTATTAAATTATCTTCGGTGTATCATAGAGCCATATTCTCTTGCAATACAGTTATCTTTCTATCTGTTTATCCGTGTTGGAGAAACAAAAGCTATCCGTTGGGAAGATATTGACTACAATAACAGGCTTGTATATCTTCACAGACAGGCGACCTGTGAACGTACATTGAATGATGATTTAACATTCTCAAGCCGAAAAGTAAAAGTAGTAAATCAAATGAAAGGAAATACTTCTCATGGATTCCGTAAACAGTTCCTTACAGACGAAGCACTTAAAATTCTTCACAAAGCAAAGGAATTAAATCCAAATGGAATATATGTCTTTGAACCCAACGGCGAGATTATGACAACAGACAGCTTTAATCGCCGTTTGAAGAAATATTGCAAAGAAGCCGGTGTTCCTTATCATTCCAGTCATAAAATCCGCTTTTACAATGCTTCAACAGCTTTTGACGGAAATAATCTTACAACCCTTAGTTATTTAATGGGGCATAGTGAGACAGCTACAACATTGCATTACTTGCGGAATGTCAATAAGAGGAAGAATGACAGGCTTGCTTTTCAGAATCTTGGTATTTCATCATAAAGTGTTCAAAGGTGTTCAAAC
>NZ_JAQCZB010000032.1:1651-2375 GCF_027682785.1 Coprococcus sp. AF51-11b1 | reverse complement strand
GATATGCCGACACAGACCGCTTATGCGGTGTATTCCGCAAAGGAAAAGGCAAAGTCCAGCGTGTCCGACTTCAAGCGTGGCATGGTGCAGGAACAGCAGTCCAGACAGACGGGACGCTTGGAAAAGCAGGAACAGCGTAAGAAAAATATCGCTGACAAACGTATGGAGCTTCAAAAGGCACAAGAAGCAAGGCAGGTACAGCGAAAGGCTGACGGATCAGCGACAACGGGAGCTACCCGTCCCCATGAGCGACCAGTCACAGCTTCAACCATTCCAAAGCCGAGTGTTGAAAAAATGCAGGAAGTCAAACGCCCAGCCACAGCTCCAACTCCGAAAGCAAGTGAGCCAGTCAAGACAAATGTTATCAAAGAGCGTCCGTTATCTTCTGGTGCTTCTGATAAGAAAGCACCCCAGCCTACACAGACAGTACATAGGCAGAATGTAGAAAAAGTGGTATCGCAGGAAACACGCCAGAATGACACCAAAGACCGCAGGATAAAGGTTCAGCAGACCCAGAGCGTCCAGAAGAACCAGCAGACCATAGAGAAAACCCGTAACCTTGTAACGAAGAAAGGACAGAAGAAAAAATGAAACTGAAACATATCGCTATCATTGGCAGTCTGTTTCCTATCCTCTTTTCTCTGGTGCTTTTCTTTGGTGTGTTGATTAGTGCGGACAGCGACGACGAGAACAGCAATTTTTCTTCTGGCATTACGGGTATGAA
>NZ_JAQCZB010000032.1:0-1641 GCF_027682785.1 Coprococcus sp. AF51-11b1 | reverse complement strand
CGACGAGAACAGCAATTTTTCTTCTGGCATTACGGGTATGAACTTATCCGCAGAAGTCTTGAAACATCAGCCTATGGTAGAAAAATACGCCAGAGAAAACGGTATTTCTGAGTATGTCAATGTGCTGTTGGCTATCATTCAAGTAGAAAGTGGCGGTACGGCAGAAGATGTTATGCAGAGTTCGGAAAGTCTTGGTTTACCGCCCAACTCTTTAGATACGGAAAGTTCAATCAAGCAGGGGTGTAAATATTTTGCGTCCCTGCTTTCTTCCTGCCAAAATCAAGGTATCGACGACTTGAGTGTAGCGATACAGTCCTATAACTATGGCGGTGGCTATGTGGGATATGTGGCAGGAAAAGGAAAGAAATACACTTTTAACCTTGCAGAGAGCTTCGCCCGTGAAAAATCGGGTGGAAAGAAAGTAACCTACACCAACCCGATAGCCGTTGCGAAAAACGGGGGCTGGCGGTATGGCTATGGAAATATGTTCTATGTGGAATTAGTCAATAAGTATTTAGCTATACCGCAGGTATCGGGAGAACTGGCACAAAAGGTAATGAATGAAGCGTTGAAATATCAAGGCTGGAAGTATGTGTATGGTGGCAGTAACCCGAACACTTCCTTTGATTGTAGCGGACTTGTGCAATGGTGCTATGGAAAAGCTGGTATCTCCTTACCGAGAACAGCACAAGCACAGTATGACGCTACCCAACATCTGCCACTCTCGCAGGCAAAGGCTGGGGACTTGGTATTTTTCCATTCCACTTATAACGCTGGAAGTTATGTAACACACGTCGGTATTCTTGTTTCGCCGACACAGATGTATCATGCAGGCGACCCGATAGGATATGCAGACCTAAGTAGTAGTTACTGGCAACAGCACTTAATCGGTGCAGGACGAGTAAAACAATAGAAAGGACTTGAAAATATGTTTAAGAAGAATAAGAAACAAACAGAAACTATCAAAGAACCAAAAGAAAAAAAGGTGCGTACTGTTAAGGTAGGCACACATAAGAAAACCGTGATTGCGTTGTGGGTGGTGCTTATCGCAAGCGTGAGCTTTGGAGTGTATAAGAATTTTACGGCTATCGACCAGCACACCACCCACGAAAAAGAAATCATTGAACTTCGCTTGCAGGACACCAACGGGATAGAAAATTTCGTGAAGAATTTTGCGAAGTCCTATTACACATGGAATAACAGCAAAGAAGCGATTGAATCAAGGATGCAGGCAATAAACGGTTATCTGACAAAGGAATTGCAGGACTTGAATGTTGATACAATCAGAACGGATATACCGACCAGCTCCACAGTTACAGATGTGATTGTATGGAGTATCGAACAATCGGGAACGGACACTTTTTCTGCTACCTACGAAGTAGATCAGCAGATAAAAGAGGGAGAAAAGACAAGCAATGTGAAAGCAACCTATACCGTAAAAGTCCATATAGACGCTGACGGGGATATGGTAATCGTTCAGAACCCTACCCTTGCACCAGCAATCGAAAAATCAGACTATGAGCCTAAGACACCAGAAGCAGACGCAAGTGTAGACGCTGATACTGTAAACGACGCTACCGCATTTCTGGAAACATTCTTTAAGCTGTACCCAACAGCGACGGAAAAAGAGCTTGCTTACTA
>NZ_JAQCZB010000031.1:446-2557 GCF_027682785.1 Coprococcus sp. AF51-11b1 | reverse complement strand
ACCACTTTATCAAGAAGCCGAACCGATTTTCGTTTCGCATCTCTTGTGGAGTGAGCATAGACGTTCATTGTGGTACTGACATCTGAGTGTCCCAACAATTCCTGCACATCTTTTGGGGCAGCTCCATTTGCTAAAAGGTTGCTTGTATAGGTGTGACGTAACTGGTGGAAATGAAAGCCTTCAAATCCCTCTAATGTTTTTGCTACCTTTCTGCATACCGTTCCCAAAGTAGTCGGAAGTTCCAGACAGCCATCAGGTCTTAAGCAGACGAAAGAAATTTCTTTATAATCTGCCGGGACTTCCTCTGTTCTGTCTAAGCAATAATACTCGTAGTACACTCTGTTTTTCTCTTTGACCTCTTTGTAGTAGTTCGTGTGATAAAGTTCTCCATACTGCATTCGATTTTTTAACTGCTCTTTCCGGGCATTACGGAAAATCTCTACCAGCGTATCTCCAAAATCAACAATCCTCACTTTTTTCCGCTTGGTTGGTCCGATGATATATTTGCGTTTTGAGCCATCATATCGGATGCTGCGTCTTATGGTAAGGCATTGTTCTTCCAGATTTACGTCCTGCCATGCCAAACCACAGGCTTCTCCAATACGAAGCCCGGCATAATAGGCTATCTGGATTGGAAGTATTGCGGCTGGGTTCTTTTTTTGAAGATACGTAAGCAGTCTTTCATAATCTTCTCGTGAAATTGGTTGGATATTTCCGTCCATGTCCTCATCCGAAAACAAATCAACTTCGTCCGTCTGATACCGCAGTTTAATATACTGCATGGGATTGAACGTAATATACTGTTTTGGAAATACTGCAAAGCGGAAGGACTGCTGCATGACTGCGGAAAAAGAATGGATGTAATCTTTGCTGTAACCCTTTTTCTCTTTTCCATCGGGATGAACTCCCCCAAAGGAAAGCAAATCAAAGAAGGATTGCAAATGCTCAGAGGTTACATTTTTTAATTTCCGTTCTGCCAATGGGTGTTTCTTGATATTTCGGATTGTTCCGAGGTAATTCTCCACAGTACCATTGCTGAGCGTACCTGTTTTTAATTCCTCCTCTGCCCACACATCCAGAAGTTGTCCGACTGTGAGATTTTCCGCTTTGGCAACAAATTTCTTTTTCTCATAATCATCCATTGCCTGACGGAGCAGCTTTTCAGTTTCACTTTTGCTTTCTGTTCCAACGCATTCTTTCTGAACAAGATTGCCGCTTGCGTCCTCTACATAGAAGCGGTAGTACCATTTCTTTCCTTTTTTTCTTACAGATCCTTTTGCCATAATCGTATATCTCCTTTCGATATTAGACAATCGGAACTGATGAAATGCTTCGTGCGTGTAAGTATATCATAACTCCGGTTGTCTTACTATACCGATTCGGAATCTTCGTATAAGACTTCTGATAAAAGATTTGCAAGCCTTTGTTCTGCTGTTTTTGGTTTCTTGGAATAGAGCCTTACAACGTCCGCCATCTCATTAAGAGCATTGATGGTAGGAGTGATTTCCCTTAAGAACATAATCTCATTATATTCCTCATTCGATTCAAACCCTATTGTTTTGGCAATATCCGTCTGACCTGCATTTCCCTTGAAGTTTTTGCAGGCGAACTGGAAGGAATCCAAAAACAGACCATATTGTTTTAACATCAGCAGTAATAAATCTTTTGAAAAAGCATCTTCTTCTTTGGTAAGGGCAAGCGGTAACTGTTCCAGAATATCTCCCATCGCATCACGAATCTGTAACTCTCTCTTATCCGTAATGTCGGTTTCATATTCATCTGTTTCCCCTTTGAGCCATTCCACAGATACATGGAGTGCTTCCGAAAGACCTTCCAGCACCATTTTTTTCGTATTGTCAATCGAACCATTCTCATAACGCAGGATTGTAGAAGCAGTAACACCCATCTTTTCTGCGACATAAGGCTGTGTCAGATTCAATTCCAGACGGCGCTGTTTTATTCTGCTGCCTATCAGCTTGCGTAATTCTTTATCTTTCATGCTGACTGCCTCCTTTTTCGGTATGTATGAATTATAGCATTGTTTTTCCAAAATTGCAATATGCAATACAAAGTTTGTTTTTAATATTTCGTAACGCTTGACAAAAAGATAT
>NZ_JAQCZB010000031.1:0-436 GCF_027682785.1 Coprococcus sp. AF51-11b1 | reverse complement strand
AAAGTTTGTTTTTGATATTTCGTAACGCTTGACAAAAAGATATGAAAAGGATATACTTACATCACAAGAATTGCATAATGCAATTTATAAGGAGGTGATTATATGACGCAAAGAAAAATTGCATTATCCATCGAAGAAGCTGCTGACTATACGGGAATCGGCAGAAATACCTTAAGACAGCTTGTAGAATGGAAGAAACTTCCAGTATTAAAGGTTGGTCGCAAAGTCCTGATTAAAACCGATATTCTGGAAATGTTTATGGAAGCGAATGAAGGTCGTGATTTGAGGGATAGAGGAAATGTAAAAGCCGTAACAAGAACTGCGGCAAATTAAAAAGGCGGCTTCCAAAGAAACCGCCAAAGGTTCTATCAGACCGAAGCCATGATATACCTACACGCAAGAAGATTATACCATGTGCTTCTTCTGATACGCAACC
>NZ_JAQCZB010000030.1:0-3298 GCF_027682785.1 Coprococcus sp. AF51-11b1 | reverse complement strand
AGCCTGCAAATAAAAAGTCAAGGCTAAATTGAAGAACATTGAAAATTTTATACAGGTTGAAAATTAGGTATCAAAATAAGACCACCACACCCGTGCTGGTCTGAGAATTATAATGATGATTAGGATTCAGGAAGAGATGAAAGATATTCTTTCACTCGTCCGTAATAGATTCTTAGAAACTTGTTGGCACCTGCAGTCATATAGACATAATAAGGCTTGCCTTGTGCCCGTTTCTTATCTATGAACTGATACACAGGATCATCCTGTGGGTGTGTTTTTATTAAGACATCCATTACCTGAAATAAAGTCTTTCTAAGATCAGATGAGCCTCGTTTTGAAGTTGGAACACTTTTTTGTTCATAACTTCCCGATTCATTAACACCGGGATCTACACCGGCAAAAGCAGTAATAGCACCTTTATGGGTAAAACGGGAAACATCACCAATCTCAGCCATCAATTGAGGACCAAGCGAAGCACCAACCCCTTTCATCGCCATAACAATAGGATACTCTGGGAGTTTGGATGCAGTTTCATTCATAAGTGTGCGTAGTGATTCAACGGTTGTAGAAGCACTGTTAAGCTGATTTACAGCCTGCTTGATAATAAGCTTTGTAATGTCATCCTTAGGAAGTACAGGAACAAGTTCCTTTGCTTTTCCATAGATTTCCTCAGCTTTGGATTGGCTGAAGTTGTACTTCTTACGTTTGCACCAGTTTTGATAATGGTCGATAAAGGCATTCAGAGACATTTTACGGACACAGTCCACATGCCAGTATGTAGATGCAAAATCAACCCATTTCTGGCTGCCGTCACTGCGTGCAGGACTGTCAAAGTAAGTATTAACACCAGGATAGGTTTGGTCAAGGATGCCGATAAGATTATTTTTCATAGCCGTCTTGTGCTTCATGTAAAAGCCGAACTGACGGTTCATGGTTTTGAGCTGATTGCGTAATTCATCCATAACATTATACTGTTTAAGATTTTGCCATTTGTCAAGAGCATATCGGGCAATCTTAACAGAATCCGCTTTATCAGATTTCACTTTACGAAGAGAATCATTATCAAAGTCTTTGATAAGTTTTGGGTTAATGGCACTGACGAAAAGATTTGCCTTTGAAAGCTGATGGGCGAGGACTTCATAATAACGTCCTGTGTGCTCCATCACGATTCGGGACTCCCCTTCAACAGAGTTGATGAGTTCTACAAGTGAATGGATATCACTGGCTGTGTGTTTGATTTCGAAAGGTGCGGAAACAATTTCACCGAAAGGTCGCATGATAGCAACCATACTCTTACCTTTTGAAACATCGATACCTACTGCGTTCATAAATTGTCACTCCTTAAGATTATTGCAATGGATAAATACCAGTTTTACTCATTGCCTATTCAATCTACTGTGGTGTGACGCGAATGCACCTATGGCGATTCAACCTGCATAAAACGAACGCTGCGAATGAGGAGCTGGTTATCAGTCTAATTTACGGACGCGAAGTCCAAGATTGGAAGACGATATACCGATTGCTCCATCATTATACAGCTTAAGCAACAAGATGGATAATTCCTTACTGGCTGTAAGGGATATTAACCATAAACATATTGTAGTAGAAGATGGGAGAATTTATATGACATTTTATCAGGAGTTGCAGTTAAATCAGGCAGGTTCTAAAAACCTGTTGAAAAAGAGTGAAACACTAAAAGAAAAATTATATCATATGTGGGTATATCTGGTGAAGATAGCTGTTACATTGGCATTTTGTTTTTTCTTTGTTAGTATTTTCAGCATCCTATTTGGAAATGAGAACAGCATTGTAGGTGTAGTGGTCTTATTATGTCTCATGGTGTTTAGAAATGCGGATCTGGGGATCCACACCGGACAATCTACGATGCTTTTGGCTTTGTTCTTTGTAATTATGACTGTATGTCCGCATTTAGCAAATCAGTTTTCACCGGTATTGGGAATGCTGTTAAATATTGCGGCACTGGCTGTGTTGATTCTGTTCGGATGCCATAATCCATTCATGTTTAATCAATCTACATTGGTTCTTGGGTATCTGCTGCTATATGGTTATGATGTTACGGGAAAAAGCTATCAGATGCGATTAGTCGGAATGGCTTTAGGTGCAGCACTTACCTGCTTCGTATTTTATCGAAATCATAAAAACAGAACTTATAAAAGAAATCTGAAAGATCTGATACAAGAATTTGATATCACTTCTTCCAGAACAAAATGGCAGATATGTCAGATTTTATGCGTACCGATTGTCCTTTGCATTGCAGAACTTTGTAATATGCCACGTGCAATGTGGGCTGGTATTGCGGCCATGTCCGCGATTTTGCCGTTTATGGAAGATATGCACTACAGAGTCCGTAAAAGGATTGTCGGAAATATTGCAGGTGTTATATGTTTTACAGTATTATATTTTCTGCTTCCTTCGTCAATCTATGCATATATAGGAATTCTTGGTGGAATCGGTGTAGGACTTTCAGCACAATATGGCTGGCAGGCAGTATTTAACACATTTGGTGCTTTAGCCATTGCTGCAGAGACTTATGGACTACAAGGAGCGGTTAGTCTTAGAGTGATTCAAAATGTTTTTGGTGTTGTGTTTGCTTTAGCATTTTGTGTTATATTTTATTGGTTTATGTCTAAAAAAAAGGAAAGTGAAGTGACTGTACATGCAGAGTGAAGTGAATCAGGAAGAAAATTTGAATAGAATTATTACGGTTCCTAATCTTCTTTCTTTTTTTCGGCTTTGTCTGATTCCGGTAATTATATGGAGTTATTGTGTAAAGAAAAATCCTCTGTTAGCTGGTGAAATCTTATTGCTGTCTGGTTTTACGGATCTTGCTGATGGATATATCGCAAGAAGATTCCATAGGATTAGTAATTTAGGAAAAATACTTGATCCGGTGGCTGATAAGCTGACACAGGCAGCGATGTTAATCTGTCTGTTTACTCGTTTTCCGCATATGCTTCTGCTAATCGTTATAATGGCAGGTAAGGAACTCTATATGGCAGTTAGTGGATGTCTTGTGATACGAAAAACAGGAAAAGTACATGGTGCGGACTGGCATGGAAAGATAGTAACCTTTTTATTATATGGAACTGCAGCGGTGCATATTATATGGTTCCACATTACACCGATGGTATCAGATCTGTTGATTGGTTTGTGCGCTATAATGATGGTCATATCGGTCGCTCTGTATATTATCCAGAATACCAGGACTCTTAAGGGAGAGACTGTATAAGCAATTTTATATTGCAATGACTAGAAAAATATTTAGGAGAAGATAGAT
>NZ_JAQCZB010000003.1:48338-259795 GCF_027682785.1 Coprococcus sp. AF51-11b1 | reverse complement strand
TGATAGATTTTTGGATATTTCCATTGTCTACCATATGGGGAGCATATCATTTTCAAGGGCTGAAGGCGGTTTCTATCAACACATTTTGTCCTATAACTCTGTTTTTCTTTTTACTACATTTTCCAGTTTATGGAAAGAAGTACTTGTAAAACAATTACGTGTTTTTTATAATAAAAATGATTATGTAATTGGTAACAAAAGCAAAAAAGAAGTGCCTTTTCCACAGGAGGAAGTAACTGTTACTGTTCCGGCGTGAGCTGTGATTGTCCGGCTGACAATGGCAAGACCAAGACCGGTGCCGTCTGGTTTATAAGTGACAAAAGGATCAAAAATCGTGTCGAGATATTCCGGTGAGATTCCACATCCGGTATCAGATATGGTAATCTGAAGCATTTGATCTTTGAGGACTGCTTCCAGACGGATTGAACCGGCAGACGAAATGGCTTCACGGGCGTTTCTTAAAAGGTTGAGAATCGCTTCATGCAGCTTTAATCTGTCGGCCGTCAGAGATGGAAGATCAGGGGCTATCAGAGAAGAGAATCCAATGTCGGTATCTACGCAGGAGGCGGCAAAGGACAGGCAGATCTGTCCCAAAAAGTCCTGTGCAGAAAACGTGCTCAGATGCAGATGTTCACTGTTATTATAGGCAGACAGCTCCTGCAGCAGAGAGATTGTGTATTCGATGTCTTCGCGAAGCTCTGACCAGTGGCTGAAATCTCTGGTTTCAGGGTGACTGGACTCTATGAGCTGAAAGGTACTGTAGATCAGTGTCAGTGGATTGCGAACTTCATGACTGATCTTGCTGATTGTATATTGCTGTGAATCCAGGAGTTTCTGAAGTAATTCACGAATTTCCGGACTGGAATTCATAAGCTGATGTAACTTTTCATAATCATTTGCAGTAAATGGCATGGTAACGACCATCCTTTCCATGATATAAAGTAGTTGTAGTTTATCATTGAAAGTCTGGTTCGTAAACAAATTCGAGATTAATCGAAGAAAATGTAGAAAGAAGGAAAAAACATGAGGGATGAGAACTGTATTTTTTGTAAAATCGCAAATGGAGAAATTCCATCTGCAACCATATATGAGGATGATGATTTCAGAGTAATTCTGGATCTTGGACCGGCGACAAAGGGACATGCACTGATCCTGCCAAAAGAACATGCGGCAGATATTTATTCTATTGATGAAGAACTGGCAGGAAAAGCATTTAAGCTTGCAAAGAAGATCACAACAAGATTAAAAGATGTACTTGGATGTGACGGATATAATATCGTACAGAATAACGGGGAAGTGGCCGGTCAGACCGTATTCCATTTCCATATGCATCTGATTCCGAGATATAAAAATGACAAGAGCGGATTCGGCTGGAAACCGGGTAAACTTACAGATGAAGATCGGGATGAAATCCTGGAAAAACTGAAAGAAAAATAAAATAGTGAGGTACTAGAGTGAGTTTTCAGAATAAGAATAAAAAGGAATTCGAGAACGTGTACTATAAAAATAAGTTCAACGTTTATCGGATAGCAATGGATTATTCTGGCAGTCACAAAGAGTCAGCGGAAGAGATATTCCAGGAGGTTTTTCTAAAACTATATACACACTTTGATACAGTGGATGAAGAATACATGGCAGCATGGCTGGTAACAACAACGAAAAATACAGCTATCAATTATATGAAGAAGCGGGCAAGAGAATGTCCGAAGGCAGATATTGAGCTGTTTTCGGATCTGTACTCGAAGGAATATGCGGAAAGTGCAGAGGAGCATGTATTCCACAAAATTTTACAAAAAGAAAAAGTGGGTTATGGATGGACGATTCTGGATGCATTGTACGAAGAAAATGAAAACTGGTACGAAGCAATTACCATGGTTTACTGTCTGGAGAGAAAACAAAAAGATGTGGCTGAATCTATGGGGATCAGTATCCAAGCACTGACGGGTGTACTGTACAGAGCAAGAAAATGGGTAAAGATACATTACAATTCTGATGATTACACAAAATAGCACCGATGGATATGTAAAGAAAACAGGTGTCGTTCCGGCACCTGTTTTTGAACAATGTAAATAACTGTTGTTAAAAAATTATTTGGAAGCAGCATCTTCGATCAGACCGATAATTGTCTTGATCGGATCCTGCTGAGAAGACTGATTCATTGCATTTATGAAGTCTTCACGGGAATCATAAAGCTTGTGGACAGCTGCGAGAAGCTTTTTATCTGTAAGCTCTTCTTCTTCCATAACCATACTGAATCCCTGACGTTCAAAAGAACGGGCATTCAGAATCTGGTCACCACGGCTTGCATTAGCTGAAAGTGGAATCAGAAGATTTGGTTTGCGAAGAGCAAGCAATTCGCAGATTGCATTTGCACCTGCTCTTGAGATTACAACATCGGCAAGGGCGAAGAGATCTTTCAGTTCATCCTGAATATATTCAAATTGAACATAGCCGTTCAGACCGGTGAGCTTTTCATCGAGCTTGCCTTTACCACAGAGATGAACAACCTGGAAATCTTTTAACAGTTCAGGAAGGATCTTGCGTACTGCGTTATTGACTGCGACTGCGCCAAGACTTCCTCCGACGATCAGGATAACTGGTTTGACTTCCTTGAAACCGCAGAAAGCACGGGCTTTTTCTTTATCTCCGGTGAAAAGCTCCTGACGGATAGGGGATCCGGTAAGGACAGCTTTATCCTGAGGAAGGGAACTTAAAGTTTCCGGGAAGTTACAGCATACTTTTGCAGCTGAAGGAATGGAAAGCTTATTAGCCAGTCCCGGAGTCATATCCGATTCGTGAATGATAACAGGAACATGGTTCTTCTTTCCGGCAATAACAACAGGAACACTTACAAATCCACCTTTTGAAAAAATTACATCCGGTTTTAACTGCTTGATCAGGCGGTTGGCTTCACTGAAGCCTTTCAGGACGCGGAACGGATCCGTAAAGTTCTGAAGGCTGAAATACCGGCGGAGCTTACCGGAAGAGATACCATGATATGGAATCCCCTGCTGTTCAACCAGCTGCTTTTCCATACCGTTGTAAGAACCGATGTAATGTATGTCATACTGCAGTTCCCGAAGACGGGGAAGCAGTGCAATATTAGGTGTAACATGTCCGGCAGTACCTCCGCCGGTCAGAATGATGCGTTTCATAATAAAAATCCTCCCATTGATGGTGCGAATTAAGATTCGCAGTTGATACAGGCAGAGAGACTGCCCTGATATCATAATATTAAACAGGTGAAGGAAAAAGGTCAAGTTAAAGGGAAAAGAAATCCAAAAGAATGAGGTTTAAAATGGAAAAACATGAAGATAATCTGGATAAGCTTTTAAAAGCTGAACTGGAAAAAGAAGCCGGGGAAATCATGGAAGAAATGGACTCGGACGAATCACTGCAGGACATTTCCTTTCCAGAAGACCTGGATGAAAAGATGTGGAGTAAAATCCAAGAATATGAAGAACAGCAGAAAGCATATGAAAAACTGTCAGATGCCGACAAGAAGGCAATCCGTCTCGGACGAGAGGTTCAGGCGCTTCGCGGAGGGGAAGATACGAAGGATCGTCTTAAGAAAGATGTGGAGAGTGACAGTTATAT
Source organism: Coprococcus sp. AF51-11b1 (assembly GCF_027682785.1). Lineage (NCBI taxonomy): Bacteria > Bacillati > Bacillota > Clostridia > Lachnospirales > Lachnospiraceae > Coprococcus > Coprococcus sp. AF51-11b1. Next base: position 256,198 of record NZ_JAQCZB010000003.1, on the reverse strand, counting down.
AGATAATGTTGTGCCAATTGAGTATGTGAAGCATGAAACAGATAATAAAGCAAGTGACGACGGTACGAACGGAGAGACCGAGAAGGACGCCGGGAAGAAGAAAGTTAAGAAGAGAAAACGGCACTGGAAGGTATATGGAATCGTGGCGATCGTGGCTGTGCTTGCTATGATGTGGAGTATGGTGAGTATTGGTGGGACGCCGTTCTTTGGGAAACTGTGGACGCAGACTATCGGAGATAGGAAGATGACACAGGTAGATACGGAGAGAGAGGATGGGGATAAGAATAAGGTTGATGATTATGATGAAGAAAGTGTATATGAGAATATAAAAGAAAAAATGGGGGTAGATGTTGTTCGAATTTTGAAAAAACCGGATGATATGGTATTGATACAAAGTGATATAGATGAGGTATTGAAAAAGGTTTGTTTGATTTACAATAATGGAGAAAGTATGATTGAATATCAAATGATTTTTAATTATAAAGAACAATCTCATGGATATGATGTAGAAGATAAAAAAATAAAGGAAGAACAAATTGAAGTAGATGGCAATAATATTAATGTTACTCAATATGAACTTCCAGATGAAAGTAAAGAAAATGTAGCACAGTTCATTTATAAAGATGTATTTTATACAATAAATACAACTATGGATGAAAATAATTTCAAAGAACTTTTAAAATCTTTATATTTTTTTTAAATATGGCGTGAGTTTTTTGCTCCTCGATTGTTAATATAGTGTAGAGAGGAGGCGAAAGGTGAAAAAAAGTAAAATTTTGTCGCTGATTTTGACAATGGTCATGGTTTGTACATTGTTTATTAGCACGCAAGGAGTTGTAAAGGCATCGGATGTACCGAAGTGTATTGATGGTTCTTATTTGACAAATGATGATTCCTCAGAAGTAACAGTTGGATCAATGAGTAGAGGCATATATTTGAAAAGTGGATCATCAACAATTACTAAAGTAGGACCAGGAAAAATCGGTGCGGGAGGAAACACGGTAGGGCAGAAAACGGTTTCCAAGATTACGGTTAGTGTAACTGTGGAGCGATTATTGAATGGAAAATGGGCTTATTACACTTCATGGATGGAAACAAACTATAATTCTGTTTATGTGAGTTCAACTAAAACATTATCTGTACCAACTGGATATTACTATCGAGTATGCTGTACCCATTATGCAAATTCAGATGTAAGCGGATCATTCACTAACGGTATTTACATCTAAAAATCACAAACCAAACATCCCAACCCCTTACCCACTCTAACCCACCCCGCACCACCAAACCAAAAATATTTTTTATAAAATATTCATACGACTATCAACCGGTGCGGCAGTTAGCGAAAGTAAGGACAAGGGAACAATATGAGGGAGGGAGATGGGAAGATTCCTTTTAACACCTGTCTGAATTGCAGGTTGATAAAGTTCAACATCTCCGGTCTTGCAGACTGACAAGAGGGCGAACAGAACTGTAAAGACCACAACTAATAAACGTATTTTCTGATTGGACAGAAAGCATATGACCAAATAATACAACCCGGTCGCGAAGTATGTGAGTATGGAACATCAGAGCAAGCAAGAAGCCTAACTAATGTTAAACTGAATTAGACCAAAACAAGCAGGTCGGGATAATTCCTGACCTGCTTGTTTTGACGCAAAATTGCGAAAAAATTGTTTGATTACTGGTTATTGCTTAAATATTCTTTTAAAGCAAGTGAAAGCTGATCCGGGCAGGATGTTGCTTTGTATCCGCATTTGATACCTTCGATACGTGAAATTGCTTCGTGAATATCCATTCCTTCAACGAGGCGCCCGATGCCCTGTAAGTTACCGTTACATCCGCCTGTGAACTCAACATTATGAATACGTCCAGCTTCATCGACTTCTAAGTGAATATTCTTAGAACAGACGCCGTGTGGTGTAAATTCCATGAGTATAGTCCTCCTTTATATTTATACTATTATTGTGCCTTATAAAATTGCTTCAATGATTATAACACAGCCTTATAAGAAAATGCTAGTGCATATTATAAGAAATCTGATATAATAGCTATTGTAATTTTGAAGGGAAATCTATAGATATAGATAAAAACAATATGTAGGAAAAACGGAGGATTTTCAAATGATAGGAATTATCGGAGCAATGGATGAAGAGGTTGCAATCTTAAAGGAATCGATGGAAGTTCAGGATACGATGGAACGTGCCGGAATGACTTTTGTCAAAGGTATTATGAGCGGCAAGGAAGTTGTAGTTGTAAGAAGTGGTATCGGAAAAGTCAACATGGGAATCTGCGCACAGATTCTGATTGACTGTTTTGGTGTGGATACGCTGATCAATACAGGTGTGGCAGGTTCTCTGGATGCAGATATCAACATCGGGGATATCGTGATTTCTACAGATGCAGTTCAGCACGACATGGATGTAAGTATGCTTGGCGATCCGGTAGGACAGATTCCGAGAATGGATACCTTTTCTTTCCCGGCAGATGAGAAGCTTGTGAAGCTGGCAGTGGAAGTAAACAAAGAAGTGAATCCGGACATTCAGACATTTACCGGAAGAGTACTCAGCGGAGATCAGTTTATTTCCGGCAAGGAAAAGAAGGAATATCTGGTAAAGACATTTGATGGAAAGTGTGCGGAGATGGAAGGCGCAGCAATGGCGCAGACCGCATATCTGAATAAAGTTTCGTATGTCATTATTCGTGCAATTTCGGACAAAGCTGACAACAGTGCAACGATGGATTATCCGGAGTTTGTGAAGATGGCAATCACCCATTATGTAGGGCTTGTCAAAGGTCTTGTAGAAAGAATGTAATGCATAAGGCAGCAAAGTAAAACAGAAAAGCAGCGTCATTTTCCAGACAGGATGTCGGATTGTGACGAACGATTAGGGAATCCAAATTCGGAGGTTTACGGTATAATGACGGTAAATCTAAGAAGGAGGATTCTTTTTATGTTGGAAATGTTCGTGGTGAGAGAAACGGTATTTTTTCTGACGGGAGTGATGATCGGGATCGGCGCGATTGCAAGACTGATTACCGGGATTTCACTGAAAAAGCTGGTAAGAGCAGCAAGTAACATGAGTAAAAGCAATCATCCGCTGATGCGGCTTGTAAGGGCGAAATTTGAGCATGGGTGTATGGTGAGTGATAAAGTACAGAATGTTGGTGCATTTGTAGAGAAATATTTGTATGAATACCGGGTGCTTGGCGTGAGGCTGCATACCTGGAGGCAGTGGGCGAAGGGGAGCATCTGGCTCTGCCTTATCTTTGGAGCCACAGGAACAGCGCTTGCTTATGCAGCGGGGGAGAGGGAACAGGGACTTTACAGATATGGTATTTTGGGCGGTATGGGAGCTTTGGCGCTCTTTCTACTCCGGATGCTTGCGGATGATGCCTATCAGCTGGAGGCAGCGAAAACCTATATGGTAGATTTTCTGGAAAATACATATGCTCATCGCTATGAGAAGACCAATCAGAAAGAAATCCAGGTTACGGTTCAGAGAGCGGATGAGATTCCGGAGAAAATGGATGCAGAGGAAAATGAAGCGGCGCATTCTGGTCAGGTGCAAAGACCATTTTCAGAAGAAACCGTGCCAGCAAGCGCAGCTACGGTAAATACGGTTTCTGCGAACGAAAAACGGTATACAGAAGATGGACAAATGCAGCAGACCGTGCAGACAGTAGCAAAAGTGGGACAGGCGAATGCAAATCAGGCTGATGAAATGCGGACGCAGCAGCCTGGAGCACGGATGGAAGATACAGCCGGTTCCAGATTTAAGCAGGAAGATACCGGCGAAAAGCTGGAGCCGACAAAAGAGGCAAGAATCCGGGAAATTCTGGAAGAATTCCTTGCCTGACTGGTGTGGATAATCGCAAGTTAAGTGAAATCTGCCCAGTATATAAAAAAGTCTTTTTCGGGTAAAAAAGTGATTTAAAAATATAAAATACCGATATGTGGAAAAGCTGATTCCAGATATCGGTATTTCTATTATTATCGGGCAGGTAGTACACTTTTGCAGTTCACAGTTTTACAGAAAAAACACAGAATGAACACAGATTGCCCCCAGAAGTTTCACAAATCATCCGTATAATTGAAAAGCATGAAATTTTGTAGTCAGGAGGAACAACATTGATTGAGGTAAAAAATCTTGTAAAGAAATACGGCTCACATCTGGCTGTAGATCATTTGAATTTTACTGTAGATACCGGGCAGATCTATGGATTTCTGGGACCGAACGGTGCCGGAAAGTCTACAACGATGAATATTATGACCGGCTATCTTGGCGCCACAGAAGGTGAAGTGCTGATCAACGGGCACAATATACTGGAGGAACCGGAGGCAGCAAAAAAATGTATTGGTTATCTGCCTGAGATGCCACCGCTTTACACGGATATGAAGGTGAATGAATACCTGAGGTTCGTAGCGGAATTGAAGAAGATCCCAAAACCGGAACGGCAAGAGCAGATTGAGAAGGTCATGCTGATGGTGAAGATCATGGATGTACAGGATCGGCTGATTAAGAACCTGTCCAAAGGTTATAAGCAGAGAGTCGGACTTGCGCAGGCAATCCTTGGATTCCCGGAGATCATCATTCTGGATGAACCGACGGTCGGACTGGATCCGAAGCAGATCATTGAAATCCGTGAACTGATCCGCGAGCTGGCAAAAGAGCATACCGTGATCCTGAGCTCGCACATTCTGGCAGAGATCCAGGAAGTCTGTGATTATATTATGATTATTTCTAAAGGGAAACTGGTGGCAAGTGATACACCGGAGAATTTGGAAAAGCTTCTGATGAATCAGCAGACTGTGGAAATCCTGGCAAAGGGAAATGAAGATACGGTACGGAAAGTCATCGGCACAATCGGTGATGTGCAGAAGGTATCCGTGGAACACGGAAAAGAAGAAGGAACGGTAAAAGTGAGTCTGTTCCCGAAGGATGGAAAGGATATCAGGGAAACAGTATTTATGGCATTTGCACAGGAGGGCTGCCCGTTACTTATGTTGTATCACAGCCGCACGACGTTGGAGGATGTCTTCCTGGAGCTGACGCAGGGAAGCACACCTGCAGCAGCAAAAGCGATGAAGGACGGCGAAAAGAAAGGCCGGATGGTAAAGCGGCGCAAGAAAAATGCGCAGGAAGAGGCAGAAGAGAACGAGCTGACTGAGATGGATGAAGAGCCGGAAGAAAATGCCGTTCCGACAAGTGAGGATGAAAAGGAGGATCTCGAAAATGACAGCAATTTATAAACGAGAATTAAAATCCTATTTTCAATCAATGACAGGCTATGTCCTGATCGCCTTCCTTGTGATCTTCACGGGAATCTATTTTATGGCGTACAACTTAAATTCGGGATATCCCTATTTTTCATATGTTCTGATGAATATCAACTACGTGTTGATCATCATTATCCCGATGCTCACCATGCGTTCCTTTGCGGAGGAACGGAAGAACAAGACAGACCAGCTTCTGCTTGCCGTACCGGTAAAATTATTTGATATCGTGATGGGGAAATACCTTGCGATGGTGACGGTATTTGCGATACCGTGCCTGATTTTTTGCATTTTCCCAATTATCATTAAGAGCTTTGGAACGGCGTATCTGAAGGTGGATTATCTGTCGATCCTGATGTTCTTCCTGCTAGGATGCGTGTATCTGGCAATCGGAATGTTTCTTTCGTCACTCACAGAAAGTCAGATCATTGCGGCAGTAACAACCTTTGGCGTTTTGCTTCTGATCTATCTCTGGGGAGGACTGATCAATTTCCTCCCGACATCAGCTACAAGCGGCATGATCGGTATTGTGGTACTCGTTACCATTGCAGCGCTGATCATTTACCGGATGACAGGAAACTGGATGATTGCAGGAATTATCGAAGCGATCGGAGTTGTTGCGGTTGTGATCGTAAGCTTTGTAAAATCTTCATTATTTGAAAATATTTTGGTCAACATCATGAAGAAGCTGTATCTTGCAGATGTATTTGACAACGTAGCATATAACAAGCTTTTCGATGTGAGTGGGCTGATCCTGTATCTGAGTGTGGCAGGTGTATTTATCTTCCTGACCATGCAGTCCATTCAGAAAAGACGTTGGAGTTAGGAGGGAGAAGACATGGAAAAAATCAAAAAAATGTTCAGCAGCAAGTCTTCCCGGAACGGAACTTACAGCGTAGGGCTTGCAGTGATCGTGATTGCAATCGCGATCGTGATCAATCTGGTGGCAGGACAGCTTCCGGAAAAAGTAAGAAATATTGATATCAGCAGCAACAATCTGTACGATATCAGCAGTGTGTCCACAAAAATGCTGAAGAAGCTGGATAAAAAAGTAGATTTGAAAGTGATCGCAGAACAGGATTCTGTGGATACCAGGATCAAGACTTTTGTGAAAAAATATGCGGCGCTTTCCGGCAAAGTAAAAGTGGAATGGGTGGACAGCGTACTGCATCCGTCCGTTCTTCAGAAATATAATACCGATGGGAATGTAATCGTTGTGTCCTGTGATGCAACCGGAAAGTCTACAACGATTTCATTTTCAGATATTATCCAGTCCGATTATTACTCTTATTATACGACCGGAAGTGCCAGTGAAAGTTCTTTCGACGGAGAAGGACAGCTTACCAGTGCGATCAATTATGTAACCAGCGAGGAAACAAGCAAGATTTACCGGACCAGTGGTCACGGAGAAGCGACATTTTCAAGTTTGGTAAGTGATTTGCTTACTAAGAATAATCTGGAGACGGAAGAAATCAACCTGAGTATGAGTCCGGAAATCCCGGATGACTGTGACCTGTTGTTCCTCTATGCACCGACATCGGATATTACAGATGATGAAAAGACAATTATTGAGAAATATCTGAGTGACGGCGGAAAGGTTTATCTGATCCTTGGAGATACGACTTCAGACACACCAAATCTGGACGGAATTATGTCGGATTATGGACTGAAAAAAGTCAGCGGTTATATTGCAGATACCCAGAGATGCTACCAGGGAAATTATTATGCAATCTTCCCAGAGCTTTCTCTGAGTGGTGACCTGGGAAGCGGCATCAGCAATCAGATGGTACTTCTGCTGAATTCACTTGGTATGGAGAAAACAGATACGGATAATGATAATCTGACGGTTACTCCATTTATGCAGACATCAGACAGTGGATATGCAGTGACTGAAAATGACCAGACACAGGGACAGTATATCCTGGGAGCCGTTTCTACCAATGCGATTTCTGCGGATTCTTCAGATTCGGACAGCGAGGATGAAGACGATAAGAGTGATGCAACGGATACAGACACAAAGACAGCAAGACTTACGGTGCTTGCTTCTGCATCTATGATCAGCTCGGATATCACAGATCAGCTGACGACACTGGATAACCTGACTTTGTTTGTAAATTCAGTGACAGAAAATTTTGATAATGTAAACAATGTTGCGATTGAAGCGAAGAGTCTTTCGACTGAGAACAACACACCGATGCATGCAGGTGCATTCAGCATCCTTGTGATCTTTATTATTCCGCTTGCAATTCTGATCCTTGGATTTGTGATCTGGATGAGAAGACGGAAAGCGTAAGAGGCAGGAGGAAAAAAGATGGAGAAAAAAACAAGGACAATAGGAATCCTTCTGCTCGTACTGCTTGTTCTGCTCATTACATTTTTCGGGCTGAAAAAATGGAATACATCTAAGTCAGAGGCAGAAGAGAAGAAAAAAGAAAACGCAGTGGTGCATATTTTTGAGACAGATTCGCTGGAGTCGATCGAGTATAAAGAAGCATCTGGGGAAGAAATGTCCTTTGTAAAAGAGGATGATACCTGGGAGTATGCGCCGGACACCACGATCGCACTGACGGAGAGCAGTATGCAAAATATGGAAGATGCATTTTCGGATATTCAGGCGGTAAAAGAGATCAAGAATCCGGATGACCTTTCGGACTATGGATTTGATTCACCGGAATATAATCTTACGCTGACCGGAAAGGATGGCGAGGCACATAAATTTCTAATCGGGAATGCTTCCGGAGAAAATTATTATTTCATGGAAGATGGAACAGAAAAAGTGTACACGGTATCGGCTGATCTGATTTCGGAAATGGTATGGCAGCTTGCAGATGTTGCTGAAAAGGATAGCTTTGTAACAGTTACATCCGATAACTTTGTAAAAGAGACTGTGACAAAACCGGGTGACGAGGTGAAAACCTACGAAGCGGACAATGAGGATCAGGAAGATACTGTCACAAGTATTATGACAGCACTTTCCGGATTCTATTTTACAGATTGTGCAGATTATCATGTGACGGATGCGACGCTTGGCAATTACGGGCTTGCGGAAGATCAGCGGACGAAGGTGGAGCTGACTTACAAGGATACGTCGGATGATGACAAGGAAAAGACAGTTACATTCTATGTGGGAAGCAAGGACGACAGTGCGACCTACTATTATGTACAGATGGACGGTTCACAAAGAGTAAGCCGGGTACTGATCGATACGGTAGAGAAAGCGCTTGGATGGAAAGTGGACAGTAGTGCAGAGTAGAAGAATACAAAGAGAAAATTAAATAAATCTGCTAAGAAAGGAAAAGGGATGATGTCTTTCAGGAAAGGACAGAGTTCCTTTTTTGAGTGTACGTTTTTACAAATTTATCCGCAGGAATCATTGACGCTGAAAAACCAACAGTGATACTATACAGATAATACGGAAAAATGAACGTTATACAATACGGAATGAGGAGAAACGATATGCCAATCATATACAATGAAAAAACAAGAGAGTTTCATCTCTACAACCAGGAGATCAGCTATATCATCAAGATCCTTGACAACGACCAGCCGGGACAGCTCTACTATGGAAAACGCTTGACACATAAAGAAGATTTTAGCCATCTTTTTGAATATGCGATGCGTGATATGTCACCGTATGCTTTCGAGGGAAATTCTACATTCTCACTGGAGAATATCAAGCAGGAGTATCCGACTTTCGGCTGCGGAGATATGCGTTTTCCGGCATATGAGATCGAGCGGGAGAATGGAAGCCATGTAGTCGAGTTTGTATATAAAGAACATAAAATTTATAATGGCAAACCAAAGCTTGAAGGACTTCCGGCGACTTATGTAGAAAGTGATGATGAGGCGCAGACTCTGGAACTGGTTCTGGAGGATACAAGTATCAATACAAGAATTGTCCTTTTATATACGATTTATGAAGCATTTCCGGTGATCGCGAGAAGTGTACGTTTTGAATGTGATTCTGACGAAAAGATCACGCTTCTTTCTGCAATGAGCGCCTGTGTGGATCTGCCGGACAAGGATTATGAGATGATCGATCTTGCCGGTGTGTGGGCGAGAGAGCGCCATGTGAGAAGACATAAGCTGGATTACGGTATCCAGAGTATTTACAGTATGCGCGGATGCAGCAGCTACCAGTTCAATCCGTTCCTTGCACTTGCGCGTGAAAATGCAGACGAGTTCCAGGGGCAGGTCTACGGTTTCAGCCTGGTTTACAGCGGAAATTTCCTTGCACAGACAGAGGTAGACAATTATGATACCGCCCGTGTGCTGATGGGAATCCATCCAAATGGATTTAAGTGGACACTTGGAAAAGGCGAATCCTTCCAGACACCGGAGATGGTAATGGTATATTCGGAAGCCGGACTTAACGGAATGAGCCAGACCTTTCACAAGCTGTACCGCACACGTCTGGCAAGGGGAACCTGGAGAGATAAGGTTCGTCCGATTCTGATCAACAGCTGGGAAGCATTTTATTTTGATTTTGATGCGCCAAAGCTTCTGGGACTTGCGGATGCGGCAGCAGATCTTGGAATGGAGCTTTTTGTATTGGATGACGGATGGTTTGGAAAGAGAGATGACAGTACTTCTTCCCTTGGCGACTGGTATCCGAATGAGGAAAAGCTGAAAGGAACGTTAAAGGAGCTGGCAGAAAAGATCAATGCCAAAGATTTAAAATTCGGGCTCTGGATTGAACCGGAGATGACGAACAAAGACAGTGATCTGTACAGGGCGCATCCGGACTGGCTTCTTGCAGAACAGGGCAAGCGGATCTGCCACAGCCGGACACAGTATGTACTGGATTTTTCTAAGAAAGAGGTACGTGAATATATCGGGGACATGCTGGAAAATCTTCTTGCAGAAGTGCCGGTATCTTATATCAAATGGGATATGAACCGTACATTTTCAGAGGTGTTCTCCAATGGAAATGACAGAGAGTATCAGGGAAAGGTCTGCCACAAATATATCCTTGGTGTGTATGAACTGTATGAGCGCCTGACCAGCCGTTTTCCGCATGTATTGTTTGAATCCTGTGCAAGTGGTGGGGCAAGATTTGATCCGGGAATGCTTTACTACGCACCGCAGGGATGGACTTCGGATGATACTGACGCAATCGAACGTCTGAAAATCCAGTATGGAACTTCAATGGTTTATCCGGTGAGTTGTATGGGAAGCCATGTATCAGCTTCACCGAACCATCAGACAAACCGTGTGACACCGCTCGAGACAAGAGCAGATGTGGCTTACTTTGGAACTTTTGGATATGAGCTTGACCTTTTAAAGCTTGGCGAGGAAGATAAGGCAGAAATCCGCCGTCAGATCGCATTTATGAAGGAGAAGAGAGATCTGATCCAGAAAGGAACTTTCTATCGACTGAAGAGTCCGTTTGAGGGAAATGAGACCGCATGGATGATCGTATCGGAGGATCAGAAGAAGGCGCTGGTTGGTTATTACCGGGTAATGCAGCCGGTCAATGTTGGATTTAAGAGACTGAAGCTGAAAGGGCTGAAAGAAGATACCTGTTATAAGGTCAGCGGATATGCTTATGACTGCTATGGCGATGAGCTGATGCAAGTCGGAATGATCCTGTCCGATTCTGCGTCCGGTGTATGGAAGAAGGGCGTGAATGATAAGGGAGATTTCCAGGCGGAAGTGTTTGAGATTGTAGCTGTGTAAGCCGGAATATATGGGAAGGACGAAATGGGAGAACCGTTTCGTCCTCTTGCGTTTTCGGAAGAAAAATTATATGATGTTTCTAAAAGACTTAAAGAGGTTTAAAATGGAACGACTATACGATAAATTAAAAGCATATTCCGAGAGCGATTTTTACGCATTTCACATGCCGGGACATAAGAGAAACAAGGCACTTCTTGGAATTGAACTTCCATACGATCTGGATATCACGGAAATCGATGGTTTCGATGATCTGCATCACGCAGATGGTATTTTAAAAGAAGAGCAGGAAAGAGCCGCAAGGGTATTTGGGGCAGAGGAAAGTCATTTTCTGGTAAATGGAAGTACTGCCGGAATTTTAAGTGCAGTGATGGGATGTACGCACCGGGGAGATAAGATTCTGGTGGCACGCCATTGTCACAAATCCATTTACCATGCAATCTATATGAATGGTCTTGTACCGCGCTATGTGTATCCGGAATTTGATATTTCCATGCATATGAACGGGGAGATCAGCAAAGAAGATGTGGCAAAAGCACTTGCTGCAGAGCCGGATATCAAAGCCGTTGTGATCGTATCTCCAAATTATGATGGCGTGGTATCGGATGTGAAAGGAATTGCGGAAGTGGCACATTCGTATAGGATTCCACTGATCGTAGATGAAGCACATGGACCGCATTTTGGATTTCATCCGGCATTTCCGGGGCGCGCAAATGATCTGGGAGCAGATGTGGTGATCAACAGTCTGCACAAGACACTGCCTTCTCTTACACAGACTGCAATCCTGCATATCAACGGAAAGCTTGCCAATCGAAGAAGAATTAAGAAATATCTGGATATGTTGCAGAGCAGCAGTCCGTCGTATATTTTCATGGCAAGCCTGGATGCCTGCGTGGATTTCCTGGATGGAAAATGTGAGGAAGCATTTGAACTTTATGTAGAGAGGCTGCAAAAGTTCAGAGAAGAACTGAAGCCATTACAGCATTTACAGATTCTCCGTACAGAACATTATGATATTTCCAAAGTTGTGATTTCCACAGCAAATGCAAATATTACAAGTCCGGAGCTTGCGGAACGGCTGCGAAAAGAATATCATCTGGAAATGGAAATGACCGGAGAAACCTATGTACTTGCGATGACGACCGTGGCAGATACGCAGGAAGGACTGGATAGGTTAAAAGCTGCGTTACTGGAAATAGACGGTCAGCTGGAAGCAAAAACAGCCGTTTCTGGAAGCGTAGAGATTTCCGGAGAGCTTCCTAGACTGGAGCAGTATTTTACACCGCAGGAGGCAGCAGACCGGGAAGAAGACGGAGAAACAGAAGAGATTCCGTGGAAAGAAAGTGAAGGACACATTTCTCTGGAATACGCATATCTCTACCCACCGGGAAGCCCGGTTATCGTACCCGGAGAGCGGATCAGCCGGGAAGCAGTAGAACTTCTTTGTTATTATGAAACACAGAATCTCCAAATAGAAGGAATACAGACGGAAGGCAAGATAAAGGTGTGGAAACATGAGTAAAATATATTATCTGATGGGAAAAAGTTCAACGGGGAAAGACACAATCTACAAAGAACTGAGAAAAAGAATGCCACAGTTAAAAAATGTAACGATCTATACAACCCGTCCACGGCGTGAGGGAGAAAAAGAAGGCGAAGAATATTTCTTTACAGACGAAATTGAACTTAAAAAGTTCAAAACAGAAGGCCGATTGATCGAAGAACGTGCTTACAATACAGTTTATGGTATCTGGCACTATTTCACCTCTGATGACGGACAGTTCGATTTTGAACAAAAAAATCAGGATTATCTCATGATCGGAACTCTTGAATCCTATGAAAAATTGAAAACCTATTTTGGAAACGAAAAAGTAGTTCCACTTTACATCGAGGTAGAAGACGGAGAGCGCTTAACCCGCGCCCTCGCCCGTGAGAAAACCCAGAAAGAACCCAAATACGCCGAAATGTGCCGCCGTTTCCTCGCCGATTCCAAAGATTTCTCCGAAGAAAACCTAGCCCATGCCGGAATCACAGAACGCTACGAAAACACAAATCTTGAAGACGTACTTGAGAAAATCTGTAAAAAGATACTTGAACAGTAGAGATTTCAACACCCAAGCGAGACAGGCTCCGCCTGTCCATATGAACTTCTCATTGAGAAATTCATGAAGTTTATTAAATAAGATTTTATAATGTAGTGGAGTCAATATCCAGAAAAAAAGAAATCCATCTTCGGTATCAGCGCCTTTGCACTATGGAACCGAGACTTAATCAATTGTGGAAGCCATTGCTGACACAATTGATGCTTTCAAAGGCTCGGTGGAATGCTTAGTGCAACGAAGCAGATACCGAAGATGGATTTCTTTTTTTCGTCATATTTCCACGCTACGCATGACTCTAATTCAAGAAGTTCTCAATAATCACTCCTTCTGCTTCCTCTTCCGTCATTCCAAGAGTCCGCAGCTTGATCAACTGCTCATCATTGATCCTTCCGATCGCAGCTTCGTGGATAATAGCCGCATCCACATGCTTCGCATTGATCTCAGGAATTGAACTTACTTCTGCATGATCCATGATAATAGAATCACACTGAACATGTGCATGGCAACGGTTCTTTCCGACAGCCCTCGGATGGAAGACCTGTCTGGATTCGCCTTTTGCGACCGAACGGGATACGATCTGCGCAGAGCTGCCTTCTCCGAGCAGTTCCACCATCATATTTGAAGTAGCTTCCTGTTTTCCATGTGTCATCAGTTTTTCAATGACATAAAGCTTGGAACCGGCTTCCAGATGTACATTATTTTCACGAACCGTAGAATCGACTCCTTTGATCTGAGCAGTATCCAGCGTAAATACAGAATTTTCACCAAGATAAACTTCGGTAACAGGATTGAGTACACGGGCTCCGGTGCCTTCACCCTCTCCGTAATGCTTTTCTACATAGCGTACATTTGCATTTTTTTCCACATGGAAAGTATGAATACCATCATGGCGGCTTTCGTTACATCCGCTGTTGTGGATACCACATCCGGCAACGATGGTTACATTTGCACCTTCTGCTACATAAAAATCATTGTAAACAACGTCCGTCATTCCGCTTGCGTCAACAACAACCGGAATATGAACTTCTTCGCCGTCTGTTTTTCCATCGATGAAAATATCGATTCCCGGCTTGTCCTGTTTTTTCTTGATTTTAATATGCTCACTGTCACCGTGGCAGAGCGCGATCCCATTATGTCGTAAATTGAATGCACCGGACTGTGTAAAACCGGTATCATCGATCTGAGCTAATACTTTTTCTGTAATTTTATCCAATAAAGTCATTGTATTTTCCTCCCCTGTTATCTACATTTCAGACAGCTGTAAGAGTCTGCTGTCTTCCCTAATAATTGTGGAAGGATATCCGCGGTCTGTCCGATCGAAGCAATCTTTCCGCCTTCGATTACCATGATCCGGTCAGCCATTTGGATGATTCTTTCCTGATGGGAAATAAGAATAAGACTCTGCTTTTTCTCTTTGTGCATTTTTTCAAACTGTTCGATCAACATAGAAAAACTCCAGAGATCGATTCCGGCCTCCGGTTCATCGAAAATACAGAGTTTGTGCGGCTTTGCGAGAACGGTTGCAATTTCCAGACGCTTCATTTCACCGCCGGATAAGGTTCCGTCTACTTCACGTTCAATGTATTCGTTGGCACAAAGTCCAACGGTACTTAAAAGTCTGCAACAGACATCTCTTGTCAGATCTTCTCCAGCCGCAAGTGATAAAAGCTTGCTTACCGTCATTCCTTTGAAGCGCGGTGGCTGCTGGAATGCGTAACCGATTCCGGCTTCTGCCCTGTGGTTGATATCATAATCACTGATATCGGTTCCGTCTAAGATGATCTGTCCGGCACTTGCCTGGTCAATCCCCATCAGCACTTTTGCAAGTGTGGATTTGCCACCTCCGTTCGGACCGGTGATCACCAGCATTTCCCCGTCTTCTACGTTAAAACTGATATTTTCTACGATACTTCGTTCTATTCCGTTTTCATTCACCTGGAATGTAAGATTTTTTACCTCCAGCATGAGTTCATCCCCTTTCTGTGTAAGAAACTTATATAAAGTTTGTCTGACCAAAATACCTTTTGACCCCAACATCTTGTATGATGTAAGTATCAAAAGAATAAATTGCGTAGAAATGGAGCAATCCGATTACATCATTGGATACAGAAGCTTTATATATTCATGCTTATTATAAAACATATCGGAAAAGTTGTCATCTTTTATTATTGAGAAGATAGTTTGTGTGCAGAAGATATGATTTCAACATACCTACAAAGCGAAATTCGCAGAATTTTCAGAAATAATTCAGAAAGACCACAGGAATTTGCTCTAGGTATCTGCATAAATTTATGTTATACTAATGGAATAGTAAGAAAGAAGAGGGTGATAATATGTCAGGATTTAAAGATGTCGTAGGACATAGCGAGATCATTCAGTATATACAGAACGCAGTTACAGAAGATAAAGTATCACATGCTTATATTCTGAACGGCGAGAAGGGATCTGGAAAGAAGATGCTTGCAGGTCTTTTTGCACAGACTCTGCAGTGCGAAAAGGGCGGAGCAGAACCGTGCTATGAGTGCCATTCGTGCAAGCAGGCAGTCAGCGGCAATCATCCGGATATTATCTGGGTAACGCATGAAAAGCCGAACAGCATCAGTGTAGATGATATCCGGGTTCAGATCAATGGGGATATTCAGGTGAAGCCTTATAATGGAAAATACAAGATCTACATTATGCCGGATGCAGATATGATGACTGTACAGGCACAGAATGCTCTGCTGAAGACAATCGAAGAGCCACCTGCTTATGCGGTAATTCTGCTTCTTACAGGGAATGCGAACAGTCTGCTCCCAACGATCTGCTCAAGATGCGTTATGCTGAAGCTCCGCAACATTAAGGATCAGCTTGTGAAAAGGTATCTGATGGAGCAGCTTCAGGTTCCTGATTACAAGGCAGACGTGTGTACTGCATTTGCACAGGGCAATATTGGAAAAGCTGCTATGCTGGCAGGCTCTGAGCATTTTAATGAAATTAAAGATGAGGCAGTTCGTCTGCTGAAGAATATCGATACCATGGAACTCGGTGATCTGGTGGAAGCTGTGAAACGGATTTCCGCTTACAAGATTGAGATCACAGATTATCTGGACATCCTTATGATCTGGTATCGTGATGTTCTGATCTATAAAGCAACAATGAATATCGACAGACTGATTTTCGGTGAAGAGATCGACAGTATCAGGGAGCGTGCGAAAAAGAGCTCTTATGAAGGAATTGAGACAATTCTGGAAGCACTTGAGAAAGCAAAGGCGAGACTGCGCGCCAATGTCAACTTTGATCTTGTCATGGAACTTCTTCTGTTGACAATAAAGGAGAACTAGGGAATGACAAAAGTAATTGGAGTCCGTTTTCGGACTGCAGGAAAGATCTATTTTTTCTCACCGGGCAAATTTGAGGTGAAGCGTGGCGATCAGGTAATTGTAGAGACCGCGAGAGGAGTAGAATTCGGTAACGTTGTGATGGGACCGAAGGAAGTGAAGGATGAAGAGATCACCCAGCCTCTTAAGACAGTGATCCGCCTGGCGACAGAGGATGACCGCCGTGTAGAAGAAAAGAATCGCAAAAAAGAAAAAGAAGCATTTCAGATTTGTCTGGAAAAGATCCACAAGCATGGACTGGAGATGAAGCTGATCGATGCAGAATATACCTTTGACAACAATAAAGTGCTGTTTTACTTTACCGCAGACGGAAGAATTGATTTCCGTGAACTGGTAAAGGATCTGGCAGCGGTATTCCGTACCAGGATCGAACTTCGCCAGATCGGTGTAAGAGATGAGACGAAGATCCGCGGAGGAATCGGGATCTGTGGACGAGAGCTTTGCTGCCACACCTATCTGTCTGAGTTTGCACCGGTTTCGATCAAGATGGCAAAAGAACAGAATCTGTCTCTGAACCCGACTAAGATTTCAGGTGTATGTGGCAGACTGATGTGCTGCCTGACAAATGAGGAAGAGACATACGAGGAACTCAACAATAATCTTCCGTCTGCAGGTGAGGCGGTGACAACTCCGGAAGGACTGAAAGGTGAAGTACAGTCATTAAGCGTACTGCGTCAGCTTGTCAGGGTTATTGTAACTCTGGACAATGATGAGAAAGAAATCCGTGAATACCCGGCAGCTGACCTGAAGTTCAAACCGCGCCGCCGGAAAAAGGATGTGAAGCTTTCCAAACAGGAAATGAAAGAGCTTGCAGCTCTGGAGAAAGGTGAAGGAGCGTCAAAGTTAGATGACAAATAATCTTAAGCCGGGAGAACGGCTCGATGATTTACAGATAAAAGGCTATGAGATCATCCAGAGCCCGGGGCGGTTCTGCTTCGGAATGGATGCAGTGCTTTTAAGTGCCTTTGCCAAAGTAAAAGCGGGAGAATGCGTTCTTGATCTTGGAACAGGAACGGGAATTCTCCCGATTCTTTTGGCCGCAAAGACAAAAGGAAAGCATTTTACAGGACTGGAGATCCAGGAAGAAAGTGCGGATATGGCGTGTCGGAGTGTCCGGCACAACCGGCTTGAGGAGCAGATCGACATTGTGACGGGAGATATCAAAGAAGCGTCACAGATATTTGGAAAAGGTTCCATGGATGTGATAACAACGAACCCTCCATACATGATCGGAGGTCATGGAATGGCTAATCCGGAAAGTGCTAAGGCAATTGCGAGGCATGAGGTACTGTGCACACTGGAGGATATTATCCGGGAAAGTGCACGGATTTTAAAAGCCGGAGGAAGATTTTATATGGTACACAGACCGTTTAGGCTCGCAGAGATTCTGACAGCAATGTGTGAGGCGAAGCTGGAGCCAAAAAGAATGCGTCTGGTGTATCCATATGTGGATAAGGAACCGAACATGGTTTTAATAGAAGGAATCCGTGGTGCCAAATCGCGGATGACAGTAGATCCGCCACTGATCGTTTATGAGAAGGACGGCAGCTATACACGGGAGATCCTGGAGTATTACGGGATGACAGGAACTGGAAAGGAGTAACGAATGGCAGGAACATTATATTTGTGTGCAACACCGATTGGCAATCTGGAAGATATGACGTTCCGGGTGATCCGGACGCTGAAAGAAGTTGACCTGATCGCGGCAGAAGATACCAGGAACAGTATTAAACTGCTGAATCATTTTGAGATTAAAACACCGATGACCAGTTATCATGAGTATAATAAGATAGAAAAGGGACACGCTCTGGTGGAAAAACTTCTTACAGGGATGAATATTGCGCTGATCACCGATGCCGGTACACCAGGGATCTCAGATCCGGGTGAGGAACTGGTGAAAATGTGCTATGAAGCCGGAATTACGGTCACTTCCCTTCCGGGAGCCGCTGCCTGTATTACGGCACTGACACTTTCCGGGCTTTCCACCAGAAGATTTGCATTTGAGGCATTTCTTCCAACGGACAAAAAGGAAAGACAGGCAGTCCTAGGTGAGCTTGTAGATGAGACAAGAACGATGATCGTTTACGAAGCACCGCACCGTCTGGTGAGAACCTTGAGAGAGCTTGGAGAAGTTCTTGGTGGGGACAGACATCTGACTGTGTGCCGGGAACTTACAAAAAAGCATGAGACTGCATTTCGCACCACATTTGCGGAAGCGGTTTCCTATTACGAGAGCAACGATCCGAAGGGGGAGTGTGTGCTTGTGATCGAGGGGAAGAGCCGGGAGAGCATTTTACAGGAGGAGCGCGCAAAATGGGAAGAAATGACGGTTCAGGAGCATATGGATTACTATATGAACCAGGGAATCGATAAGAAAGAAGCCATGAAAAAGGTGGCAAAAGACCGCGGAGTCGGAAAGAGGGACATTTATAAAGAACTGCTGTAAGGCTTTCGTCAATTTGTACACCTTCTTAAAAAATCTTTGTTCAACCCGGTTATAGACCGACGATGTAAAAACAGATATACTTTATTTCAGAAACAAGAACAGCGACAGTGTGTAAGAAGCGCACAAAGATTTAGGAGGAAAAATAAATGGCAAGCTTATCATTAAAGCATATTAACAAAACATATCCGAACGGATTTGAAGCAGTTAAAGATTTCAACCTTGAAATTGAAGATAAAGAATTTATCATTTTTGTAGGACCATCTGGATGTGGTAAATCTACCACACTTCGTATGGTTGCAGGTCTGGAAGAGATCACAAGCGGTGAACTCAAGATCGGTGACAAAGTGGTAAATGATGTAGAACCAAAAGACAGAGATATCGCGATGGTATTCCAGAACTATGCTCTGTACCCACATATGACTGTATATGATAACATGGCATTCGGACTTAAATTAAGAAAAGTTCCGAAACCGGAGATTGATAAGATGGTTCGTGAAGCAGCTAAGATCCTTGACCTTGAACCACTGCTTGACCGTAAACCAAAAGCTCTTTCAGGTGGACAGAGACAGCGTGTTGCTATGGGACGTGCAATCGTTCGTAACCCGAAGGTATTCCTTATGGATGAACCACTTTCCAACCTGGATGCTAAACTTCGTGGACAGATGCGTATCGAGATTTCCAAACTTCATCAGAGACTTGGTACAACAATCATCTACGTAACACATGACCAGACAGAAGCTATGACACTGGGAACCAGAATCGTAGTTATGAACGCAGGTGTTGTTCAGCAGGTAGATACACCACAGGTACTTTATGATACCCCATGCAACCTCTTCGTTGCAGGATTCATCGGATCACCACAGATGAACTTCCTTGATGCTGTATGCCAGAAGAAGGGTGACAAAGTTGTCCTCAAAGTTGGACCGGCTGATATTGTACTTCCACCGGCAAAAGCAAAGAAACTTATCGATGGAGGATATGAAGGAAAGACTGTTGTCCTTGGAATCCGTCCGGAAGATGTACATGATGAGCAGATGTTTATCACATCTTCACCGAATACAGTTATTCAGGCTAAGATCCGTGTATATGAAATGCTTGGTGCTGAAGTTTATCTCCACTTTGATTATGAAGGAGCTACAATGACAGCCCGTGTTGATTCTAGAACAACAGCAAGAACAGGGGATACAGTTACATTCGCATTCGATGCTGAAAAGATCCATGTGTTCGACAAAGAGACAGAAAAGACAATTACAAACTAAGATGTGAAATTATTTGCCGGAGTTTCCGATTTTGGAGACTCCGGTTAAAATTTTCTTGACAATCGGGCTATTCGTGGTATATAGTTACGTTAATAAAGGGGAGTAACCTACGCAAGGGAATCCGCGTTTGTGGTGTCGTCAGTACGGTGGAAGCATCCGGTACCACAAGAAAATGGTGAGACTTTTATTGCATTATTTGTTGTGCAATAAGGGTTTCTTTTTTTGTACATTTTTATCGAAAGAGAGCTTCGTTGCATAAGAAATTCAGGAATGTGAATACTCAGAAACAGGAGGCGGAAAGGATGAAAGAAATTTATCAGTCATCGGTAAAAGAAGTGCTTGGACAGATGGGAAGCAGAGAAGAGGGACTTACGATAAAAGAAGTGGAAAAGTCCCGTGAAAAATGTGGATGGAATGAGCTCGCGGAGGGAAAGAAAAAAAGTGTGCTGCAGATTTTTATGGAGCAGTACAAGGATTTCCTGGTGATTATCCTGATTGCATCGGCGATTATTTCAGGAATTTTAGGAGACGCAGAAAGTGCGGCAGTTATTGTGATCGTCATTACAATGAATGCGATTTTGGGAACCGTGCAGACGGTAAAAGCAGAGCAGTCGCTTCAGAGCCTGAAAAAGCTTTCAGGACCGGAGGCGAAGGTTCTCAGGAATGGTACGGTGACACCGATTCCGGCAAGAGAACTGGTGGTTGGAGATGTGATCCTTCTGGAAGCCGGGGATTATGTTCCGGCAGACGGACGACTGATCGAGAACGCAAGTCTGAAGATCGATGAAAGTGCACTGACCGGGGAGAGTCTTGCAGTTGAGAAGAGCCTGGATGAAATCGAAGAGGAAGTGCCGCTTGGTGACCGGAACAATATGTTATTTTCGGGAAGCTTTGTTACTTACGGACGTGGAAGAGCCGTTGTGACAAGTGTAGGTATGCAGACAGAAGTCGGAAAGATTGCCGGACTTTTGAAAGCAACCTCTGAAAAGCAGACTCCGCTTCAGGTGAATCTGGAAGAGTTCGGAAAGAAGCTTTCGGTTCTGATCCTGGTATTTTGCGGAATCTTATTTGGAATCAGTGTATTTCGTGGAGAAAATATCGGAAGCGCGTTTATGTTTGCAGTAGCACTTGCGGTTGCAGCAATCCCGGAGGCATTAAGTTCAATTGTAACAATCGTCCTTTCTTTCGGAACGCAGAAGATGGCCAAGGAGCATGCAATTATTCGAAAACTGCAGGCGGTAGAAGGTCTTGGAAGTGTCTCCGTGATCTGTTCGGATAAAACCGGAACTCTCACGCAGAATAAGATGACTGTTGAAGATTATTATATAGAAGGCAGAAGAATCCGGGCAGATGAGCTCGATATGGCAGATCCGGCACAGAGATTTCTGCTTGATTGCAGCATTTTATGTAACGATTCTACCAATGAAAATGGAGTGGAAATCGGAGATCCGACAGAGACAGCGCTGATCAATCTGGGAAGCCGCTATGGAGTGGAAGCTGCAGAAGTAAGAGAAAGTTATCCAAGAGAAGATGAGATTCCATTTGACAGTGACCGGAAAATGATGTCGACGCTTCACCGGATAGACGGCGAAAACCGGATGATCGTCAAAGGTGCGGTTGACCGTCTCCTGGATCTGACAGACCGGATCTGGACAGAAAATGGAATACGGGAGATTACAAAAGAAGATAAAGAAAAGATTCAGAGCCAGAATCAGGAATTTTCAATGGAAGGTCTTCGAGTGCTGGCATTTACCTTCCGGGAGATTCCGGAAGAACATCTGCTGACCGCAGAGGATGAGGACCAGCTGGTATTTCTCGGAATGATCGCAATGATGGATCCGCCGAGGGAAGAGTCAAAAGCTGCAGTAGAAGAATGTATCAAAGCAGGCATCCGTCCGGTGATGATCACGGGAGACCATAAGATCACGGCAGCAGCGATCGCAAAACGGATCGGCATTTTAAAGGATTTATCCGAAGCCTGTGAGGGCGCAGAGATTGAAAATATGAGTGACGAGGAGTTGCGGGGATTTGTCCCGAAGATTTCTGTCTATGCAAGGGTTTCGCCGGAACATAAGATCCGGATCGTCCGTGCATGGCAAGAGCGCGGAAATATTGTATCGATGACCGGCGACGGTGTCAACGATGCACCGGCTCTTAAGCAGGCAGATATAGGTGTTGCAATGGGAGTAACCGGAACAGAAGTTGCCAAAGATGCAGCGGCGATGGTACTTACAGACGATAATTTTGCTACAATTGTAAAAGCAGTGGAAAACGGACGAAACTTATACCGTAATATCAAGTATGCGATCCAGTTTTTGTTATCGGGAAACTTCGGTGCAATTCTCGCTGTTTTATATGCATCGATCGCAGGACTTCCGGTTCCGTTTGCACCGGTTCATCTGCTTTTTATCAACCTGCTGACTGATAGTCTCCCGGCAATTGCACTGGGAGTAGAACCGCATACCAGTGATGTGATGAATGAGAAGCCAAGACCGGCAGATGAGTCGATCCTGACAAAAGATTTTCTGTCAAAGATTGGTCTGGAAGGACTGGTGATCGGTGTAATGACGATGATCAGTTTCCTGACAGGATATCATCAGGACGGTGCACTTCTTGGAAGTACTTATGCATTTGGAACGCTCTGTCTTGCACGGCTGTTTCACGGATATAACTGTAAATCAGATCATCCGGTGATTTTTACCAAACGGTTTTTCAATAATAAATGGATGCAGGGCGCATTTGCACTGGGAGCAATTCTGATCACGGCTGTACTTACAATTCCGGGGCTGCATCAGGTGTTCAAAGTAGAAACATTGAACTTTGAACAGCTTGGGACTGTCTACCTGTATGCGTTTGCCTGTTTTCCGATCATACAGCTTCTGAAGTGGGTACGTGGAAAATTATCAGAGTAACAATATGGGAAAATGCTTACTGGTTGTAAGGGGATTAACCATAAATATGTTGTAGTAGAATGGAGAAAATAGTGGATTTTAGTAAATTATCTATAAAAAAAATCCGGGAATTGATCGTATTTACAGCGCTGATCGTAGTTGCATTGTGGAAATTTGATGTGGTTCTTGGCGTGATCAAGGCGGTATGGGGGATTATTTTCCCCTTCGCTCTTGGCGGTGCGATCGCGTTTGTGATCAATGTTCCGATGAGCTTTCTGGAGAAAAAATTATTTGGAAAGGCAAAAGAGAAAGGAAGTAAGGCGGCAGGAAAGCTTGCAAGACCGATCAGTCTTCTTCTTACGATCGTACTGGTAGTGGGGGTGATCGTGCTTGTTATGTTCGGTCTGATTCCGCAGCTTACGGCAACAATTGGAAGTCTGATGAACAGTATTGCAGAATTTATTCCGCAGATGCAGAGTTGGGTACGGGAATTTACGCACAATAACCGGGAAATCATGGATCTTGTGAACCAGGTGGAGTTCAATCCGAATAAGGCAATCCAGTGGGGGATGAGTATTCTCGGAAATGGTGCGGGAAATTTTATGAATACAACGATGACAGCGGTTGGCTCCATCGTCAGTGGAGTTACTACATTTTTTATTGCCTTTTCCTTTGCCTGCTATATTCTTTTCCAGAAAGAAAAACTGCATGTGCAGGTGAGAAAAGTGTTTTTCGCGTTTATTCCAAAACGAAAAGCAGAAGTGATTCTTGAAGTCTGTTCCCTGACCTACCGTACCTTCGCAAACTTCCTTACCGGACAGTGCCTGGAAGCAGTCATCCTCGGAAGTATGTTTGTAATTACATTAAGTATACTGAAAATGCCGTATGCACTGCTGATTGGAATCATCATATCCTTCACAGCCCTGATCCCAATCTTTGGAGCCTTCATCGGCTGCGTACTTGGCGGTCTCCTAATCTTCATGGTGAGCCCGAAACAGGCAATCCTTTTCATCCTTGTATTTCTGATCCTCCAGCAGATCGAAGGTAACCTGATCTACCCACACGTAGTCGGCAGCTCCGTAGGGCTTCCCTCCATCTGGGTCCTCGCTGCAGTCACCATTGGCGGTAACCTTCTGGGAATCATAGGAATGCTCATCTTCATCCCACTGGTGTCTGTACTCTATACCCTCTTCCGGGAATATGTGTATTTGCGTTTGAAAAAACAACACATTAAGAAAGTGACGAAAACTGAAGTGGAAGAGTATACTCAAGAAGAAATTGACAAAATGAAAGAACTATACGAAAAAGAGCACCCTGAAAAATGTCTTGAATAAGGAAGCAATTTCATACATATAAATGTATTGAAATCGCAGCAAAAGCCTGCAACTTTGAGATGCAATCTCAAAGAGCAGGCTTTTCGACTCCCCATTTATAGTTTGGCGGAAAAGTATGACTTGTAGAATGTCAGCCGGGCGGAAAATAAATTGTGTTCAAATTCAATTTTTTGTGCAATGGAGACGAAAATCAGGAATCGTGGAAGCCATTGCTGAACACGATTCCCGCCCTAAGAGGTTCGTCGGAATGGTTTGCACAACTTGAATTTGAACACAATTTATTTTCCACCCGGCGTCCCCTCTCCAACACTCTTCCCCATCCAAGAAAGGAGAAAAAATGCTCAATTACCTGTGGTCGGGAATGATTCTTATTGGCATCCTTTTTGCCGCTTTCTCCGGCAAAATGCCGGACATCACCACCGCCGCCTTAGATTCCTCCAAAGAAGCCGTCACCCTTTGCATCACGATGATGGGCGTCATGTCCTTCTGGACCGGACTCATGGGAATCGCAGAAAAATCCGGCATCCTGAAAACGGCAACCGTCCGCCTTTCCCCTCTGATCCATTTCCTCTTTCCAGAACTGCCAAAAGATCACCCGGCAGAAAAACCAATCGCAGCAAACATCATTGCAAATATCCTCGGACTTGGCTGGGCGGCAACTCCGGCAGGTCTTGAAGCAATGGAAGAGCTTCAGAAGCTGGAAGAAGACCGCCGCCTTGGAAAAGCAGCAGGACCGGTAAGAAAAAGAGGCGTTGCAAGCAATGAGATGTGTACCTTCCTGATCGTAAATATTTCTTCACTGCAGCTGATCCCGGTGTCGGTGATTGCCTACCGGAGCCAGTACGGAAGCGTGAATCCGACAGCCGTTGTTGGATCTGGGATTGTGGCAACGGCGGTCAGTACCGGGGCGGCGATTTTGTTTTGCAGGATAATGGATCGGAAAAGCTAGAATTTTTGTAGCTTTTTGTAACATACCTTGACTAAAGTACAAAAAAACGCTATAATCAATATCACGGCAAAGCTTTAAACCATTGAAGTTTAAACCGCTAAAGTTTAAAGCTGTAAAGCCAAAACGGAAAAAGTTTGTTCGAAAAGAACATAGATGGAGGTATGTTATTATGAAAGCAAGAAAAATTTTAGCAGTATCACTTACTGCAGCAATGACACTGGCACTTGCTGCCTGTGGCGGAAGTTCATCAGACAAAGAATCTTCTTCAAAGGATTCATCAGACAAGGTATATAAGATCGGTATCTGCCAGCAGCTTGAGCATGCAGCTCTTGACGAGGCAACCAAAGGATTTGAAGAAGCCTGTGAAGAAAAATTCGGAAAAGACAAAGTGAAGTTCGATCTTCAGAACGGACAGGGCGAACAGGCAAACTGCGCAACCATCGTAAACAATTTTGTGGCAGACAATGATGACTTGATCCTTGCAAATGCAACAACTGCTCTTCAGTGTGCAGCAGCTGCAACAAGCACGATCCCGATTCTTGGAACATCTGTTACAGATTATGCAACTGCTCTTGATATTTCTGACTGGACAGGATCAACAGGTATGAACATTTCAGGAACCTGTGACCTTGCACCGATCGATGAACAGGAAGCAATGCTTAAAGAGCTCCTTCCGGATGCAAAAACAGTAGGTATCCTTTACTGCTCAGCAGAACCGAACTCAGCATACCAGGCGAAGAAGTTTGAGGAAGCACTTGAAAAAGATGGAATTAAGTATAAAGAATACACAGCAGCAGATTCTAATGAAATCCAGTCTGTAGTGACAAGTGCAGTAGATGAGTGCGACGCACTTTACATCCCAACTGATAATACAATGGCATCTAATACAGAGATTATCAACAATATCTGTCTTCCGGCAAAAGTACCGGTAATCGCAGGTGAACAGGGAATTTGTGAAGGCTGTGGTATTGCAACTCTTTCTATCAGCTACTATGACATCGGATACAGAGCAGGTGAAATGGCTTACGATATCCTTGTAAATGGAAAAGATATCTCAACCATGGATATTGAAAGTGCACCGAATGTTACAAAGATGTATAACAAAACAATTTGTGACGAACTCGGAATCACTGTTCCGGACGATTACGAAGCAATTGAGGAATAATAAGTATTAGAAAGAGGCAGAAATCATGTATTTAGCAGCTTTAGATCCGATGTCTCTTGTGCGTGCACTTCCGGGAAATGTAGCGCAGGGGATCATCTGGGGAATTATGGCGCTTGGCGTTTATATCACCTTCCGCATTCTGGATTTTGCGGATTTGACGGTTGACGGATCGTTGGCTACAGGTGGAGCAGTTGCAGTTATGCTGATCCGCGGCGGTATGAATCCGGCACTGGCACTTCTTTTCGCATTTCTGGCAGGTATGGCAGCCGGATTTGTGACAGGTATTTTACATACGTTTTTTGGAATTCCGGGCATTCTGGCCAGTATTCTGACGCAGATCGGGCTTTACTCGGTGAATCTCGGAATCATGGGAAAATCCAATCAGGCAGTCAATGTTATGCAGTATAAATTGGTTGCATCGCTTCGTTATGTGACCGGCGAAGGAAGTGAACTGTTTTTTGTAAAGCTGATCGTGGCAGCACTTATCCTGATCGCAATTATTTACTGGTTCTTTGGAACTGAGCTTGGTGCATCGATCCGTGCAACCGGATGTAACCCGCAGATGGCAAGTGCACAGGGAATTAATACAGGCTTTACAAAGGTTCTGGCGCTTATGATCTCCAACGGACTTGTGGGACTTTCCGGCGGAATTTACGCACAGTACCAGGGAGCAGCCGATGTTAATATGGGACGAGGTGCCATTGTAATCGGACTTGCAGCCGTTATCATCAGCGAAGTTATTTTTGCAAAATTCTGTGCAGGCAGAAAAGCAGCCTTTGCCTTTACACTGGGAGCAATCTTTATCGGAGCGATTATTTACTATATTGTAATCGCACTGGTATTGTGGCTGAAGATGCCTTCTGATTATATGAAACTGTTCTCAGCGGTAGTGGTTGCATGCTTCCTTGCAGTTCCGTACATGAAGGGTAAATATTTTACAAAGAAACGGAGGACTGCATAATGGGATATATGTTGGAAATCCAGAATATTCATAAAACCTTTAATCCGGGAACGATCAACGAAAAGGTCGCACTTAACGGAGTGAATCTGAACCTCAATCCGGGTGATTTCGTGACTATCATCGGTGGAAATGGTGCAGGAAAATCCACCACACTGAATGCGATCGCAGGAGTGTGGTCTGTAGACGAAGGAAAGATCATCATTGACGGAGTGGATATTACAAAGCTTTCAGAGCATAAAAGAGCACTTTATCTGGGAAGAGTTTTCCAGGATCCGATGACTGGAACTGCGGCAACCATGTCGATTGAAGAAAATATGGCGATCGCAGCCAGACGTGGCGAGCGCAGAGGTCTTGGATGGGGCATTACGAAAAAAGAGCGGGAGCGCTATAAAGAAGCCCTGAAAGAACTTGATCTTGGACTGGAAGACCGTCTGAGCAGTAAAGTCGGACTTCTTTCTGGTGGACAGCGACAGGCGATCACTCTTTTGATGGCGTCTCTTAAAAAGCCAAAGCTTTTACTTCTGGACGAGCATACTGCAGCACTTGACCCGAAAACTGCAGCGAAGGTACTTGCCATCTCCGATAAGATCATTCAGGAGCATCAGCTTACTGCAATGATGGTAACACATAATATGAAAGATGCCATCGCGCACGGCAACCGCCTGATCATGATGCATGAAGGAAAAATTATCTACGATGTATCAGGAGAAGAGAAGAAGAATCTGAAGGTTGCAGATCTGCTGGCGAAGTTTGAAGAAGTCAGCGGCGGCGAGTTTGCGAATGACCGGATGATGTTGTCGTAGAGAATAATTTAAAAATGAAATAATAGTAGAAAACAGGAACGAGGTTTTACGATTGATGTAGAGCCTCGTTTTTTTGCACGTCTTGTTTAAATGTACTATTAAAAAACAGAGCAGATTCTGAAATGCTATAAAATTATAGAGAATGCCTATTAGTAATACAGGATAGAAATTATCAATGAACCTCTTAAAAAATCCGGAATGGAAGAGAAAGAGGCAGAAGAAAGCCAAAGGACATTCCGTTGCATGCCATAGGGCGAAAGAAATCTTGTAAAGAAAATTGACATAAAAGTGTAAAGATGCTAGTATAATAAATAGAAAAGGTGCTACCGATGACGGTTCACCTGATATTATTTGGTTATTAAAAATAACCGCTCATGTTTTCTCAGGACGATGGGCGGTTATTTTTGCGTCTTGGAATCATGCTTTCCACGCACATACCCAAGACTGTAAAAAGTCCCACACAGTGAAATCACTGCAATAAGGTCAGTAATGGTCAGCATAAGCTAGTTCTCCTTTCCAAGATTTCTCAATTAAGAGATGATCTATGTAATCGGAGCTATGAACCCTCCGCACAAAGCGAACCGCCATTCACGTCAGTGTGAAATAGCACCTTGAACTTATGGTAACAAACATAAAGAAGAAAATCAATATAAAATAAAATGACAGAATTGTCTAATCCATCAACTGCAATTCATACAATTTCTTATACAACCCATCCTTCGCCAGCAGCTCCTGATGGGTTCCGGATTCTTTTATTTCCCCATGATGCATCACAATAATTTTATCTGCATGCTGGATCGTAGAAAGCCGGTGTGCGACCATGATCGTAGTTCTTCCATCCATCAGCCGTGCAAGTGCCTGTGTGATCAGTGTTTCGGTTTCTGTATCGATGTTGGCAGTTGCTTCATCGAGAACAAGGATCTTCGGATCATAAGCAAGTGTCCGTGCGAAGGACAAAAGCTGGCGCTGCCCGGCAGATAGAGTACTTCCGCGTTCTGTAACCGGTTCATCATATCCGTGCGGCAGTTTCTGAATAAATGGATCTGCATTTACAATTTCGGCAGCCCGTCTGACATCGTCCGGTGAGATTGCTTCATTATTCAGCGAGATATTACTTTTGATGTCTCCGGTGAAGATGAAGACATCCTGCTGAACCTGACCAATCGCACCGCGGAGTACATCCAGATCAATTTCATGAATATCAATCCCATCAATCAGGATCTGTCCCTTCTGAATATCAAAATATCTTCCGATCAGATTTAAAATTGTAGATTTTCCTGCTCCGGTAGCGCCGACAAAAGCAGCCTTTTCACCCGGATGGATTACAAAACTTACATCTTTTAAAATATAATTTTCCTCTTCGTAGGCAAACCAGACATGGCGGAATTCAATTTCACCAAGAATATTGACCGGAGCCGGATCGGCCGGAGATACGATCTCTGGTTTTACATCAAGAACACTGAAAATCTTTTCTGCGGAAGCAATGGAAGACTGCAGGGTTCCAAGCTGTTCGGAAAGCTCCTGGATTGGCTCAAAAAAGGAGCTGATGTAGGTGATAAACACGAACAGGGTTCCGAGAGAAAGACTTCCATTTAACACAGAGAGGCTTCCGGTACGGATAACAAGGATCATGGCAATGACCGAAACCAGATAGATTGAAGGCCGGAAGATCGCAAAAGTCATGATCTCGCGGAAATTGGCACGGTACAGTTCCATAGATTTGTCTTCAAATTCACTGTATTTCTCTTTTTCGCGTGCAAAGATCTGGATCAGCTTCATACCGGAAATATGTTCGGACAGGAAGGTGTTCAGCTCTGTGATTTTATTTCTTGTGATCTGGTAAGCTTTTCTGGAGAGATGCCGGAAAACAAAAGTCAGGATTGCAACCAGAGGTAAAAGCAGGAAGGATATACCTGCCATTTTCACATTAATTGAGAGCATGACAACAGCGTAACCAATAATCTTAACAACGTTTTTAAAAAGTTTCACAAGAATGGTGGAAAACAGTTCGTTGACTGCTTCAGTATCGTTAGATACACGTGTTACGAGCTTGCCAACCGGTGTTGTATTGAAAAAAGAAAGTGACAGGCTGTGTATATGTGTAAATGTTTCTTCACGCAGTTTGTACACGATCTGCTGCCCCATCTTCTGTAAAAGCCAGGTGTCGGCAAGGTTCAGGAAAAATCCGCTAAAAAGCAGCAGAAGAAACAGGATTCCGGCTTTTAAGATCCCCTTAAAATCATTTTGTCTTAAAACCTTCAGATCATTGGAAGTAAGCTTCTGTGCACCTTCTCTGACATAATTTTTTAAAACAGATGTATCGGCATTTTGTAGTGCAGTACATTCAGCGCGGGTGAGATTTTCTGCCATGTAATAGTGATCCTTCCAGAGAAAAATCTGATAAAAGGAAGCAGAATCCGCCTTAGATACTGCCTGGTCGCGCGACAGTACAAGACCGTTCCAGTTTACAGCGTCCGAAGCGGAAACGTCGGCTTCTACATACGGATGATAATAACCGTTGATATACTGGTCGATTGCATTTCCGATGATGATCGGGCGGTAAAGTTCCACAGCAATGATAAAGAGAACCAGGACAGTTGCCAGGGTCATTACCCATTTATGCGGTTTTAGATAACTTAAAAGTCGTTTCATCTTATGGCTACCTCCTGTTCTCCAATGGAAGCTTCCAACTGTTGCTTTTCAAACATATCTTTATAAATACCATTTTTCTGAATCAGTTCGGTGTGTGTTCCAAGCTCTTTCATTTCCCCGTTTTCAAGTACCATGATCAGATCGGCATGCTGTACCGTGGAAATTCGGTGTGCGATCAGGATTGTTGTTTTTCCTTTACGATCGTCCCTGAGATTATGTAGGATATGTTCTTCTGTATCGGTGTCGACAGCGGAAAGGGAGTCATCAAGGATCAGGATCGGTGCATTTTTTATCAGTGCGCGGGCGATGGAGCTGCGCTGTTTCTGACCGCCGGAAAGCGTAACGCCACGTTCGCCGACGATCGTATCATAGTTGTCCGGAAAATTTGCAATATTATCGTGAATGCAGGCTGATTTTGCTGCGGCGATAATACGGCTCATATCCTGTGATTTTGTACCGAATGCAATATTTGCTTTCAGAGTATCGGAAAAAAGAAAATTATCCTGTGGTACATAAGCAATATTTTCACGCAGAGTTTTCAGCGGAATTGTGTTGATATCATGGTCATCCAGATAAATCATGCCTGGCTCGGTGTTGTAAAGCCGGAGCAGGAGATTGACCAGAGTGGACTTTCCGTTGCCGGTGCGCCCGATGATGGCAAGGGTTGTCCCGGATGGGATGTCCAGATTGATATCATGCAGTACCGGAGAAGTATTTCCAAGGTGCGTAAAGGTCAGGTGATCAAAACGGATATCCCCGTGCAGGGTATCTAAAGTTGTGACAGAAGCAGTATCTTTTACATTTGTCTGTGCTTCCAGGATTTCTTGTACACGGCGGATGGATGCAGTTCCCTGGGAAAACATGACGGCAGCTTCCGAACAGGCGAGCATCGGCCATACCAGCATATTGACATACTGATTGAAAGCTACGAAGCGTCCGAGTGTAATCTGTCCGATCAGGGCGAGGTATCCCCCATAAAGGAGTGAGGCAAGACTGGAAAATCCGATGATCACATCCAGAAGCGGGATCAGGATGGCTTCCAGCTTTGCGATGCGCATACTTTTATCCATGGTATCCTGGTTCTTTTTGGAAAAAGAAAGGATTTCTGCCTGCTTGCGAACAAAGGCCTTGATCACACGGATCCCGGAGAAGCTTTCCTGTACAAAGTCGGCAAGATTGGAAACACTGTCCTGACGTTCGGTGTAGAGGTCATCCAGTACCTTTCCGTAATGCATATAGCCGAGGCAGATGATGACCATCGGGATCAGTGCCAGAAGGGTCAGTTTTATATTGACATAATACATCATCTGGCAGACGACCAGGAGCGTCATGACTACGGAATCAAAGATGCAGATGACAGCAGGGCCAAGTGCCATGCGGACCGCATTTAAGTCACTGGTAAACCGGGTCATCAGATCACCTGTTTTGTGGCTGTTGTAGTATTCCACATCCATAGTTTCCAGATGGGAAAACATTTCATTACGCAGTTCACGCTCGATAATACGTGCGGTTCCAAAAAGAAAATAACGCCACAAAAAACGGCCGACTGCAAGCAGAAGACCAATCAGAAAGATCCCAAGAAGACAGGTACGAATGGAACTCCAGGTAATGCTGCGCGCGGTAAGACCATCGGTAATGATACCGGTAAGTTTTGGAATAAATACACTTGCCGCATCTACAGCAAAAAGAGTAAGGATTCCGGCAATATAGCGATATTTGTATCGCCTGACATATTGCATGATAAAGGGCAGTGGTTTCATATCAATGCCTCCTGAAAATGATAATTTTTTTCTATATAAACTATTATAGAGGATAGAATCTGGGGTGTCAAAGATTCCGTCAAATAAACGGGAAATACT
Organism: Coprococcus sp. AF51-11b1; assembly: GCF_027682785.1. Classification (NCBI taxonomy): domain Bacteria; kingdom Bacillati; phylum Bacillota; class Clostridia; order Lachnospirales; family Lachnospiraceae; genus Coprococcus; species Coprococcus sp. AF51-11b1. The sequence goes on along the minus strand of NZ_JAQCZB010000003.1, from coordinate 223,443 downwards.
TTGTGAAACAGGGGAAATTTCGTGAAAACGACAATTGCAATTTAAGATACATTTTTCTATAATGACGAAAGGTAAAATGTTAATAAGATAAACAGAGGGAATATATGAAAACATTACAGAAAGATTTGACGACCGGGAATCCGGGAAAAATTATTTTTAATTTCACACTGCCGATCTTCATTGGAAATGTATTTCAGCAGTTCTACAGTATGGCAGATACGATTATCGTAGGAAAGTTCGTGGGAACCAAAGCACTTGCGGCTGTTGGAAGTACGGGAACGATCATGTTTCTGATCAATGGATTTATTCTGGGAATGACGGCAGGATTTACCGTACTTACGGCACAGAAATTTGGTGCGGGTGATATGAAAGCAATGCGCAAGACTGTAGGAAATGCCGCGATTCTGGCGATTATTATGTCTCTTATTATGACTGTGCTCGGAATGATGGCAATGAAACCGCTTCTTGGGATTATGAAGACACCGGATGATATTTTCAAGGATGCCTATGCGTATATTATGGTAATCTGTGGTGGAATTGCGGCGCAGATGCTATATAACTTTTTATCCAGTGTCTTGCGGGCACTTGGTAACAGCAAGGTTCCGCTATATTTCCTGATTCTTGCGGCGTTGCTCAACATTGTGCTGGATATGGTATTTATCATTGCGTTTCACATGGGCGCAGCCGGTGCGGCATGGGCGACCGTGATTTCACAGGGGATTTCGGGAATCCTGTGTCTGGTATATATTGTGAAGGCGGTTCCGATCCTGCATTTACATAAGGAGGACTGGCGTCCGAGCGGACATCTGCTGAAGATCCAGCTTGCAGTCGGAATCCCGATGGCTCTTCAATATTCGATCACAGCGATCGGAACCATGATGGTACAGACTGCCCTGAATCTGCTTGGCTCCACACAGGTAGCAGCATTTACCGCAGCGAATAAGATTGAGCAGATCGTGACGCAGGCATATGTTGCGATGGGAACCACGATGGCAACCTATTGCGCACAGAATATTGGAGCGGGTAAGATCAAAAGGATCCGTCAGGGATTTAAGTCAATTACGATCATGGGAAGTATCTATTCAGTCGTAGTTGCGGCGATCATTATGACAGTTGGAAAATATATGACGTATCTGTTCCTGTCTGGGGATCTGACAGAAATTATGCATTCCGTGGATATTTACCTGAAATGCGTCGGTACTTTCTTTATTCCGCTTACCGTTGTAAATGTTTACCGGAATGGAATCCAGGGAATGGGATATGGACTGCTCCCGATGATGGCTGGTGTGGCTGAGTTGGTTGGCAGGGGTGTTGTTGCCATGATCGCGGCAGGGCAGAAGAGTTACTTTGGAGTATGCATGGCAAGTCCGGCGGCATGGATCCTGGCAAGTGCGTTGCTGATCGTGATGTATTATTATGTGATCCATCAGAATGAGAAGCGGTTTGCGAAGTATGCGGATGAGGAATAGAAAAGTTTTCTTTATAAAGCAAACGGAATGAATAACAGCTCCGGCGAATATACTTTTTAGTAAAGTGGTTCGCCAGGAGCTGTTTTTATGCGCCTTTTTTTATACATATCTGACTTTATAGTCCCTTTTATGATTTTGTCCATTCTTATATATGGAATTTTTGCAGGAGTGAATGTATATGATACTTTTATTCAGGGAGCAAAGCGTGGATTTTGGACGGTCGTGCGGCTGATGCCGACGTTGATCGGATTGATGGCAGCAGTGGGGATTTTGCGTGCATCGGGTTTTCTGGAATTTATATCGGAAATAATTGGAAATGTGACGGAGCAGATTGGATTTCCAGGGGCATTGGTTCCGCTTACGATTGTGAAAATGTTTTCGTCCTCTGCCGCAACGGGATTATTGCTTGATATCTATAAGGAATTTGGAACGGATTCGAGAAACGGAATGATCGCTTCAATTTCGATGGCGTGTACGGAAACGATTTTCTATACGATGTCTGTGTATTTTATGTCAGCAAAGGTGAAAAAACCCAGGTATACTCTTGCCGGAGCACTTATTGCAACATTTGCAGGGCTTGCAGCGAGTGTGTGGCTGGCAGCACTTGTATAAATAAAAGTTGTATATAAAAATTATTGAATGTTGTATTCGGATTTTTTTGAAAAATGTATATATCGCACAATAAAAATGACTACAATTAACAAAAAATGTGCAAAATCTTGACAAAGAATGGAGAGAAACATAGAATATAGTCTATAGATGGTTCGAATCCAATTTTTATACGAAAAGGAGCAAAACATGAACGCAGCAGAAATTATTAAAAAAGATTTGGATGCAATTTATATTGGGAATCTGAGCACGGTAGATGACAATCTTACACTCCCGGAGAATGGAAAATACGGTGCTCAATTTACCTGGGAGACAGGGGAAGAAAGATTTATTGACAATACAGGCAAGGTACATCGTCCGCTGCATGGCATGGGAAACCGTAAAGTTACACTGACGGTTACCGCAACATATGAAGGATGTAGTGAGTCAAGAGAATATGTGGCGACCGTATTGCAGGAAGCAAAAGAAAATATCGTAAAAGAAGTACGTAAAGTCGTCCTTAATGCACTGGTCGGTGAAGAAGCACATCTTCCGTCTGTTGTGATCGTATACACAGAAGATGGACGCCGCATGACAATGCCGGTGAAATGGAATACATATGAGCCGGCAAAAGAAGAGACAGTGGTTGCAGTTGCAGGTGTGATCGATGGAACAGAAAAGGAAGCATCTGCAGAGATCCATTATAAAAAGGAAATAGTACCAGTAAAAGGACCGGAGAAAAAAGTGGGTTATTTTCCACTTGGACAGGTTCGGTTGAAAGAAGGAACTCTTTATTATAAATACCAGAAGCTGATGGAAGAATATCTTCTTGGAATTGACGATGACCAGATGCTTTATAATTTCCGCAAAGCGACCGGACTGGATACAAAAGGGGCACCTCCGATGACCGGTTGGGATGAGGAAAGCTGTAAACTGAAAGGGCACACGACAGGACATTATCTGTCAGGTATTGCACTTGCATTTGCAGCAACCGGCAATCCAAAATTTTTAGATAAAGTCAATTACATGGTAGCAGAGCTGAAAAAGTGCCAGGATGCATTTGCGGCAACCGGCAAATATCACAGAGGATTTTTAAGTGCATACTCAGAGGAACAGTTCGATCTTCTGGAAGTATATACCAAGTATCCGGAAATCTGGGCTCCGTATTATACTTTGGATAAGATTATGTCTGGATTATATGATTGTCATGTACTTGCCGGAAATGAGACAGCAAAAGAGATCCTGGACTTGATGGGAGACTGGGTATATGACAGACTTTCCCGTCTGCCAAAAGAAACACTGGATAAAATGTGGGCAATGTATATTGCAGGTGAGTTTGGTGGTATGCTTGGAACAATGGTAAAAGTCTATGAACTGACCGGAAAAGAAAATCATCTGAAGGCTGCAAAACTTTTTGAAAATGAAAAGTTATTCTATCCGATGGAAGAAGAATGCGATACATTGGAGGATATGCATGCAAACCAGCATATTCCGCAGATTATCGGTGCAATGGATCTGTATCGGGCAACTGGTGATGAGATTTATTGGGAAATCGGAAAGAATTTCTGGAATATCGTGACTGGCGGACATACATATTGTATCGGTGGGGTTGGTGAAACTGAGATGTTCCATCGTGCAAATACAACGTGTTCTTATCTTACGGATAAGGCTGCTGAAAGCTGTGCAAGTTATAATATGCTGCGCCTGACCAGTCAGTTATTTGAATATACGCGAAGCGGCAATCTGATGGATTATTATGATAATACGCTGAGAAATCATATCCTGACATCAAGTAGTCATAAATGTGATGGTGGAACGACTTATTTTCTTCCACTTGGTCCGGGTGGCAGAAAAGAATTCTTCCTTTCAGAGAATTCCTGCTGTCATGGAACCGGTATGGAGAGCAGATTCCGCTATATGGAAAATATTTATGCGCAGGATGAAGATGCGCTTTACATTAACCTTCTTGTAGATTCCGTGCTGACGGACGAAAATGGAAAAACGATGATCGAACTTCAGAGTGTGGATGAAGAAGGTGTAATGGAAATACGTTGCCAAAAGGATCAGAAAAAAGTTCTTAAAATCCATATTCCGGCATGGGGACAGAAGGATTTTAACGTGTCTGTAAATGGAAAAGTTCTTGCAGATACAGCACTTCATGATGGTTATATGGTAATTGATGCAGATCCGAAAGCCGGAGATGTGATCCGACTGGAACTTCCGATGGAATTCCGTGTGTTGGATAACAAGTCTGATGCGGCATTTGTCAATCTTGCATATGGGCCATATATTCTTGCGGCACTTTCAGAGGAAAAAGAATTCCTTACAGCACCGGCAGTAGAAGAAATTCATATGGTTGATGGAAAATTACAGTTTGAAGCGAATGGAATGAAGATGATCCCTCTTCCAAAAGTAGATATGGAAGCTTATCATGTATATTTTCATAAAGAATAAAAATAAGAAATAAAAAGCAGGAGTGTGCAGTTAAAAAATGTACACTCCTACTTTTTAGTCATATCAGTTATATCATACTTTTGCGAAGATAAGAGATTTAAATAAAATCTTCTTGACGGATTCTGCAAAACAGTGGATAATATTGCACAGTAATCACATGTGACAAGACAGTAGATTATACACTAAAAGAATGACAGGAGCAGGAGAAAGTTATGAAAGAGTTTCTAAGAAAGAAAAATATTATCTTTTCAGCGAAGCGATACGGAATCGATGCGCTTGGTGCAATGGCGCAGGGACTGTTTGCATCGCTTCTGATCGGTACGATCATCAGCACACTCGGAGAACAGCTTGGTATAGGAATCCTTGTAACAGTAGGCGGTTATGCGAAAGGAGCAACCGGAGCTGCGATGGCAATCTCGATCGGAGTAGCACTTCAGTGTCCGCCACTTGTATTGTTTTCACTGGCGGCAGTCGGAATGGCAGCAAATGAACTTGGGGGTGCCGGAGGACCTCTTGCGGTTTTGGTCGTTACGATTTTTGCAGCAGAATTTGGAAAACTGGTTTCAAAAGAAACAAAAATAGATATTATTGTGACACCTTTTGTGACGATCTGTGTGGGGGTTCTGCTTTCACTGGGATGTGCACCGGCGATCGGAGCAGCGGCAAGTACCGTAGGAACTGCGATCATGTGGGCGACTGAATTACAGCCATTTTTCATGGGAATTATCGTATCTGTGATTGTTGGTATTGCGCTGACACTTCCAATCAGCAGTGCAGCGATCTGTGCGGCACTTTCACTTACCGGGCTTGCAGGAGGTGCTGCTGTAGCCGGTTGCTGTGCACAGATGGTTGGTTTTGCGGTTATGAGTTTTAAGGAAAATAAATGGGGTGGTCTTTTTGCACAGGGAATAGGAACCTCGATGCTCCAGATGGGAAACATTGTGAGAAACCCGAGAATCTGGCTTCCGCCGACACTGGCATCCGCAATTACCGGTCCGGTCGCAACCTGTATCTTTCATTTGAAGATGAACGGTGCGGCAGTGGCATCCGGAATGGGAACCTGCGGACTGGTCGGACAGATTGGTGTGTACACTGGCTGGGTAAATGATATTGCAGAAGGAACCAAAGCTGCGATCACCGGAATGGACTGGGCAGGTCTGGTGCTGATCTGTTTTATTCTTCCGGCAGTGCTTTCCTGGGCGATTGCGATTCCGATGAGAAAATGTGGCTGGATCAAGGAAAATGATCTGAAACTGGATCTGTAGATTCAAGTGTAAATTATATAAAATGTGTTTGATGGGCTATCCTGTGGGAATGTTTCGGATTCTCACAGGATAGTTTTATTTTGTGTGAAATAGGATCAATCTAATAAATTTTTTTCCACCTCATCATATACGATCTCAAATGGCGCCGGCCCCACATCCAGTACCGCCCTGTGAAATTCTTTCTGGGAGAATTGATTTCCCAGGGCATCTGCCATCTCCTTTTTCAATTCATAAAATTTTAGGTATCCAATATAGTATTTCAGATAATTGGCAGGACTTCCAATGATCAGTTTGTAGACACTCTGTACTGCATTTGGATCATTGATCCCGTAATCGCTGAAAAAGCGGACTGTATCAGTTACAGACCAGCCGTCATAATGAATTCCCATGTCTGCAAGTGCATAAAGTCCAAGAATGACAGAATTGTTTTTCTGGAGAAGGGATGCTTCAGTCTTAGGGAGAGGTGCAAGGTAGTAGGACATCATTTCCGCATAGGTGGCCCAGCCCTCAACGTATCCGCCAAAATCAAGAATGCTTCGAATAGGATCCGGCTCAGAAGCAGAAAAATAGACGGTCTGGTACAGATGTCCGGGATAGCCTTCGTGAGCAAGGGTTGTGTAGAGATTCAGCCCTGAGGCGGTCTGCCCGTTGTTAATGTAGATGACATTTTCCGTTAGATTGTCAATGGCAGGGATCATATAGAAAGCTGGACTTAGATAATCCTGCATGGATTCCGGAACATATTTGACTTGGAAATCAACATCAGGAATTTCCGGGAATGTATCTGTGATTTTGGACCTGAGATCGTCCAGCATGGAATCAGGAGATGTCTGCTCCAAAACAGATGCCTGGGTAAGTGCTGCGTCAGCAGGGAAGAGAATCTTCTGCATGGCACTTAGATCTTCCAGTATCTGTGCCCTGGTCATCAGTCGCAGACGAGAAATGGACTCATTGCAGCCGGTAGTCTGACGCACCAGATATTCATAGTATTTTTTTCCATAAGGGAAATGGCTAAGTCCCTGTTCATTCATTCCTTTTCCTTTCAGCGATTTGATAGCGGTGATCAGATTTTGATAAGCTGGATAAATCTCTTCTGTTACAAGTTTCATATTTTCTTTCTGAAAAGAATCTTTTTTGTTTTCAGGTAAAAGATCCAGTGACGCGATCCGCTCATTAAATGTACTGACCAGATAATTCTCTTTACCCATATCGATAAAAGACTGGCAGGTGTCCAGAACAGAATCAGCCTGGTAATCCGGCATAAAAAGACCGGAAGCAGCTTTTTTCTGCTCAAACCGGATGACAGAATCAAAATAGGAAGGCGTTTCTTTTAAGAGAGCCAGATAGGTTTCTACATCCTGTGTGTCGTAAAAGCTGTATTCCGAGAGCAGAACAGGCAGCTGCGTATGGATACCGGATACGGGGCCGAGAGGCTCCTGATAAAGCAGATAATCTGTCCCTGTGGATGCATTTTTAAGATAGGTATCCAGGATTTTAAAGGTTAGTGCATTTTCCGAAGAAAGAGTGTCGGGATCAAATTCCTGCAGAGAAGAGAGAACATTTCTGACAGAAGCCTTTGCAGCAACGGGATCAGAAGAAAGACTGCCGTATGTAGCCGGGATGTCCGCGATGCCATAGTCAGAAGGAGAACGCAAGGTATAGTGAAGGCTGATGGTATTTGCGGATACTTCTGTCTGGAAGAGACTACGTGTGAAAGTACGGAATTGCCGGTCGGAGGATTCTGCATGCAGGGAGCTCCAAAATGCATTGCCAGACAGAAAAGAAATCAGAATGACCAGCAGACAACAGGGAAGGATCAGAAAAATTTTTTTCCGGTGTTTAAGAATTAAATGAAACATAAAACTCCAGAAGAAATGATGTTGTTTCTATGTATATGATTTTGATTCTGAAAATATGTATCTCAAACGAAACTTTACAGAAATAAAACAAGTGTCTTGTCAGATGTAAAGTGTGGTGCTATAATGTGCACTATGCTGAAAAAAGATCAGAGATGAGAAAAGAGTCAGTAAGGGAGGATCACGTTATGACAACGGTGGAAGAGATACAGAAGCTTAAAAAAGAGAAGAATGCTGTCATTCTGGCACATTATTATGTGCGGCCGGAGGTGCAGGAAATAGCAGATTATATAGGGGATTCTTTTTACCTGAGCAAGGTAGCAACGAAGCTCCAAGAAAAGACAATCGTATTTTGTGGCGTTTCTTTTATGGGGGAGAGTGCGAAGATCCTGAATCCGGAGAAAACGGTTCTGGTGCCGGATATGACAGCAGACTGTCCGATGGCACATATGGCAGATGTGGAGACGATCCGGAAGATGCGGAAAGAGTATGATGATCTTGCTGTTGTCTGCTATATCAATTCAACGGCAGCACTGAAAGAATACTCGGATGTCTGTGTGACATCTGCAAATGCAGTGAAGATCGTAAAAGAACTTCCGAACAAGAATATTTTCTTTATTCCGGATCGGAATCTGGCACATTTTGTAGCCGATCATGTACCGGAAAAAAATTTTGTTTACAACAATGGATTCTGTCCGACTCATGAACGGATGGAACCGGAGGATGTAGCCGAAGTGAAAAGGAGACATCCGGGGGCACAGATCGTCGCACACGGAGAATGCCGTGCAGAACTTCTTGCGATGGCAGATTACGTGGGAAGCACATCAGGAATCATCCAGTATGTAACGGCAAGTGATTGTCAGGAATTTATTGTCTGTACAGAAGAGGGTGTGGGTTACAAGCTGAAGGAACAGAATCCGGAGAAGACATTCTATTATCCGGACAAGCTACCGGTATGTCCGAATATGAAAAAGAATACGCTGGAGAAGGTATTGCATGTTTTGCAGACTGGTGAAAATGAGGTTCACGTAGATGCAAAGCTTCGGGAAAATTCCAAAAAACCGTTAGAGAAAATGCTTGAGCTTGCTGCAAAATAAAAGAACCGGAAAATCAAAAATAAGAAACAACAGGTGACCGGCTAAGAGAACCGGAATTGGAGGGATAAAGTTGGAGATTAAGACAGATGTAGTGATCGTTGGAACGGGAGTTGGTGGAGCGTTTTCAGCACTGAATCTTCCGGAGGATAAACAGATCCTTATGATTACCAAGTCAGATCTGGAAAGCAGTGATTCATTTCTGGCACAGGGTGGAATCTGTGTACTTCGGGATGATGAGGATTATGAGGGGTATTTTGAAGATACAATGCGCGCAGGTCATTACGAGAACAGGAAAGAATCAGTGGATATTATGATCCGCAGCTCGCAGGAAATTATTCATGATCTGATTGAATATGGTGTGGATTTCGCTAAAAAAGACGGAAATCTTGCATTTACAAGAGAAGGTGCGCATTCCAGACCAAGGATTCTTTTCCATGAAGATATTACAGGGAAAGAGATTACGAGTAAACTGCTCATGCATGTAAAGAAACGAAAAAATGTACAAATACACGAATATACAACTATGACAGACATAATTGTTAAAAATGGAAAATGTGCAGGTATTTTAGCGAAGACGGCAGACGGTGAAGAGATGAAGATCTATGCACAGGATACGATTTTTGCAAGCGGTGGAATTGGAGGAAGATACCAGCATTCTACAAACTTTCCACATCTGACAGGAGATGCGCTTGATATTTCCAGGAAGCATGGAATCCGTCTGGAGCATCTGGATTATGTCCAGATCCACCCGACAACTTTGTATTCTTCAAAACCGGGGCGAAGATTCCTGATTTCAGAATCTGTCCGTGGAGAAGGCGCAGTTCTTTATAATAAAGACGGAGAACGTTTTGTAAATGAGCTTCTTCCGAGAGATGTGGTGACAAAAGCAATCCGGGAACAAATGGAAAAAGACGGAACGGATCATGTATGGCTTTCCATGGAAAATATTGATAAGAATACGATCCTGGAGCATTTCCCAAATATCTGTGAGCGGTGCCGGGAAGAAGGCTATGACGTGACAAAAGAGTGGATCCCGGTTGTTCCTGCACAACACTATTTCATGGGAGGCATCTGGGTAGACAGCGACAGCAGAACTTCGATGGAGCATCTGTATGCGGTTGGAGAGACCAGCTGCAATGGCGTCCATGGGGCGAACCGTCTGGCAAGTAATTCTCTGCTTGAGAGCCTGGTGTTTGCAAAACGTGCGGCACATAAGATTTCCGGAGTGGAAAATGCAGTAAATCCTGTGGTGTTCTGTAAAGAGGCAATATAAAAGAAAAAGATCTGTTTAGAATGAGGAAAAAAGAAATGAATAAGATTACGATGACATTGAATGTAGACCATCTGATAAAAGAAGCGCTGCAGGAGGATATTTCCAGTGAGGACGTGACCACCAATGCGGTGATGAAAGAAGCGGTGACCGGAGAGGTGCAGCTGATCTGCAAACAGGATGGAGTAGTTGCCGGGCTGGATGTATTTCGCAGAGTATTTGAAATTCTGGATGAAAATGTGAAGACAGATTTCTATTGTAAAGACGGTGACGAAGTGAAAAAAGGAGAATTGATGGGGATTATTACAGGCGATATCCGTGCGCTGCTCTCAGGGGAACGGGTGGCACTGAATTATCTGCAGAGAATGAGTGGAATTGCGACTTATACACATTCGGTTGCAATGCTTCTGGAAGGAACGAAGACGAAGCTTCTGGACACCAGAAAGACAACGCCGAATATGCGTATTTTTGAAAAATATGCGGTCCGTGTCGGTGGAGGATATAATCATAGATATAATCTTTCCGACGGAGTGCTTTTAAAAGACAATCATATCGGAGCGGCAGGAAGTGTGGCAAAGGCGGTGGAAATGGCAAAGGAATACGCACCGTTTGTCCGCAAAATTGAGGTAGAAGTTGAGAATCTGGATATGGTGCGTGAGGCTGTTGATGCGGGAGCAGATATTATTATGCTGGATAATATGTCGCCGGAGGATATGAAGGAGGCAATCAGGATTATTGACGGACGTGCAGAGACAGAATGTTCCGGAAATGTAACAAAAGAAAATATTGACCGTCTGACGTCTCTTGGAGTAGACTATATATCAAGTGGGGCACTTACCCATTCAGCTCCTGTCCTTGACATTTCGCTGAAGAATCTGCATGCTATTTAAGCCGGTCTGGATTCAGTAAGAGTGAAGACAGGATTTGGCAGACAGAAGAGGAAAGTCTGTAATACGTCAGGCACAGAGCAGAATTGCGGAAAAAGGAGAGTTATATCGGGATGACAGGTTCCAGACGAAGAGAAGAGATTGTCAGCAAAATAAAGAGCAGTGAGGTTCCGGTACCCGGGAAAGAACTGGCGAAGGTATATGATGTAAGCCGTCAGGTCATTGTACAGGACATTGCGCTGATCCGTGCAGCCGGATATGATATCATTTCAACCAACCGGGGATATATTCTGAATGCACCGCATACGGTAACGAGAGTGTTCAAAGTCAGTCATACGGATGAACAGATGGAGGATGAGCTTTGTTCGATCGTGGATCTGGGAGGCAAGGTGGTAAATGTAATGATCAATCACCGGATTTATGGACATATGGAAGCACCTCTTGATGTGGCATCGCGGAGAAATGTCAAAGAATTCATGGAAGGGATCCATAGTGGAAAGTCCAGTCCGCTTAAGAATATCACTTCCAACTATCATTATCACACAGTTGAAGCGGATTCGGAAGAGACACTGGATCTGATCGAGCAGGTATTGAAGGAAAAAGACTATCTGGTGTCAAATACGCCTTGACAAGTTTCTGATATCTGTGATACGATTTTTTTGATATGGAAAAAGCGATGACGAAGAGAGTAGGTCTTTTGAATGTTTACAGAGAAGTCCCGCAGAGGCTGAGAGGGATGGCTGGAGAAAGACTGAAGATGGCTTCTGAGCAGCGCAGGTGAACATAAGGAAGCAACGAATCAGTTTCCTGTGCAAGCATGCGATGGGTTCCGCCCGTTACAGCGGCGAGTGCAGATATGGACTGCCAAAAACAGCAGACTGTACCCGGTGAGATTCTTCTTGTGAGGGAAGGATGAAGAGAAGTGGTAACACGGCAATAATCCCGTCTTCTATATTTTATAGAAGGCGGTTTTTTATTTAACAGGAAGTCTTTGTTAAATAAAAGGCACTACGTGCCGGAGATGTGCACTATTTTTAATTTATAGAAAAAGGAGATAAAGAATCATGGCAGACAAACCAAAATATTATATTACAACTGCAATTGCCTATACATCAGGCAAGCCACATATCGGTAACACATACGAGATCGTGCTGGCAGACGCAATTGCACGTTATAAGAGAAGTCAGGGATATGATGTATTTTTCCAGACAGGAACTGACGAGCATGGACAGAAAATTGAATTAAAAGCAGAAGAAGCAGGTGTTACACCAAAGGAATTTGTAGATAACGTATCCGGGGAGATTAAGAGAATCTGGGATCTGATGAACACTTCTTATGACAAATTTATCCGTACAACGGATGATTATCATGAGAAAGAAGTACAGAAGATATTCAAGAAACTGTATGACCAGGGAGATATTTACAAAGGACACTACGAAGGAATGTACTGTACTCCATGTGAATCCTTCTTCACAGAATCCCAGCTTGTAGATGGAAAATGTCCGGACTGCGGACGCCCGGTACAGCCTGCAAAAGAAGAAGCATACTTCTTCAAGATGAGCAAATATGCAGACAGACTGATTGAATATATCAATACACATCCGGAATTTATCCAGCCGGTAGCACGTAAGAATGAGATGATGAACAACTTCCTTCTTCCGGGACTTCAGGATCTTTGTGTATCCAGAACTTCTTTTAAATGGGGAATTCCGGTAGACTTTGATCCGAAGCATGTTGTTTATGTATGGCTTGATGCACTTACCAACTATATCACTGGTATCGGATATCACTGTGATGGTGAAAGCGATGAAATGTTCAATAAGAACTGGCCGGCAGACCTTCATCTGATCGGAAAAGATATCATCCGTTTCCATACGATTTACTGGCCGATCTTCCTGATGGCACTTGGACTTCCGCTTCCGAAGCAGGTATTTGGACATCCGTGGCTTCTTCAGGGCGATGGAAAGATGAGTAAATCAAAAGGAAATGTACTCTATGCAGATGAACTCGTAGATTTCTTTGGCGTAGATGCGGTTCGTTACTTTGTTCTGCATGAGATGCCGTTTGAAAATGATGGCGTAATCTCCTGGGAGCTGATGGTAGAAAGACTGAATTCCGATCTTGCCAATACACTTGGAAACCTTGTAAATCGTACCATTTCTATGACAAACAAATATTTTGGCGGTACAGTTACTGATAAAGGTGTGGCAGAAGAAGTAGATGCAGATCTGAAAGCTGTGACAGAAAATACACCAAAGGCAGTAGAAGCAAAAATGAAGGAGCTGCGTGTGGCAGATGCAATCACAGAAATCTTCAATTTGTTCAAACGCTGTAACAAATATATTGATGAGACCATGCCTTGGGCACTGGCAAAAGAAGAAGACAAGAAGGATCGTCTGGAAACAGTTCTGTGGAATCTGATCCAAAGCATTTCCGAAGGTGCAAAACTGCTTGAATCTTTCATGCCGGAAACAGCTGAAAAGATCCTGGCACAGCTTGGTGGCGGACATGTGGTAGAAAAACCGGAAATCCTGTTCCAGAGACTCGACCTGGAAGAAGTCATGAAAAAAGTAGAAGAGCTTCATCCAAAGGTTAAAGAAGAAAAGGAAGAGGAAGAAGAAGGAATCGACATCGAAGCAAAACCGGAGATCACTTTCGAAGATTTTGAAAAAATGCAGTTCCAGGTAGGCGAGATCATTTCTTGCGAAGCAGTGAAAAAATCGAAAAAGCTTCTCTGCTCCCAGGTTAAGATCGGAAGCCAGGTAAAACAGATCGTTTCCGGAATCAAAGCACACTATACACCGGAAGAAATGGTAGGTAAGAAGGTTATGGTTCTTGTGAACCTGAAACCTGCAAAACTCGCCGGAGTGCTTTCAGAAGGTATGCTGCTCTGCGCAGAAGATGCAGATGGTAATCTTGCGCTGATGACACCGGAGAAGAAGATGCCGGCAGGAGCAGAGATCTGTTAATTAAATGATTGGATAAATAAAAACGAGGAGAAGAATCCAGGATCTGGAAACTTCTCCTCAATTTTTAATATTGAGAATTTTCTGATTTTTTTTCATCTGTGATACTTTCTTCGCTGTTCAGCTTTGATTCTAAACCTGCATTCTTTTCTTTCAGTGTGGCAAGCTGGTGATTCAGCTCCAGATTTTGTGAGTACAGTTTTTTGTTCGACTGTTTGAGTGTATGTATTCTGCACATAGAAAAAATAAGGAGAATAGCAAGTACAATAAGAGTAACATCTTTCCATATTATTTTATTTTTCATAAACCTTTCCCTCCCGTTGCATCCTTTTTGCTGTGTAATAATTATACATCAAACCCGAAAATTTACCACTGGCAAAGTGCTATATTTTATAGAACAAATAGAGCGAAAATTAGTGAAAAAGAAAAGAACCGGATAATTTCCGATTCTCTTCTTTTGCAAGTAATCTTTAAGTTTACAGAATATCAATATATTCTCCGGCAAGTGCTTTGTTCATGCTTCTTACAGCACAGAATTTTCCGCACATACTGCAGGTATCGCTGTGGTCATCTTCCGGTTTACGACTGTCACGGATTGCCTTTGCTGTTTCAGGATCGAGAGCGCAGGCGTACTGTGCATCCCAGTCAAGAACACGGCGTGCATCTGCCATCTTGTCATCGATATCACGTGCATGCGGGATACCTTTTGCAATATCAGCGGCATGGGCTGCAATCTTAGAAGCAATGATTCCCTGCTTGGTATCATCGACATTTGGAAGTGCAAGATGCTCGGCAGGTGTGACATAGCACAGGAATGCAGCTCCGCTCATCGCTGCAACAGCGCCACCGATGGCTGCAGTGATGTGATCATATCCAGGAGCGATATCTGTTACCAGAGGTCCGAGTACATAGAACGGTGCGCCCATGCAGATGCTCTGCTGCACTTTCATGTTGGCAGCGACCTGATCCAGCGGTACATGTCCAGGTCCTTCGACCATAACCTGTACATTATGATCCCATGCGCGCTTGGTCAGTTCTCCGAGGCGGACAAGTTCTTCAATCTGGCATACATCTGTTGCATCAGCAAGACATCCCGGACGGCAGGCATCACCAAGAGAAATAGTTACGTCGTATTCTTCGCAGATGTCGAGGATTTCATCGTAATGTTCATAGAATGGGTTTTCTTCTCCGGTCATGCACATCCATGCAAAGACAAGACTTCCTCCACGGCTTACGATATTCATTTTACGTTTATGTTTTTTGATCTGTTCGATGGTTTTTCTTGTGATTCCACAGTGAAGTGTGACGAAGTCCACGCCATCCTCAGCATGAAGACGGACAACATCAATAAAATCTTGTGCAGTAAGAGTTGCCAGGTCTCTCTGATAATGAATAACACTGTCATAGACCGGTACAGTTCCGATCATAGCCGGGCATTCGTGAGTCAGCTTCTGACGGAATGGCTGGGTATTACCGTGGCTGGAAAGATCCATGATTGCTTCTGCACCGAGATTAACGGCACTCATAACTTTCTGCATTTCGATATCGTAGTCTTTGCAGTCGCGGGAAACACCTAAGTTAACATTGATCTTGGTACGAAGCATGCTTCCGACACCTTCCGGATCAAGGCAGGTATGTTTTTTATTTGCACAGATGGCAACCTTACCTTCTGCGACAAGCTGCATCAGTTTTTCAACCGGCATATGTTCTTTTTTTGCTACAGTTTCGATTTCAGGAGTCAGAATTCCTTTTCTGGCAGCGTCCATCTGGGTTGTGTAATTTCTCATGTTGTTTTGCCTCCGTTTCTTATTTGTCTGATACCAGGGTCAAAAGCACGTAGCAATCTGGTATCAAAGGGGTCAAAATATCTTTTGCCCCAACATCATTTGTATGTGAGTATCACAAAAATCTGGCGTCAGCAAAACACGGACAGCGTACACGAAAAAAACCAGACACAGCCTGATGGGTACACTTCCAGTTCGGAATGATAGAATTGCTAACGCCTTTGTCGGAAAATTTCCGGCAATGAACAGGATTTTATTTGAAAATCTCTGCCTTTTATTACGCGATACAAGGTGGTGTCCCCGGTGTAACGCGGTTTCATTTACAGCAGAGTGCTGTAAGAATGAATGATGATTATGCTTCTTTGATCTGTGACATAACGCCGCCTTTTTCCAGAACTGTGATCAGGATGAAAGCAAGGATGCTTCCTGCGACAGTGGAAATAAGGAATGGAACGACATAAACGAAAAGTCCTGCCGGCGCAATTCCCATCAGATACAAAGCAACCGGATAAGCGGCAAGTGCGCCAAGGAATCCGGTTCCGATCGCTTCGGCAAGGCAGGTAAGACTTAAGATGTGGCATTTTTTGTAGACAAGACCACAGCATAAAGCACCGACCATGCTTCCAGGGAAAGCCATAAGGCTTCCGAGGCCGAGCAGATTGCGGAGTAAACTTGCACAGAATGCAATGCCAACGCCCCATGCAGGACCAAGTGTTACGGCGGCAAGAATGTTGACCATATGCTGTACCGGAGCACATTTGCTTCCGGCAACCGGTACACTGATAAAGCTTCCGACGATTGCAAGCGCGGTGAGAACACCGGCAAGTGCGAGTTTCTTTGTTGTATTATTTTGTTTCATAGTAGAGTTCTCCTTTCAAAATGAACTTCCTGTCTCATTGTATACACAAAAAAGGAACCCCACACCTGAGTGGAGTTCCTGCTGTCCGTAATCACTGAACACATCATCTTCGTGTTCCTGATATGTCATGTAAAAAATAAGAGATGCGGAGGCATCTTTATCAAATACATGGTATACATTCCCTCCGTTGGCATTATCCAAATCAGGTTACAGGTCGGGATAAATAAATCCCCTCTCAGCCGGCAATCTCCAGCTCCCTGGTACATATAAACTTGTACAAATAGAATTATAGCGCGGTATGCCGGATTTGACAAGAGGAAATGAAAAAGTATCTCAGAAAAGACATTGTGCAGAATCAGAGTATATTTTTGTACAATAAAAGACGGACAGAAAGTTCTGCCCGTCCGGAATTTCATTACCGTCTTATGTAGAATACAGCAGAGATTAGCTGAGCTCTACCTTTAAAGCATCTTCCGGTTTGAATTCATTGTAAAGGTCATAGATGTTGTGACCAGTAGACTCGCTGAGGACACGACCTTCCAGAGAGTAGCAGCGGATGAAACGCTTTTTGTCGATTGCTGACCAATGCTCTACATCCCAGCTCATGTATCCGTCTTCATCAGACTTTTTTTCTTTCAGGTATACATCAACCTGGCGTCCGTCTACCATAATGTCTACAAGTTTCTTTGTGTCGGCTTCCAGCTCGACATTGTTTACAGTGTCAAATACTTTCATTTTAAAATCCTCCTATAATATCTGATCAGAATCTTCAGAAATATATTCCCCATACATTTGCAGATGTGATCTATTTGCACTATCTATAGTATACATAGAAGAAACCGGATAAGCAAGTAAAAAAGTGACTATTCAGCGGCTAAGAATGTGTGGTATACTTAGAACATCTTAGAGCAGTCAGTAAAAAGAAAGCGAGACGAAGGAAATGATATTTGATACACATGCACATTATGATGATGAACAGTTTGACGGGGACCGGGATGAGCTTTTAAAATCTATGCCGGATCTTGGAGTTGGAACAATCGTGGATGTAAGTGCGACTTATGAATCCTGTGAGAAGGTTTTGGCACTTGCCGGAAAGTATCCACATGTTTATGCTGCAATCGGTGTGCATCCGGATGAGGTTGGAGAACTTAACGAAGATAAGATCCAGCACATGAAAGAACTCTGCTGTAACAAAAAAGTGGTTGCAGTCGGAGAGATCGGTCTGGATTATTATTGGGATAATGAACCGCATGAGGTACAGCAGAAGTGGTTTATCCGCCAGCTGGAGCTCGCGGGAGAAGTAAAGAAACCAGTAATTATCCACAGCAGGGAAGCTGCCGCAGATACCATGTATATCATGAAAAATTATGCACAGGGGCTTGACGGAGTTATTCACTGCTATTCCTATTCACGTGAAATGGCTGAAGAATATGTGAAGATGGGATTCTATATTGGAATCGGTGGAGTCGTCACATTTAAGAATGCAAAGAAATTAAAAGATGTCGCAGCTGCGATCCCGATCGAGAAGATCGTGCTGGAGACAGACTGCCCGTATATGGCACCGGAGCCGTACCGTGGCAAACGGAATCAGTCTTCTTATATCCGGTATGTGGCTGAGAAAATTGCAGAGTTAAAAGAGATGAGTCAGGAAGAAGTGATCGCTGTGACAGAGAAAAATGCGAGAGATCTGTACGGCATCTAAGACGCAGGCAATGAATAATCAGGAGAATAACAGATGAAAACACCTACACTTGGAAATCCGCAGAATACCATTGAGATTCTGCAAAAATATAATTTTAATTTTCAGAAAAAATTTGGACAGAACTTTCTGATCGATGAGCATGTGCTGGATAAGATCATTCGTGCAGCCGAGATCACAAAGGATGATTACGTGTTGGAGATCGGCCCTGGAATCGGGACGATGACACAGTACCTTGCCTGTGCGGCAAGAGAAGTAACTGCAGTTGAGATAGATCGTGCACTGATTCCAATTCTTGAAGACACGCTGAAAGAATATGACAACGTATCGATCATCAATGAAGATATCCTGAAGGTGGATATTGCAGCACTTGCAAAGGAGAAGAACGGAGGACGGCCGATCAAGGTGGTTGCGAATCTTCCATATTATATAACGACACCGATCATCATGGGCTTATTTGAAAGCCATGTGCCGCTTGAGAGTATTACGGTTATGGTACAGAAAGAAGTGGCTGACCGTATGCAGGTAGGACCGGGAACAAAGGATTATGGTGCACTTTCACTTGCTGTACAGTATTATGCAGAGCCGTATATTGTTGCAAATGTACCCCCGAACTGTTTCATGCCGCGTCCGGCAGTCGGCTCAGCAGTAATCCGCCTGACAAGACATCAGAAGCCTCCGGTAGAGGTTATGGATGAAAAGCTGATGTTCCGCCTTATACGGGCATCCTTTAATCAGAGGAGGAAGACTTTGGCAAATGGCCTTAAGAATTCAGGAGAGCTGAATCTTTCGAAGGAAGTCATTACTGCTGCGATAGAGAAACTCGGAAAAGGAAGCAGTGTCCGGGGAGAAGCACTGGATCTGGAAGAATTTGCCAGATTGACTAATATTATAAAGGAGGAAATGGAGCATGAGGTATGAAATCAAGGGTGATACCCTTCCGGTAGTGATCTGCCATCTGGAAGCTGGCGAGCGGATGATCACAGAGCGGGGATCCATGGCATGGATGTCTCCGAATATGAAGATGGAGACTTCGACAAATGGAGGATTTGGAAAAGCATTTGGAAGAATGTTCTCTGGAGAAGCGATGTTCCAGAATATCTATACCGCACAGGGCGGGAATGGACTGATCGCATTTGCATCCAGCTTTCCGGGTTCGATCAAGGCATTTGAAATCGGACCGGGGCAAGAATATATTTTTCAGAAAAAAGCATTCCTTGCTGGCGAACCTGGAGTAAATATAGCTGTTCATTTTCACAAGAAAGTGGCTTCAGGACTATTTGGAGGAGAAGGATTTATCTTGCAGAAGGTATCCGGAAATGGAATTGTATTTGCAGAATTCGATGGACATGTGGTAGAATACGAATTACAACCGGGGCAGCAGATCGTGATTGATTCCGGTTATCTGGCAGCGATGAGTGTAACATGCCAGATGGATATCCAGACTGTGCCGGGACTTAAGAATATTGTCTTTGGCGGAGAAGGATTATTTAATACGGTTATTACAGGACCGGGACATGTATGGCTTCAGACAATGCCGATCAGCAGTGTGGCAGATTCATTGAGACCATATTTTCCAACAAGTAGTAAGTAGTTTACAAATAAGAAGAAGGGACGGGGGACGATGCTAAAAGTGCGTGTTTCCGTCCTTCATTCATACTTTCTGCAGTATTTGCAGAGCCTTTAACAGAAAGGAGTAGGTGTATGACAAATTCAGTGAACAGTGCGAAAGATCTGGATAGCATTCTGTTTGATATTTCGCCGAAAATCAAGGAACTTGCCGGATTATGTGAAGCGAATACCGGGATCGACAAAGAACTTTTTGTAAAGCATGATGTAAAAAGAGGTCTCCGTGATGTAAACGGAAAAGGAGTTCTTGCGGGACTTACCAACATTTCCGATGTATGTGCCAAAAAGATTGTAAATGGCGAAGAAGTTCCGTGTGCCGGTAATTTGTATTATCGAGGCTATAACATCAAGGATCTGGTTCGTGGATTCCTGGATGCGGATCATTTTGGATATGAAGAAATTGCATATCTGCTTCTTTTTGGTGAACTTCCGACGGTTGTACAGCTGGATGGGTTTCATGAGACACTGACGGAGAGAAGGACACTTCCGCCGAATTTTGTGCGCGATGTTATTATGAAGGCACCGAGCCATGATATGATGAACAATATTTCAAGGGCGATTCTGAATCTGTATTCTTACGATGAAAAAGCTGATGATACTTCAATCCCGAATGTTCTCAGACAGTGTTTGAACCTGATCAGTGAATTTCCGATGCTGATGGTCTACGGATATCATGCATACAATTATCGTCAGGGTCAGGATATGTACATCTATGCACCGGATCCGCAGAAGTCCACCGCGGAAAATATTCTGATGATGCTTCGTGAAGACCGACAGTATACGGAGCTGGAAGCAAGGATCCTGGATATGGCACTTGTGCTGCATATGGATCATGGTGGTGGAAATAACTCTACATTTACTACCCACGTTGTCACTTCGTCCGGAACAGACACCTATTCTACAATTTCTGCTGCAATGGCATCGTTAAAAGGTCCGAAGCACGGCGGTGCGAACATCAAAGTGACGCAGATGTTTGCTGATATGAAAGAAGAGGTCAAAGACTGGGAAGATGACGATGAGGTAAGAGCATATCTGGAAGGTCTGCTTGCAAGGGAGAGGTTTGATAAAAAAGGTCTGATCTATGGAATGGGTCATGCGATTTATTCAGTATCTGATCCACGTGCTGAGATTTTCAAGAAATTTGTGGCTCAGCTTGCACATGAAAAAGGATACGATAAAGAATACGCACTTTATGAGAAAGTGGAACATATGGCACCGGAAATCATTGCCGAAAAAAGAAAGATGTATAAAGGGGTAAATGCAAATGTCGATTTTTACAGCGGACTGGTTTACCATATGCTTGGAATTCCGGAGCAGCTTTATACGCCGATCTTTGCCGCAGCGCGAATCGTTGGATGGAGTGCACATCGTCTGGAAGAGCTGATCAATGTGGATAAGATTATTCGTCCGGCATATATGCCACTGGCAGAGTATCGAGAATATAAAAATTTAAATGACCGATAGTGTTGACAAACTGATATGTAGTATGTAAAATAAAGAAACAACTGATATATTCAAATGACATATCAGACATTTCAAAGAGACATTTCTCAAATTGTACGATATTGTGTAAACTAGACATCAGGAAAAAAAGACTTGCGGAGGGTTGACCTATTATGGTACAGAGGAATATACGTTTTATGACTACAGGACAATTGATGACTTTTTGTAATGTTTGCCAGAAGATGAATGCAGATATTACGGTAAAGGATGTGACAGGACGTTTCGAGATCGATGCCAAATCGATCGTGGGACTGATGACGATAAGAATGGGAGAGAAGATGCATCTTCTGATCGAAGGCGAAGAGGAACATCTGGCCGACAGTTATTTTGAAAAATTTGACTGTACACCGGTTACGATTCCGTTCAGTTAAAGGCGGCACTGGATATGCCGGAGATATACGGAACAAGGAGCAGGAAGATGGAAGTTACCTATGATTATTACCGTATTTTTTATTATGCGGCAAAGTATAAAAGTTTCTCACAGGCGGCGACAATCCTGATGAGTAATCAGCCGAATGTAACGAGGGCAATCCACAATCTGGAAAGTCAGCTTGGATGCAGATTATTTATCCGGTCTAACCGGGGAGCAGAGCTTACACCGGAGGGAGAACGGCTTTATTCACATGTTGCAATTGCATACGATCATCTGCATGCAGCAGAGCTAGAGCTTGAAAATGAAAAGAAGCTGGAACAGGGAACCGTAACGATCGGGGTAAGTGAGATTGCATTGCATTTGCTTCTGCTTCCGGTGCTGGGAGAGTTTAGAAGAAAGTATCCTAAAATCAGACTTCGCATTTCGAGTTATACAGCACCACAGGCGATACAGACGGTTCGGAACGGACTTTCAGATTTTGCGGTAGCATCTACACCGGCAGAGGTGAAAAAGCCTTTAAAGGCAATTCCGCTTCTTTCATTTAAAGAAATTCTGGTTGCGAATGCGGCGTACAAAGATATGTTTAAAGAACCGGTAAGTTTGAAAAAGCTGGTGGAGTATCCATTTATCTGCCTTGGGAAAAACACGTCAACTTATGATTTTTATACCAGATTTTTTCTGGAGCATGGAATTGCAATGACGGCAGATACCGAAGCAGCAACCATCGATCAGATTCTGCCGATGGTAAGACAGAATCTGGGAATCGGGTTTATTCCGGAACCGCTTGCACAGGAAGTGATTGAGCAGGGCATTGTCATTCAGGTTCCACTATTGGAAGAACCACCGGTAAGAGAAATCTGTTTTGTGGAAGATAAGAGCAGTCCTCACAGCATGGCGGCAAACGTATTGAAAGAGATGCTGTTTCAGGCTGGAGAGAAAGAGTAAACTTTATAAGAAAGAATTATTTTGACCGGAACCAGGTGATCATCAGATCAACCATCCGGTCATAACTTTTTATCCCGTCACTTTGACCATTTGCTTTCAGATAGTGGTCATTGATCTGACCAGATACTTCGGCGACCTTGCTGTCATATCGCTTCCAGAAGCTGCTGTTAGCCGAAAGATCTGCCTTTACATTGTCAGAAAGCCTGTTGTAGATTTCCTCAAAGGTGTCGTAGTCGGTTTCGTAAAGTTCATTGGTTGCGTAGATCCAGCCAAGAAGATAGCCGCTGTAGTTGAAGGCGGTATCGTCGGCATTTACACAGGCGAGAAAACCGATAAAATTTGCTTCTTCCTCCTGCATAAATCCACGCAGATGCGAAAGCTCGTGACAGATGGTAAATGGAAGATTGTAGGAAATCATTGCGGAGTTATAGTTTGCCTCAATGGTAAATGGTGAATAGATCCCGGAAAGATTCTGTACTGAGAGAAAAGCCGGAAATAAAAGACCTTTTGGCTGTGGATAGTATCCGGAAAGTTCAGGGTAGGTAGCACCGAGGGAGAACATAGCAGCCCGTGCACGATCCTGCAGATCCTTACCCATATCAGCAAGACCGTCGGAATCCCGGCCTAAAGAGTCAGAAAGTGTATTTAACTGATCAGTCAGTTCGTTGCATAAAGAGGTCAGTTCAGCCTGAGTATACTGACCGGATTCCAGGTGATATTTTTCTGCAAATGAAGTATGTCCGTAGTTGATTCCGCAGAAAAAAGTATAAATGGTAAACAGACATCCGCAGAGAAACAGGAGTGAGGAACCGTAGCCGAGCCAGGCAGGGTTCTTTTTTTGGGCATACATTTTGTAAATGGAGCTGATCAGCATCCGGATCAAGGAAAGAAACAGAAGAATGACAAAAATATACAATCCAATTTCAGAAACAGAAAATTGGAAGATTCCAAAAAAGCGTCCGATGGACGAAACGAAAAGCGGGTAAATGGTGGAAGAATACCAGTCTGCGAATGCAGAGCTTTTGTGGCTGGTGAAAAGAGCAAGGAAACTTATGGCAAATAAAAGAATTGAAAAAATAAGTTTATGTAAAGTAGGGCGTTTCATAATAAATCCTTTCCGGTAATTGAGGATAAAAAGTATGATGTACCAGAGAGACATTCGTGCAAGGACGTAAAAGGTTTGAGTTCATTTGATGATGAATGGCCGTGACTAACGTTTTGTGCAGGTAGATATCCGGGCACACGGTACTGCATTTACAAATAAAATATGGGACGGAGGATAACCTTCGTCCCAGAATAATATTCTGTAAAAATCAAAGTGCGGCAATCGGGCATGCCCGATTGCGCTCACTTTATGAGGGGGGAGATAGTTGTTTCCCAACTATCCATCTATTACTATACGATGAAAATGTGTCAAAAGTGTTAAGAAATTATAAAATCTGATTAAAAATATAAAAATGATAGGTTTATAGAATATTAAAAAAATCCACAACGCAAGAACCTCTCCATAATGGAGAGGTTCTTGGTGTTTTTATTGTTATCTAAAAGGAATGAGAGTAAAGTGCAGCAATCAGAATTCTGACTGCTTCTACTTTATGAGGGGGGAGATAGTTGCTTTATCAACTATCTGATTATTAGTATACAGATAATTTGTGACAGAAATATGTTCAAACTCTAAAAAAAATCAAAAAAATATGAAGAAGAAATAAACAAAACAGGAAAAAATAAAAAAGGTGGGTAGTTAAATTAATTGTCATTAGCGTCAGGTAGGTGTCTGCTGGTGTGGTGGAAGGTGAAGTAGAAAACAATTCCTTTGGTGATAGAGGTAATTGTAAGTGCCCACCATACACCATTCAGACCGAGGCTGGTTTGAGTGAGGATCATGGCAAGTGGGATTCTGGCACTGGTGAGGACAATGCTGATGATACTGCAAAGCTTTGTCATACCAAGACCGGAAAGTGCGCCGATGGTCATAAGCTCAATGGTCATAAAGGTTTCGCTGAATCCGATGATGATCAGATAGTTGATCGCAATCGCCAGAACATCTTTTTCGTGGAAGAAAAGGGAAGCAATCGGTCCTGGCAGGAATACGAAAGCACCGGTTACAATGAGTCCCCAGACAGCGAGGATTTTAAATGAAATATTATATCCTTTCCGAATACGGTCTGGTTTCTTTGCACCGTAGTTCTGACCAACGAAAGCATTTAACGCAGCAGCAAAGCCGTCAGCAGTGTTCCATGAAACAGATTCAATCTGTCCGCCGACTCGCTGTGTGGCAATGGCACCTGCCCCGAATGCAGAAACCATTCGTGTGAGAATCATGGAAATCATGCAGTAAATACTGCTCTGTACTGCTGTCGGAAATCCAATTTTAAAAATACTGATGTAGTATTTTGCAGGGAAACGCGACAGTACATGCATGTTTTGCAGAATATTTGGTTCCAGATCAGAGTGCATAATCCGAATCAGCATGACGATCAGAACCAGTATCTGCGAGGTCACGGTAGCAACTGCAGCGCCAACAACCTCAAGCCTTGGAAATGGTCCAAATCCGAGGATCAGAATCGGATCCAGGATCATATTACCAACCAGTCCAAGAAGATTTGCCATAAGCGGTGTCTTGGAATCTCCCTGCGCAGTAGAAAGTCCGGTCAGAGTCAGATTTAAAAATGAAAACAGAATCAGTCCGCAGGTGATCAGTGTATATAATTTCGCAGCGGTATAAGTTTCTGCATCTCCGAGGTTAAAAAAGCCGAGCAGCGGATGAATAAACACGATACATACTGCAGCAAATAAAATTCCCAGTAAAAATGTAAGTCGCAGAGCGGAAGCGGCATATCCCCTTGCCTGTTCATAGTCTCCGCGTCCGCAGGCCTGTGCGACATTGACCTGTCCGCCCATTCGCGGAAGTGCTACGAGCCCTTGTGAGAGCCAGACGTACATTCCCCCAACGCCCACCCCGGCAACGGCTTTGGAACCCAGCATGCCGATCCATGCCATGTCCGTAATATTGTAGGCTGTCCCCAGCAGCGAGGAAGCCATGATCGGAAGTGCCAGCTCTGCCAGCGTCTTTAGAATCGGCCCGGAAGTCAGGTCGATTGTTTTTGTTTTACTCATTTTCTCAAATCCTTACCTGTAAAAATAATAAAATTCACCAGTGCTGCAAATATGTCAGCATGGCGTACTATGATAAGGATAACTTATGAGGAGGGGAAAGTCAATCTGGAGAATTCGCGAAATAAACATACCCTTTCAAGGAAGGATGGAGAAGATAACCAGAATTCCAAAATAAAAGCCTTTGACTGCACGCCGCGTGCAGCTATAGGCTAGAAAGGGAAAGGAGGATATTATTGATGTGATCCGGGAAAGCGTGGATATTCTTGAGGTTATGAAACCAGTGTATAACTTTAAGGAATCCGGAGATGATGGACCTTGGAAGAAGAAAAACAGGAAAGCAGGGGAAGTTGATGGAAAAAATAATAGTACAAAAACTTCATGAAATAGAAGAAAAAGAGCATGGTAAAATATTACTGGCAGGTCAGTGGATTCTGGAGAGTGAAATAGCAGGATTGAGAGAGAAGGCGGGAAAATTAGGGGAAGAAAAAAAGGTAAGTTGGGAGAAATTGAATGAGATATTTTTGAAGGAAGTTTAATCAGACATACATCCCTTCGCCTTTGCATAGATTGTAAAAAAAACAAACTATGCAGGGGTTTTTATGAAAGATTATATTGAGGAGAGAGCGGTTGAGATTGCTTATTATATTATTGAAAATAAGGCGACGGTGAGGCAGACGGCGGTGGCGTTTGGGGTAAGTAAGAGTACGATACATATAGATGTAACAATAAGAAACGAAAAGAAAATATGATATTTATAATAAAATAAAAGATAATGAGACAAAACAGAGCAGGTACATTTATGATAATTATCATAAAATAGATATTTAAAAATTAGTGTTTTCTTGTTTAGACTTTTATGTACTTTTTTTGCCCCATTAGATTTCTTAAAATAAAGTCAGCAAAAAAGAAGTAGTGGAGGAATCATACATGGGGAATAATACAAAAAGTGAGCAGGACAATCTTTGTATATCAATTATAAATCCCAGATTATGTAAAAAGGTAAGTATTAAGGTTGCGATAGAGCAACATGATACGGAGACAACAATACCATATCTGTATGTATTCTTAGATAATATGTGGGATTTGAAAAATTGTGCGTTTGTTCGACTGGACAAGCCGGAGTATGTTCCAGAAAAGAATTCTATAAGATTGTCAACAAAACAAAAAGAAGAGTTAATCTATATACTGACGAGTGAAAGTAAATACCATTGGACTACATCAATTGTTGATAAAAATAATATCAAAATAGCAACAGGATATGAAGTGGCTGTTCAGGTATGGATAGATACTTATGAAGAAAATAATAAAATTCAATACGACAAAAACGGATTTCCTGTTATGCCGGATTATACAAGATTATAGAGTCGAAAATTATGTACAAGAGATGAGATGTTGAATGATATTTTACTGTTCGGTCTTTTTATGCCCATTGAAATCTGTGAAGTGTAGGCATACAATGATACTATATGAACTGCACAGAACAGGGAGCAAAAAGTATGAGTGATATACATCCAAAAAAATTGGTGATTTTGTATATTTTAGATATCTTGCAGAAATATACGGATGAAGAACACAGACTGAGCCAGAAAGAGATACAGGATATTTTGAAAAGAGAGTATGAAATGACGGTTGACAGGAAAGCCGTGAAAAGAAATCTCTTAAATCTGATTGAATATGAAAGCAATATTGAATATCGAGAAGTATCACGGAAAGATATTTTCAGAAAAAAAGATTCTGTATCATATAAAGGCACCTCGGATTTTGCGGATAAAGAAATCTCGGAAGACGATTTGTTATGGACGGATTTTTACCTGAAGCAGAAATTCACGAATGAAGAATTGCGCCTATTAATAGACAGCCTGTTGTTTTCAAAACATATACCTTATAGCCAGGCAAAAGAGCTGATTAAAAAATTAGAATCGTTATCTAATATATATTTTAAATCTTGCTCGCAGTATATCTATCCATTGCCGGTTGAACGGACAGATAATAAACAGGTGTTTTACAATATTGCTATATTAGACGATGCAATCCGTAAAAAGAAGAAGGTTTTATTTGAATATGCAGAATACCATACAGATAAGAAAATGCATTTGAAAAAACGGGAAGATGGTAGTGTACGGGAATATATCATTACGCCATATCAAATGGCTGTGCAGGAGGGAAAGTATTATCTGATCTGCAACTATGATAAATATGATGATATCTCGAATTACCGTGTAGACAGGATTCGAAACATACAGATTCTTGAGGAAAAAGGTAAGCCATTTGAAACTTTGAAATGGTCCGGACATCAGCCGATGAATCTGAATGAATATATGAAAGAGCATGTGTATATGTATTCCAGTGAAAATGCGTTTGTTAAATTTAGAATCGTAAAAGCAATGATATCCGATGTGATTGATTTATTTGGAAAAGGGGTGAATTTTTCAGAAGAAACGGATACGCATGTATCGGTGAGCGTGCATGTAAATGAACGTGCAGTGGAGCAGTTCGCAAAAAATTATGCGCCGGATGTGGTGATATTGCAGCCGAAGAGATTAAGAGATAAATTAAGGGATGACTTGAAAAAAGCGTGGGAAGCATATGAAGATTAAAAGAAAGGCATAAGAGATGAAGAATCATTTTTCAAAGTCGAAATATTGCAGATTGTGGCAATGTCCGAAGATGTTGTGGATGGATAAATACAAGCCGGAAGAGAAAGCCGAAGATGCCACAGATGATTCCAGAATGGAAGCGGGAACAGAAGTAGGGAAGCTGGCAAGAGAATTATTTGGAAAGCCGGTAGATGTAACAGAGACTGTTAATGGACAATTAAATTTACCTGCAATGACAGACCGGACACAAGTGGAAATAGAACACGAGACATCTGTCATATGTGAAGCATCATTTTCTTATCAGGGGTGCTATTGTGCGGT
This sequence comes from Coprococcus sp. AF51-11b1, assembly GCF_027682785.1. Taxonomy (NCBI): domain Bacteria; kingdom Bacillati; phylum Bacillota; class Clostridia; order Lachnospirales; family Lachnospiraceae; genus Coprococcus; species Coprococcus sp. AF51-11b1. The sequence goes on along the minus strand of NZ_JAQCZB010000003.1, from coordinate 194,764 downwards.
AGATATTTTGAAAAGAGAAAATGACGGATGGGCAATATATGAAGTAAAAAGTTCGACGGTAAATGAGAAAAATATGAAAGCGGTATATGTGGCAGACGTTGCTTATCAGAAGTACGTACTGGAACATTGCGGAGTGCGGATTACAGGAACATACATAGTTTCCATCAATAACGATTATGTATATGATGGAAAATTGGATTTGGAAAGGCTGTTTCAAATTACGGATGTGTCTGAATTTGTGAGAAATGAGATTGGGGAAGTAGAGAAGAATTTATTACAGGAAGATACATTGTTGGAATCAGAGAATGAGCCGGAGCGGGAACTGGGATTATATTGTAAAGATCCATATGGATGTCCGTATTGGGAATATTGTGCAAAAAATTTGCCAAGACCATCTGTATTTGATTTGTATCGAATGCCGTTAAAAAGAAAATTAGAATATTACCGGGAAGGGATTTCCGATTATAAGCAATTAAAAGCCTGTGGAAAGCTTAAGAATGAAAAGCAATTACGGCAGATTGAATTTGCATTAGAAGATAAGGGTACATATGTAAATATTGATGGAATCCGGAAATTTTTAAGTACATTGTCTTATCCGTTGTACTTTCTGGATTTTGAGACCATGCAACCAGTGATACCGTTGTTCCCGGGAACAAAGCCATATCAGCAGATACCATTCCAGTACTCATTACATTATATAAAGTCTGCAGGTGGACCGTTATTACATAAAGAATTTCTGGCAGAATCAGGAGAAAATCCATTGCAGGCAATTGCAGAAGCTTTGTGTAGGGATATTCCGATGAATGTGTGTGTAACGGCGTACAATAAGTCGTTTGAATGCAGCAGAATTAAAGAATTGGCGGGAATGTTCCCGGATTTATCTGAGCATTTATTAAATATCAAAGAGAATATCAAAGATTTACTGGATCCATTTCAGGCAGGTCATTATTATAACCGGGCGATGGGAGGATCATTTTCAATTAAAAGTGTTCTGCCGGCGATATTTCCGGATGATCCGGAATTGAATTATCATAATCTGGAAGGTGTACACAATGGCTCAGAGGCAATGACGATATTTCCGAGGATAAAAGATATGCCAGCGGAGGAGCAGAAGAAGGCAAGGCATAATTTATTGAAGTACTGTGAGTTGGATACCTATGCGATGGTGAAAGTGTGGGGAGAACTTGTGAGAGTTTTGGAAGGAGATACAGAAGATGGAGATTGAAAAAGAAGTAGAAAATTTTAAAGATGTAATAAGGGCAGATTATAAAAAATGGCTTGATGAAAAACCTCCTATGGAGAAAGATATAAAGGTTTATGTTGATGCATTATATCAAGGTTATCTTGATGCATGTAGGACTTTTAAATGGTCATCGGAGTCGGAGGTTAAGAAATGTAAAAATGATGTTGATAAAAGAGAGAAGATAAAAAGAATTTGCGAAGGGGAAGAACCGAGTGGGTGTGCATATCAGATAAGGGAATATTTAACAAAAGATAATTCAATAGATTTTAATGAGAAACATGTGGAATTATGTAAAAGTTTACATGAAAATTTTAAGAAAAACGGAGTAATGGTGTCATATGGTCAAGCACAAAAGATTGTAAACATGGCATTTAAATATTTATATTGCTGTAAACTTGATGATAAAATGAGAGAGCGTTTTAAAGCTTGTCATATGCCTTTGGATAGTTTTAGTTTAGAATGGTTTAAAAGGTGCTTCAAAGAAGAAGATTTTTTTGACAAGGACTATTTCACTAAATTGCCAGATAAGCTTTTTAAAAAAGTAGATGGTGAAAAATTGCTGTTAAAAGCAGAGTCTATAGGTTCATGGAGTTCAATCAAAACATTATCAGAAAACGAGACAGAGGAAATGATTAGGTATCCATATGAATTTTACAGAGATGTTATAAAGAAATATTGCGAAGAATATAATGAAAAAGAAGTAAAAAGAGAAATTTACCCATTGCAATTGGATTTTATTGTCTGGCCTAAGATGCAAAAGATTATGGCAGCGGAGGCTTTTATAAAAACAATGAAAGAAAGTGAAGATGAAAAGGAATATGAAAAAAATAAATTAGAAAAATATGATATAAAGGATTCATTGAATCAAGTGTTGAAAGATAGATTAAATAGAATCAGAGATTTAATCGGAGAAAAATAAGATGGAAAAACAGTGTTTCGGCACTGTTTTTTATATGCTCAGAAATGAGCCATTTTTGCCCCATACAATCATATATACTATTACTTATCAAGCATAGATAGGAGTGGAAAAGTTGAAAATATTCATTTATTCAAGAAAATCAATAGAAAAATTATTGGAAAAAGATTTCCCGAAAAATGCAGCCGTAATCAGTTTCTATGATCCGCCAGGAAAATTCCGTGATGCGGAATACAGTCCGGTAGACTATTCGGCGAAAACGAATTGTGTATTTCAGGCAGCACTGCATGACATTGATCTGGCAGTATTGCCGAAATATCATTTGACTTATGAGACATATTTTCCAGAAGTAGATGATCTTGCAGAATTTATTTTCAATGCAAAAAAAGAAGGAAAAGATATCATCTGTCAATGTGAATATGGCGAAAGCAGAAGTTCAGGATGTGCGGCGGCTATCCATGAATATTTCTATAAAGACGGTATCAAGATATTTGTTGATTATAGATATTATCCGAATCAGATGGTGTATCACAAGGTGTACGATGCACTTGAGAGATATGGAATTGAAAATGATGTGATAAGAGAAAGTGGTGAATAGATTTATATGACGATAGAATTAAAACAAGAGATTTTGGATTTAATTGAATCACCGGAATTGCATGTATATTTAATGGAACATGCAGAACGACTGAAGTTGAGAGACTATGTGTCAATTATTGCCGGAGCACCAGTCGGTTTAAAAAGAAAACAGGGATTATTGTATAAGCTGAGAGCAACATCAGACATAAAGCAACAGGATATGGATTATCTGAAATTATGCTGCGAGTGTATGGATCAGGCAGTGCGATATTTAACGATGGAAAGTGAAAAGATTTTTCTTATACAGTTGATGGGTTATAATGATGATAATAAAAGTGATATTATGGATGGCCCGTATATTATGACATCTTTTGAAGACATGAAAAAGGCAGTGCAGGAATATTATTGGAATGATCCGGATTCTATATGGGAATCTTTATATTGGCGGGTTGAATTATATTTTAGTGGCAAGAACGAGATTAAGAAAAACGAATTTTTATCGCCGGAATACACATACATCATGGATAAAAATGGAGAGATTCAATATTTTATTCATGAAAAGTTATCGTCAAATTATTTAAAAGGAGCGTTAGGAAGGATAGCAGAGGGACAGTTTCATTCGGTATGTCCCGATTTAAACTTGCCTGTTCCATATCAGCCAGGTGATGTCCTGGTTATAGACTGCAGACCATATGCACCGGGTGCTTTTTATTGTCGGCTCAAAGAAGTAGGAGATGATTGTTGTGGAATACAATGTGAATATGTGAATTCGGAAGGAGAGATTGAAACTGGTGCGTTAAAACATGGAGATTATTTTTTTAATCATAGAAAAGTGTATCAATATTTATCACCGCTATATAAGGCAAAGATTGTTTCAAAAGATGAATTGGATTGGGATGATTATGTCAAAGGAAAACGAAAATGTTAGCAAGACCACATAAAGGAGTATTCTGGTTAATAGACGGAAAAATCTGGGCAGTTCCATTTGACAAGCAAAAATATGAATATGGAATTTCAAAGTCGGGAGATTCTTATGTGCATAGAAAAATTTGGAAGGAAATAAAGCCTCGAAAATGTCGGTATTCATATAATTATTATCCTCGTGGTCGGGTTGAAATTACTTCAAAAAATCTGTGTATTCTATATATGAATCCCAATATAGGTGAAGAATACATTAATGAAATAATGAAGAAATTTGGTCTGGAATCTGTAGAAAAAATAATTTATGATAATAGTAGTCATTATAGATCATATTTGGATATAGGATGGAAAGCAGATGAAAAAAGATGACTATTTATAAAGGAAAATGTATGAAGATATGGCTGGATGATATACGACCTGCTCCAGAAGGATATGTATGGTGCAAAAGTGTTAATATTGCAAAGAGAACAATTGAATCAGCGGAGGAACCCATTTTATTAATTGATTGTGATCATGATTTAGGAGATTATGCTTATGATGGTGGGGATGGGATTAAATTATTGGATTGGCTGGCGGAGAATGAACGTTTTTATCCAATTAGGCTTCATACGATGAATCCCGTTGGCAGAGAAAATATGTTGCGGATGATTCGGAGATATTGGTAGGAGCAGAGGAAAGAGATATTCGACGAAGAAAGAAGCTTTTTTTTAGCAGACATACATCACCACATCCCTGCATAGATTGTAAAAAAACAAACTATGCAGGGGTTTTTATGAAAGATTATATCGAGGAGAGAGCGGTTGAGATTGCTTATTATATTATTGAAAATAAGGCGACGGTGAGGCAGACGGCGGTGGCGTTTGGGGTAAGTAAGAGTACGATACATAAAGATGTAACAGAACGCCTTCTCCAGATCAACCCATCTCTTGCAGGTGAGGCGCGAAAGGTTCTGGATCTGAACAAATCGGAACGGCACATCCGGGGCGGACTTGCTACCAGAGAAAAGTACCTGCATCAGCACGCATAAAAAATCCTTTTCTTTGCAAAAAGATGGTGTATTACATTTTTACAGTATATAATAGAGAAAACGGGGATATACAAAAGAGAAGGGACAGGAAAAGAGAAGAATGGGGAAAACGAAACAAAAACAGGATCGAAGTCATTATCTGTTTTCCAATCGGGAACTGGCAAATCTGATCGGACCTTTGGTAATCGAGCAGTTATTGGCAGTTTTTGTTGGGATGGCAGATTCTATTATGGTTGCAAATGTTGGAGAAGCAGCTGTGTCGGGTGTGTCGCTGGTTGACAATATTATGATTCTGATCATCAATATTTTTGCAGCACTGGCGACTGGTGGAGCAGTTGTTGCCGGACAGTATATTGGCAGGAAAGATGAAAAATCAGCATGTAAAGCGGCTACACAGCTGGTATGGTTTGTGAGTCTTAGTGCGGTTGCGATCATGATATTGGTTTACTTTGGAAAAGATATAATTCTGAATCAGGTATTTGGTCACATTACAGCGGAAGTAAAAGGACATGCAGATATTTATCTGTTAATTGTAACAGCTTCGATTCCATTTATCGCGTTATATAATGGTGGGGCAGCAATTTTCCGTGCGATGGGGAATTCGCAGGTATCCATGCGGGTATCGCTTTTGATGAATGCGATCAATGTAACCGGAAATGCAATTCTTGTGTTCGGATTACGGATCGGAACGGCGGGTGTTGCAATACCGACACTGATTTCCAGAATGGTTGCCGCGATAGTGATAACAGTGTTGCTCTGCAATCAGACACGTATCTTGCATATTGAGCGGACACTGAAAATCCGGTTTGATGGAAGAATGATACGGAAAATACTTGCAATTGGGGTTCCCAATGGTCTGGAAAACAGTATGTTTCAGCTGGGCAAAATTTTAGTGCTGAGTCTGGTTTCAACCTTCGGTACTTATGCAATTGCGGCAAATGCAGTTTCCAATGCGATTGCGCTGTTCCAGATTCTTCCTGGAATGGCGATCTCGCTGGCAATTACGACAGTTATTTCCCAGTGCGTCGGCGCAAATGACTATGAACAGGTACGTTACTATCTGAAAAAACTGCTTGCGATCATTTATGTGGCAATGGTGGGAACGGTAGCACTTATTTTCCTTGCACTTCCATTGATTTTGAAAGCATACAATTTGTCAGATCAGACAGCTGCGGCAGCAACAAATATTATTCATTTCCATGGAATCAGTGCAATGATTATCTGGCCACTTTCATTTGCTCTTCCAGCAGCGTATCGTGCGGCAGGAGATGCAAAAGCCTGCATGTATACATCGATTGTGTCGATGTGGATTTTCCGGATCGGATTCAGTTATCTGGTAGGAAAATATATGGGACTGGGAGTATTTGGCGTGTGGGTTGCAATGGTGATCGACTGGGTAGTACGTGCAATCTGTTTTATTATCCGGTACTTTAATGGAAAGTGGAAACATGGGGCAATTGTGTAAATACAGAAGAAAGTTGTCATTTGTGTTAGAAAGATGATGCTTGAATATGAGTTTTAATTGCAGACCAGAGTTCAAACTTTGGTTCGGGTGATAGAAAATGCTTGTAAAACATCCAGAGCTCTACTATAATAAAATACAAAAGCAATAAATAGAAAAAGCGGTCTGAAAGGATCGTATTTTACAGGAGGAAAACCTTGAAGAACGAATTAGTGATTGTACTTGACTTTGGTGGACAGTATAACCAGCTTGTCGCAAGACGTGTCAGGGAATGTAATGTATATTGCGAAATTTATTCTTATAAGATTGATATCGAAAAGATTAAAGCAATGAACCCGAAGGGAATTATCCTGACAGGAGGACCGAATAGCTGTTACGAACCGGATTCACCGACTTATTCTGAAGAACTCTTTAAGCTTGGCATTCCGGTACTTGGTCTTTGTTATGGTGCACAGCTTATGTCTCACGTACTTGGCGGAAAAGTTGAAAAAGCTGACGTCAGAGAATATGGTAAGACAGAAGTCATCATCGACAAGAAAGATTCCAAAGTATTTGAAAATGTATCTGCAACAACAACCTGCTGGATGAGCCATTTTGATTATATTTCGCAGGTGGCACCGGGATTTGAGATTACTGCACACACAGCAGACTGTCCGGTAGCAGCAGCAGAAAATGCAGCAGAAAAGCTTTATGCAATCCAGTTCCATCCTGAAGTGCTTCATACACCGGAAGGAACCAAGATGATCAACAACTTTGTAAAGAATGTCTGTGGATGTGTCGGCGAATGGAAGATGGATGCATTTGTTGAAAATACCATCCAGGAAATCCGTGAAAAAGTTGGGGACGGAAGAGTACTTCTTGCGCTTTCAGGTGGAGTTGATTCCTCTGTGGCAGCAGGACTGCTTTCCAGAGCAATCGGCAAACAGCTTACCTGCGTATTTGTAGATCACGGTCTTCTTCGTAAGAATGAAGGCGATGAAGTTGAGGCAGTATTTGGACCGAATGGTCAGTTTGACCTGAACTTTATCCGTGTCAATGCACAGGAAAGATACTACAACAAGCTTGCCGGAGTTACAGAACCGGAAGCAAAGCGTAAAATTATCGGAGAAGAATTTATCCGTATTTTTGAAGAAGAAGCAAAGAAGATCGGTGCAGTGGAATTCCTTGCACAGGGAACGATTTATCCGGACGTTGTAGAAAGCGGACTTGGCGGAGAATCAGCAGTGATCAAGTCTCATCACAACGTAGGAGGACTTCCGGAGTATGTTGATTTCAAAGAAATCATTGAACCACTTCGTGATCTCTTCAAAGATGAAGTCCGCAAGGCAGGTCTTGAACTTGGACTTCCGGAGAAGCTTGTATTTCGTCAGCCATTCCCGGGACCGGGACTTGGAATCCGTATCATCGGAGAAGTAACGGCTGAAAAAGTACGGATCGTACAGGATGCAGATGCAATTTACAGAGAAGAGATTGCAAACGCGGGACTTGACCGCAGCATCGGACAATATTTTGCAGCCCTGACCAACATGAGAAGCGTTGGTGTTATGGGTGACGAGAGAACTTACGATTATGCAGTTGCACTTCGTGCAGTGAATACGGTAGATTTTATGACTGCTGAGGCAGCGAAGATTCCGTATGAAGTACTTGATAAAGTAATGAGCAGAATTATCAATGAAGTTCGTGGGGTTAACAGAGTATTCTATGATCTGACGAGTAAACCGCCGGGAACGATTGAGTTTGAATAAATCGAGTTGCTTAAAAAAGCCAGTGTTTATGCGGGTTTCAGCGATTTCGATTAGTCTTTTGATAACAAATTGATAACAGTCATAGCAAGTGCCATTATTCTTGTTATCCAGTGGTTTATGGGTAACGGAACAATTAACAGGTGGCTTGCAGACTAAAGTTCGGAGCTTGGCTCTGAACAAATTCCATATTATAAACTAAGCCCTTAGCTGTGGTTAATAACCATAGTTAAGGGCTTTTTTGTCGTTGCCAAAGCATCTGTAGGGAGCTGCCAGTGGCAGGTCCTGTAGGTGCTTATTTATCTTTCAAGTGGTCTTTGAATGCTTCCACGAGAGCGTCACTTAATTCCTGTGATGGAACTTTTGCCCAACGCTGTGTGGTGTCGAACTCTGGATAATGGTAACGCCAGTTATCGTATTCTTCTCTGTTGATTTCTTCGGAAGATAGCTTGTCTGCCTGTTCTTTCCAAGCATACAGCATTTTGAGGAGTTCATATGCTTCTCTGCCTTTGTCCTTGTTGACCTTTAAGCATACCTCTCCGTCTGCTTCACTGACAGTAAGACCGTAAATATCTTCAAGGGTAAACAGAGTGTGCATAAGACCGATATAGCTGTCTATGTCAGGAACATCAAGAGCCTGTGGAGAAACATCAAGCACCTGTGCCAATGCATTTGTAAGGTCTGCTTTCGGTTTGCGTGTACCAGTTTCGTACTGTGCCAAACGCACATCAGCACTCTTTTCTGGAAAACCGATTGCTGTACCGAGATACTTTTGTGTCATACCACGCATTAGTCTGAAAAAATGTATTCTTTCGCTGATAGCCATAATGATACGCTCCTTTTATATTTAGTGAAATAAGTATAGCAGAAATGTTTAGTGGAAGTCAAGAAAAACCGAAACAAAAATGTTTAATATTTTCTTTGCAACCACTTGACAATAGCAAATATGTTTAGTAAAATAAATTACGAATTAAACAAATATGCTTAATGCGACAACTGAATGACCGTCCGAAAAGCCAAACCGCCAAGACCTCGTCGGAGCAAGTTCCGTATCGTTCGCTTGTGTGCAAGCACAAAAGCTCATTCGCTGCACTGCTCCTCCTCTTCCCCAAAAGTCTCCGACTTTTCGGGAACCCCTATACGAGCGAGCGCCTGATGTACTGCGGTGCATTGGGACAGCACAGCGCCTGCCGACAAGCAGGAGTGCCTGTTGGAACTTTAACACGGAGAAAGCGGCAAGCAAAAAATTATTTTAAGAAAGGAAGAAAAAGGATATGGAAAACAGATTTATCCGAGCCGAAGATGTGGCTCAGGAACTAAACGTATCAAAACCTTATGCATATAAACTCATCAGACAATTAAATGAGGAATTGAAAGCAAAGGGCTTTATTACGATTGCAGGGCGTGTAAATCGCCAGTATTTTTACGAAAGGCTCTACGGAGCAGGAAAGGGGGAAATGTAAATGCCGGTATTTAAGAATGAAGATAACGGTACTTGGTATGTGATGGCAAGGTATGTGAACTGGAAAGGGGAACGCAAGCAGAAATGCAAGCGTGGCTTTGCTACCAAACGAGAAGCACAGGAATGGGAAAGAATGTTCAAATTGCAGACTTCTTCAGACCTTGATATGAGTTTTGAAGCCTTTACGGAGCTTTATATCAATGATGTGAAGAACCGTTTGAAGGAAAACACGTGGCTTACCAAAGAGCATATCATACGCACAAAGATACTTCCGTATTTCGGGAAACTGAAAATCAGCGAGATTTCCACAAAGGAGATTATTACTTGGCAGAATGAAATGCTTGCCTATCGTGATGAGAAGAAAAAGCCTTATTCACAGACGTATCTGAAAACGCTGCACAATCAGTTGTCCGCCATTTTCAATCACGCTGTCCGCTACTATGAACTGCGTTCCAATCCTGCGGCAAAGGTGGGAAATATGGGACGTGAGGAACACAAGGAAATGCTGTTCTGGACAAAGGAAGAATACAAGAAATTCTCTTTTGAGATGATGGACAAGCCTGTTTCCTTTTATGCGTTTGAAATGCTTTACTGGTGCGGTATCCGAGAGGGCGAGCTGTTAGCTTTGACTCCGGCAGATTTCAACTTTGATAAGGAAACAGTCACAATCAATAAATCCTATCAGCGTTTGAAAGGGCAGGATGTGATTACTTCTCCGAAAACGAAAAAGAGCAACCGCACGATTAAAATGCCGAAGTTTCTGTGTGAGGAAATGAAAGAATATCTCGGTATGCTTTACGGATTGAAGAAGAAAGACCGTATCTTTACGGTGACGAAAAGCTATCTTCATCACGAGATGGACAGAGGGGCAAAGGCGGCAGGCGTGAAGCGTATCCGCATTCACGATCTCCGTCACAGCCACATTTCACTCTTGATTGATATGGGCTTTTCTGCGGTGGCGATTGCTGACCGAGTTGGTCACGAAAGTATTGATATTACTTATCAGTACGCACACCTCTTTCCGTCAAAGCAGATTGAGATGGCAGAAAAATTAGATGATTTAGGGAAAGGAGATTTTGAAAATGTCAGCTAAGAACAGAGATAACAAAAATCGTTGGAGGAATATCACAGTAGGGTTTCGAGTATCGCCCGAAGAAAACGAACTCATTAACAGAGCTGTAGCTCTATCAGGATTGCCAAAACAGGAGTATTGTTACCGCCGTTGCTTAAATCAGGATGTGGTGGTACAGGGCAATCCGAGAGTGTATAAGGCGTTGAAAACGGAATTTGCCACAGTCCTTGCGGAACTGAAAAGGATTGAAGCAGGAAAAGGTGTGGATGATGAACTGCTGAGTGTAATAGAACTGATTTCCATTATTCTCGGCGGTTTGAAAGGAGAGGATGCGAATGGAGAATAAAAAAGAAATGACTATTCCAAATGTATCTGCGGCAACAGATGCGGAACAGTCACTTTCCAAATGTACTGACAATAGTATAGTCAATCAGGATACGGATTTCAAGGGGTACGAGCAATCTTTTGAAGAAATGCAAAGGGAAATACTCAGACAGTTAGACCCTTCCTATCTGAAAACAGTATCAATGACAACGCTGTATGATACGGTGTTTGAGGTTCAGACACCACTTATCGACGGTCTGCTCCAAAGGGGAACTTACCTTTTCGTAGGTTCCCCGAAAGTGGGAAAGAGCTTTATGATGGCACAGCTTGCCTATCATATCAGCACAGGCACACCGCTTTGGGAGTATAAGGTGCGTAAGGCAACGGTGCTTTATTTTGCCCTTGAAGATGATTACCCACGTTTGCAGAAGCGATTGTTTCAGATGTTCGGTGCAAAGGAGACAGGCAATCTGTATTTCGCAACGGAATGTAAAACGGTCAATGGCGGACTGGAAGAACAGATAAGAGGGTTTATGAGGGAACACCCAGACACAGGCTTGATTATCATAGACACCTTAAAGCGTGTGCGTGAAGCAGGCGGAGCAGATTACAGCTACGCAAGTGATTATGATGTTGTGGCAAGGCTGAAAGCGTTGGCAGACAGTTACAAGGTTTCAATGCTTATTGTTCATCATACACGCAAACAAAAATCGGAAGATATATTCGATATGATTTCAGGCACGAATGGTCTGATGGGTGCGGCAGACGGTGCATTTGTTCTCAGTAAGGACAAGCGTACTTCCAACAATGCCACACTTGATGTTGCTGGCAGAGACCAGCAGGATATGAAAATCCATCTTGTAAGGGACAGCGAGCGATTGGTGTGGAACTTTGCAAAATCGGAAACGGAGATGTGGAAAGAACCGCCCGAACCTCTGCTTGAGAAGATAGCGGATACGCTCTTTTCGGAAAGTGACAGATGGGAAGGAACTGCTTCGGAACTTTGCGAAAGGCTTGCGGTGGATATAAAGCCGAATGTACTTTCTTTAAGGCTCAGTATCAACGCAAGCAGGCTGTTTCGTGATTACGGTATCCGTTATCAGAACAGCCGCACACACGACGGAAGAAAGGTTTCACTTTGGAAAGAAACCGAGCAGACGGCGTGACAAACGGTGTCAAAGGTGTCAATGTTTTTGAGAGCAGCACGCTGTGAAAAACATTGTCACCATCGTCACACTTTGACACCGGATAAAGTTTAGGGGAGTGTGCAGAGAGTGCCTTTTCAAAGGCGGCTCTTTGGTCTCGCCTGCTGGCTCGGTCGGTTCGCAGGCGTGTGTGCCACCGGCACACGCTCACCCCTCGGAGAGCCTTCGGAGAACGCAAAACCTGTTTACAGGTCGCATTTTTGATGGGTGTACCCGTCAAAAGTGCTTTTGCGTTACTTTTGACAAAAGTAACAAAACCTGAGAATGTTGAAATTTACAGATGGGAGATGAAAAAATGCAGAGAACGATAAGTGCAATGGTCGGTAAAGGCTCGGTCAATCACAATAGCCGAAAGTTCCGAGCAGAAAATGTAGACGGAACTCGTACTCATCTCAATATCGACTACTGCAATGAAAATATAAAGACAGTTTATCACGAATTGTTTGATGAAGCATTGGAAAGATACAATGCCAAGCAGATAAGGTCAGACCGAAAGATAAAAGATTATTATGAAAAAATCCGAAGTTCCAAGCAGGAAAAACCGTTCCACGAAATCATTTTACAGGTGGGCGGTAAGGGAAATATGAACGCCGATACGGAAAACGGAGAACTGGCAAAGCAGATTTTAGATGAATACTATCAGGGTTTTCAGGAGCGAAATCCACAGCTTCGGGTGTTCTCGGCTCATCTGCATATGGATGAAGCTACACCACATCTGCACATAGATTTTGTACCTTTTACCACAGGCAGCAAGCGTGGACTTGATACAAGAGTGTCACTAAAGCAGGCTCTTGCAACGCAAGGTTTTAAGGGCGGCAGTCGTGGCGATACGGAGTGGTCGCAATGGATACAGTCCGAAAAAGAACAGCTTGCGGCGGTGATGGAACGTTATGGGATTGAGTGGGAACATTTAGGCACACACGAAAAACATCTTTCTGTTTTGGATTATAAAAAGCAGGAAAGAGAAAAAGAAGTGGCGGCATTAGGTGCGAAAATCGAGCAGAAACAGATTGAATTTGATGTGTTGTCGGAACGAGTATTGAACTATGATAAGGCAAAAGACGAGCTGTCAAATCTTGAAATAGAGCTTGATACTGCACCGAAATATCAGTTGCCAGAACCAGAGAAATTTATGACTGCAAAGGCATATAAAACCAAAATGGCAGAGCCGGTTGTAAGGAAATTGAAGCAACTTGTCAAAACGGTGCTTGCCCGCTGCTTTGAGGGGTGGGACAACTATCATAGGCTGAATACAGCGAATGCACAGTTATACCGCACCAATCAGCGTTTGGAGAAAGTCAATGAAAGATTGACCGAAGAAAACAAAATCCTAAAAGCAGAAAATAAAGATTACAGCCTGCTCCGTAAGGTTTTTGGTCGCAAACAGATAGATGATTTGTTGGAGCAGGCAAGAACAGTTAAAGGTCGCAAGCGTGATAATACACGATCACGATAGACAAAAATCACAGGAGGAAAAGGAAAATGACAAAGACAATTTTTGAAGAAATGGGCGGAACTTATAGACAGGTGGGTGATTATTTATTGCCGAACATCACAGTACCAGCCGAAGAAGAAATAGAGCCGATTGGTTTATGGGGGAAACGACATGCAAGGCATTTAAAGGAACACTATAAAGTGTTATATATGAACCTGCTGACAAGCGGAAAGCTGCATAGTTATCTTGCAGAAGTCGATAAGCAAGCAGAGGATATGTTTCTTCGACTGGTAAAGGAATATGCCGACAGACAAGATGTGACGGAACAATTAAAGAAAGATAATCCCTACGAATGGATTGGAAGAATGAATAATATTCAGGCTTGTGTGAGGGAAGTTGTAGGAACGGAGTTGATTTACACATAAGCGTTTTACGGTATGGTGCTCCTGCGTTTGCTGGAGTGCTGTGGTTGTGGTTGTAAAGAGGTTGTGAAAGATTGAATTTCGTAATGGTTGGATGTATAATTAGGAAGTGAAAATTTTAATTTGCACTTCCATAAGGTGAAATGTATTGACACAAAAAATACAGTATGATAGTATTGCCATTAGAAGAAAGAAAGGCACATTTTGTGTAAGGTGAGGAAATGATTAATAGATAATTTGATTTAAGTAAGACACATATAGTTATTGAGCCTGTAGAGAATAGGTTTGTTTTGTGTACGCTTAAGTTGGATTATCGCAAGAGGCATTTCCTTTGTTTTCCTTTTGGAAAAGAAATAAGGGGCTATTTAGCGAGTCTATTTTTGCGTATGCAAAAAAGACTCGTTTTTGTGTGTTCAAAATAATAATTGGCTCAGACTTCGAAAAGGAGAAACTTTAATGTTGCAGATAAAAAAATTAAATTTAACACATAAAAAAGACCTGAGAATAATTCTTAATGATTTCAACCTTGTGCTAAATGATGGAGATAAGGCAGTTATTATTGGAGAAGAGGGAAATGGGAAATCGACATTAATGAAGTGGATATACAATCCGTCGCTTGTAGAAAACTATATAGAAGCAGATGGGGAAAGGATAATGGGACACGAACGTCTTGGTTATCTTCCGCAGGAGATGCTCGATGAAGATAAGGAAAAAACAATATACGAATATTTTTCTGAAGAGGAAATATTCTGGGAGAAAACGCCTAAAGAATTGTCTGTTATTGCGGGAAAATTTGGAATGAAAAATGATTTTTTCTACAGTAACCAGACAATGGGTAGTCTTTCAGGAGGCGAAAAAGTCAAGACACAACTTATGAGGCTTTTCATTCGCGATGTTTCTGTGCTGTTGTTGGACGAACCTTCCAATGACATCGACATTGCGACGCTTACATTACTGGAAAAAATCATAAATGACTGGAAGCACATTGTGCTTTTTATTTCACACGATGAAACGCTGATAGAGCGTACTGCCAACATGGTGATACATATCGAGCAGATTATACGAAAAACAAAGGCGAGATATACCGTGGCAAAGCTTCCCTATAGACGCTATGTGGAAGAACGGCTTCATAAATTTGAAATCCAAAAACAGCGGGCACTGAGTGACCGTAGGGAGAAAAAGATTCGCGATGAAAAATATCAAAGAGTTATGCAGAGTGTACAAGGTGCATTAAGAAGTTGTACCAGACAAGCACCGTCTGTTGCCAAAAACTTAAAGGACAAAATGCATACGGTTAAGGCAATGGAACGAAGATTTGAAAAAGAAGATGAAAATATGACTCAGATGCCGGAACAGGAAGAAGCAATCTTTGTCAAATTAGGGGATGAAAACTCACACATTCCCGCAGGAAAAACGGTCATAGAATATGAACTTTCAAAGCTTGTGACTCCGGATGGCAAAAGAATTTTAGCAGAAGGAATTCATTTAAAAATAAAAGGTTCAGAAAAAATCTGTATGATAGGAGCCAACGGGGCAGGAAAAACGACTCTTCTAAAAAAGATAGCGGAAGAACTCCTAAATCGGAATGACATTAAAGCAGAATATATGCCTCAAACTTATGAAGACCTGCTGGATTTGGATGTTACACCGGTTGATTACCTTGATAAAACAGGAGATAAAGAAGAGCGTACAAGAATTAGAACATACCTTGGTTCACTTAAATACACACCAGATGAAATGGAGCATCCGATTCGGGAGTTATCAGGCGGACAAAAGGCGAAAGTGCTTCTCTTGAGGATGAGCTTAAGTGGTGCAAATGTTCTTATTCTGGATGAACCGACAAGAAATTTTTCACCATTGTCCGGTCCGGTAATAAGAAAAATGCTCCGAGAATTTCCGGGGGCTGTCATTAGCATTTCTCACGATAGAAAGTATATTGAAGAGGTGTGCGATAAAATATATCAGCTAAATCCTAATGGATTACAGCTAATTGGTGATTGATAACAAAAAGGATGAAAGACTGACAAATTTCAGGCTTTTAGTGAGTTGGAAAGCATACAAAGATTTGAATTTGGAGGATAGATTATGGTACGTACAGAAGATGCATGTGAAATTATAAAATATGCTTTGCAAAACGAAATTAAAGTATATTTAGATGGCGGATGGGGTGTTGATGCACTTCTTAAAAGAGAATCAAGAATACACAATGATATTGATTTGTTTGTTGAACTGAAACATTATCATGATTATATTTATGTGATTAAGCAGCATGGATTTGAGGAAGTAAATACTGATTATACAACGGATGGTCATACTGTCTGGAAAGATGATAAACAAAGAATCATTGATTTACATTGTTTTGAATTTACAGATGACGGAATTGTTTATGAGGGAGATATATTTCCATCAAAAACTTTTTCCGGTATTGGAAAAGTTGGAGATATAACTGTTTCTTGTATTGAACCATTGAGTCAGGTAATGCTTCATTTGGGATATGAACACGATAAAAATGATGTGCATGATGTGATGCTGTTGTGTGAAACATTTCAAATAGCAATACCAGATGAATATAAGGAAAAGTAAAATTTCAGTTTTGTGTTGAATCTCTAAGCAAAATAGCTTATAATTTGACATGCTACATATAGTTATTATCCACAGTTATCGAGTAGGTGTTATCAATGCCGATAACAAAATGATAACATTAGCTCGTATAGGCAGGATAATATGGATATATCAAATAATCAAAAGAACGAGAAACATTACAGAGAATAATTCCTAAACAAAAAGCGTTAGTCTTTGTAGAGTTTGAATAGTTGACGCTGGGCTACAAAGCCCGTAACCACGGGGCTTTGCGGCTTTGGGTGTTTGAAATTGCATTATCATTGCATTTTTATATTTCTTTGTGATACATTGCAGTATGCTGATTACTGGTATAATTAGCAATACTTTGAGAAGCTGACTGGTAGCTGAGAACCCCGGTCAGCTTCTTTGCAATCTCAATATTGGTGTTTGGATACAGATGACCATAAGTTCCTAGTGTCGTCTGTATTTTTTCATGTCCAAGACGCTCTTTAATCAGCAGTGGATTTTCGCCCATGCTGATAAGCAGGGAAGCATGCGAATGTCTCAGGGCATGAATTTTGATTCTGTGGACACCAGCTAAATTTGCCAATTTCTCTAATGCTCTTGGAAGCGTTGTTTTGCTGGTGGGTGTACTGTTATAACTCAGGACGAATCCACAATTTGGTAAAACCTTTGCCTGGACCGCCTTCCATTCTTGTAATTCCTTGATGGTATCAGCATCAATATAAATGGTACGGTTGCTTGCCTGCGTCTTAGGTTCAACGAATTTGTAGTCATTCATTGTTTTATAGTACAGTGTTTTACTAATAATCAGCATACCTGTTTCAAAATCAATATCATCCCACTGTAAGGCGGCAGCCTCTCCAATACGCATTCCAGTCATAAATAAAAGCCAGAACGAGATGAAGAGATAGTGCTCGTAGTAGTCACCTTTGTACAGCAGGGATATTACCTTCTGAAATTCCTCCAAAGTCCAGAAGTCGATCTTTACTTTTTTAGATTTGATATTGCCGATCATGCGGGCAGGATTCTTCTTTGCAAGTCCGAGGATAATCGCCCGGTCAAAAGCTAAACATAACATTCCCTGAACAATGCGTACATAGTTTGGACTGAATTGTTTTGCCAACTTGAGCTGCCAGGTCTGTACATTTATCGCTTCTATTTCAGACACTTTCTTCTTGTAGAAATAGGCAAAGTGTTTTTGAATGGTCGAGTAACGATTCTTGTAGGTACTTTCTTTCACCTGAGTTTTGTACCACGGAAGATAGATTTCTTCAATAAACTTTTTGAAGGTAATGTCTTCCTTCTTATCAGCTAATTCTTCCGTCGATGCAAGAATCAATTTGGAATACTCGGCACGGGCTTCTTTTTTTGTTGAGAATCCGCTGCGGTATTTTTGAATCTGTTTTCCGGTTACAGGATGATATCCGAGGTTGGCTCGGAAATAATAAGTGCCGTTTTCCGCTTTTTTAATTGGATCTTTTGCCATGATTTCACTCCTTACTAAAATGCAAAAAGCACGATCATTCTTGATTATCGGGCAAAGTAATCCCTAATAATTCTTCAACGGCTTCTTTTGGAACCCTGTCTAATTTTCTGGATTGATAATAGGTATGCCCCTTTTCTACCATGAGTTCCTTTGCTTTTTTAATGATATCAGCAGCAAAGGAAGGACCGTAGCCTAATTCAATCAAATCCCTTTTTGTTACAGTTATCATGAATCTCCTTTCCACAGACAGGGAATCAACTTGATACCTGTCTATTATTATATCAAATTTTGAGTAAAAGTTCTCTAATAAAAGCGCTATAAGCTAAAATCCCAAAAGTCTATGTTATTCTTTCAGAAGCCAGTTCCTATGCCCGCTCCGGCCACGTAAAACGGTGTTACTTTGTAACTATTAAGCTGCAGGCGTGCGAAGATGCAAACTATCTGCAGTCACCTATATCAATCTCCTGAAAGATTTCTTTTGTTTTCAAGGTACGGCGAATGGATATATTACCCATTCAATTGAGTAATAGGGGCTTTTCCTTTAAGATTGAAAAATTTTAAGAAAAAATGATAAAAATAAAAGCTGCCTTGATTTGGCAGCCACGGAAATCTATTTGCGTTTTAGAGCCAGACGATTCAGCATGGAAATGAGCGCAAGCATATCCTCGTCATCGAGTTGTTTCATCAGATCAGTTGCTTTGTCAATCAGAGGAAGATTGTGCAGCTCTGAATCGAAGAACTGTTGAGGAGTGACTTCCAGATAGTCACAGATATCCAGAAAGCTCTGCATGGTAGGCAGAGAACGTCCGGAAGTGAGGGACTGGATGTAGCTTTTATTTTTGCCAAGATCCAGACTCATCTGATATTCAGATACATTTTTCTTTAAACGCAGTTCGCTGATGCGTTCTCCAATAAAGTTTTTATCCATACATTTACACCTCTCTTCCACATTTTAAACTATTTACTTACAGCAAATTACGGAATAGAATAGAGATATATTTGAAATATAGTGATTATTCCGTAATATAACAGTAATTTACTAAAATAATACAAAAAAAGAAATTATGGATGATAGAAAATGGATTTTGGGGTATGATGATAGCAAAGGAAGTGGATGTCTGTGCGGATTATAGGAAATGAGCAGGAAATTGAATGGGCAAAGGAAGCACTGCGGAATCAATGTAACGATTGTCCCTACTTGGAGTCCTGTAATGAAAAGGCGAAAGAGGAGTCAAAGCAGTGTGGAGCGGTTCGGTTTGGCTGCCGGGAGTATCTGAAAGAGAAGATTGAATTCGTAGTAGAAAAATAGATGTAGTATTTTGAACAAATATAAACACCATATATAGTATAAGCCTGAATTGACATGAGGAATATCTTGTGCTAGTATACTGATATAGTTTATTTTATGCACACCCTTTTTGGGGAGTTTCGGGATTCATAAGAATCTCCAAACTTACAGGAAACAGCAGGAGCTGATTCCTGGCATAAGTTGTTTATGTTTGTAGTGAGTGTCACGGTATGCCTTTTTTGGCTGCGTGGCACTTTTGTTTTTTCAGGAAGAAACCAGACTTTTAAGAATGAACAGAGAAAAGACTCTCTTTTCATTCTTTTTTTGTGCTTACATTTAGGTTTCGGCATAGTTGCATGCCACAACCAGCTTCGGCTGTTGATGGATAAATATTATTTTAAGAAAGGTGGATAAGAACATGAATGAAGCAAGAGTGTATGCAGATGGATTTGAGAGATCCTTTGCAGAAGTAAAAGATCTGCTGGAGTTTCTGGCAGAGAGAGGGAGAAATGCCAAATGGATCAGAAAGCCAACGAATACGTTACGGCTGGCACCACTGGAAAAGGAGGCTCAAAATCTGGATGCGGCAGATGCATCCATGGAAGAAATTTTGGAGGATACAGAGAAGAATACGCAGCTTGTACTGAAAATGAGAGGAGAATCCTATCCGGTACGTGACTGTGCCATCCGCACCATTTTAAGCCGCGCAGGTGTCAATGGAGACGGGCTTCGCAAGCTGGATAAGGCAACATATGCGAAGGTAGTCAATTACTGCCTGCGGGTTGCAAAAGGGGATGCCCTGATTAAGATTGCGGACGGAAAGGTTTCCGCAGTACATGGCGGGGATAAACATGATTATTGCATCCTTGATATGAAAGCCATGTTTGAGACAACTTGCGAATATCTGAATCTGAATTTCAAAGGCAGTGTTTACATGGAGGGCTCTGGTATCTATGACCATTCCATTGTATCTGCCATGTGGAAGCTCGGAGGAAGTCAGGAACTTCTGGATACTTACCGAAAAGCACTGGATGCACACGGAATGGATGAGAAGATCCTGTCACCGGCACTTCGTTTTACCACATCTGACGTGGCAGCGAGCGGTGCAAATCTGTATCCGATGCTTTTGACAGACGGACCAAACGGCGTTATCAGTCTGGGAAGTCCAATCAAGCTGGCTCACGATAAAGGGGCAACGATTCTGGACTTCCGGAAAAATCTGGAGCAGGTATGCGCCCGCTATGTGGATGCGATGAAGAATCTTACTCAGCTTATGGACATTGAGATCCGTAATCCGGTGAACTGCCTGAAGCTGCTGATGAAGGAACTTGGCATTAAACAGAAGATCCGGAATGAGGTGGTGGAGCTATTTGTATCCCAGAACGGGGAAGGTGCCTGTACGGCACATGATCTTTATTATGCCATGAATGAAGCCTCCTTTTTTGCAGCCTGTGAAGGAATGTCCGGACAGGGCATCCTGAAGCTGGAGGAGGATATTACGAAGGCGCTTATAAAAGACTGGAAAAAATATGATGTTTATGGAGCAGTCAAATGTTAGGAGGAATTGGAATGAATAACAAAGCAGAGTATACACCGGAAAAGGTTGTGGATATCAGTAACCTGTCAAGAGAAGACTGGTTGGAATACCGCAAAAAAGGAATCGGCGGCAGTGATGTAGCGGCAATCATGGGGATCTCTCCATTTGCCACTATCCGGGATCTGTTTTACAACAAAACAGGTGTGCAGCCGGTCATTCAGGAGGAAGAGGAAAGCAACTGGGTTGCCAAGGAAGTCGGACACCGGCTGGAAGATCTGGTGGCAGAAATCTTTTCCAAAAAGACCGGACTGGAAGTATTTCCGGTACGTGTCATGTTCCGGCATCCATTATATCCGTTCATGCTTGCAGATGTGGATTTTTTTGTTCGTATGCCGGATGGGAAATTTGCGATTCTGGAATGTAAAACCTGCAATTATAATGCGAAAGATAAGTGGGCTGATGAGGGTATTCCAGCTCATTATGTGCTGCAGGTAAGGCATTATCTGTCTGTGATGAATATGCAGAAAGCCTTTATCGCATGCCTGTATGGAAATAACGAGAATGAGTTTGTGTATCGCACCATTGAGCGTGATCTGATTGAGGAAGAAGACATCATTGATCAGGAAACGTATTTCTGGCAGGAACATGTATTGAAAAATGTAGTACCGCCGCATAACGGGAATTCCGATCTGGTTCTGGCAAATATCCGTAATTATGGTGGTTTTGCAGACAAATCTATTCCAGAAATTGTGCTTTCCGGTCTGGAATCAAAAAATCTTGAGAAGTATCTTACCCTTTCGGAGGAAAAGTCACAGTTGGAAAAACGGAAAAAGGAAATCGAAGCAGAACAGCGGGCAATCAGTGTTCCTTTTGTGGAACAGCTGGGGCAGGGCTGCAAGGCAGTGCTGGAGGACGGTACGAACCGTTACCGTATTACCTATAATCCGACCAGACGTACTTCGGTTGGGAAAGACCAGATGGAGAAGCTGAAAAACCAGCATCCGGATATCTATGAGGAATATACAAAAACAACGGAGAGCCGTACTTTCCGAATTAAGAAGGAGGCGGCGTAATGAGAAAACCAAATGAACGGATGCGGATAAAAAGCTGGAGGGATATAAACAATGAGGTGCAGATTTAAACATAAGATTTTCCAGAATGAGGAGAATGGGTATACGATTGCCATATTCACCACACAGGATACGTCTGTCCCCCTGTCAGCCAGAGACAAATATCTGGCATCCCGGAATATCATCGGCTTCTCAGCGATTGGATTCGGTCTTCCGCTTACAGACGAGATTGAGCTTGAGATGGAAGGCAGATGGGAGAGCGGAGAGCATGGAACTCAGTATCAGGTGGAAAATTTCATGGAGGTTGTACCACGGACAAAGGAGGGTATCTTAGGATACCTTTCTTCCGGTGCAGTCAAAGGTATCGGTCCCAAGATGGCAGATACTATTTTTCGGAAGTTTGGGCTTCAGACACTGGAAATCATGGAAAACAACCCGCAGGAACTCTTGAAGATCCGTGGAATTTCCGAGAAGAAGCTGGCTGCTATTGTGGAGTCCTATGGAAAAAACCAGGTGTTCCGGGAACTGATGACGTTTCTGGCGCCTTTTAAGGTAACACCCAAAAAAGTGAATATGATTCTGAAGAAATTCGGAAATGAATCGGTGGATATTATCCGGCACCGCCCTTACATGCTGAGTGCAGTCAAAGGCTTCGGGTTTCTGACTGTGGATGCGATCGGAAGACAGTGCTGCTGTGCACTCAATGATCCCATGCGGATATCCGGGTGCATCGGACATATCATGAATCAGGCAATGAAAGAAGGACATCTGTTTAAGCAGCGTCAGGAGGTTATCAGGGAAGCACTGGAAATGCTGAACCGGGATCTGCAGGTCATGGCAGTATCGGAGCAGGATGTCAGTCAGGTGCTTTACCGGCTGGTGCTGCAAAAAAGCATTGTTGTGGAGGAAGAACGGATCTATTCTATCCGGCAGTATGAAGAAGAAACACAGACCGCTTCCATGATAGCCAGACGGCTTTTGGAGAAGCCGGTTTTGCTGTCCATTGAACCGGAGCTGGAAAAGGCACAGAAGACACTGGGGATCACGCTGTCAGAAACACAGAAACAGGCAGTGCGAATGGTGTTTGCACATCCCATCAGTATTATTACCGGAGGTCCCGGAACCGGAAAGACAACGGTTCTCAAGGTGATTCTCTATATCCATCAGGCGTTATGCAGGTCAGAGGTACAGCTTATGGCTCCGACCGGACGTGCGGCAAGACGTATGGTGGAGAGTACCGGCTGTGAAAATGCATCCACGATGCATCTGGCCCTGGGGCTTTTGGGAGATGATACGGATTTTGAACCGGATTTTGAGTACCTGTCTGCCGGATTTCTAAATGTAGATGAGGTGTCCATGGTGGACATGCATCTTGCCTATGAATTTTTCCGGCGGGTTAGCAGACATGCCAGAGTCCTTTTAGTCGGGGATAAGAACCAGCTCCCATCCGTAGGAGCCGGGGATGTGTTCCGGCAACTGATTGCCTGCGGGCTGATTCCGGTCACGGTACTGGATTTGGTTTACCGGCAGGGCGCTTTGAGCAGCATACCTTATAATGCAAAACTGATGCAGGAGAACAAGACTAATCTGAGCTTTGGGGAGGATTTTCAGTTCATTGCCTGTAAAGGAGCAGATGAAGCGGCAGAGATTGTCCGGAGGATTTATCTGGACGAGATTGCAAAAAACGGCATGGATCAGGTACAGATCCTGACTCCGTATCGGAAACGCAGTGCTGCCGGAGTGGATGAATTGAACAAATCTCTGGAAGATTTTGTAAATCCGCCGATCGCAGGGAAGAAGGAACTGCATATCGGCAGTCAGGTGTTCCGGGTTGGCGATAAGATTTTACAGAATAAAAATACCGAGATGGCGAGTAACGGCGATATGGGCAGGATACTGGACTGTATCACGGATGAGGATGGAAATGCCAGGGCAGTGATCGGATTCCCGGACGGGCGGCAGGTGCAATATGAAGCTGACCAGATGGAAATGATCGAACATGCAAACGCAATAACCATCCATAAGGCACAGGGTTCCGAATGTCCGGTTGTCATCATCCCTTGGGTGAAAGCCTTTTACATGATGCTGAAGCGCAATATTCTCTATACCGGAGTGACCAGAGCGAAAAGCAAGGTTTATCTGGTAGGGGAATGGGCTGCAGTCTGTCAGGCAATCCACACGGACGACAGCGGGACAAGGAACACCATTCTGAGTGAGCGGATCGTACAATATTACGATCAGTATCAGAGTGAACAGAAACCGGAAATGGAGCAGTTAAAACTTGTTGTTTAAAAATATTTTTCAACTTTTGAAATAAGCGGACTATTACTCTTATATAGGGGAACGTCTGCTTTTCTAAATGAAAGGAGCAGAGAATGAAAGAATTATTGTATAAGAAATCAGAGGCAGTTGCCGCTTTAAACCGTGTGGATGGCTTCCATCCGATGGAACTGGCAAGAAAGATTGGAGAAGAAGGGCAGGAGGAGCAGCTTTATCTGGATGTGAAATACCGGAAGCTCTGGTTTCGTCTGGTCAATCCGGCAGGAAAGATCATCAGCCGGATTATCACTTTCACAGAGAATATGGCAGTTGTGGAAGCACGTATCTATCTGGATAAATGTGATCAGGAAGACAATTATGTAGCCAATTCCTTTTCGCAGAAATTCCGGAGCGATGATCCGAAGTTTGGAGACAAATTTTTGGAAATGGCGGAAACAGCAGCCGTAGGAAGGGCATTATCGGATGCCGGATATGGTGTGCAGTTTGCGGATGTGGGAGAGGAAAATGATCCTGCACAGGTAGATGCCGGAATTCCATATCAGAATCCACAGATGCCGGATTCAGATGCCATGGCAAATGTAGCCATGCCGGATTCGGGTGCCATGGCAAATGCCGCTATGCCAAATTATGGAGAAATGCCAGGTCAGTCGGAATATGCAGGTCAGCAGATGATGAATCAGTTCTATCAGCAGGCACAGGCGGCGGGAAGCACCATTTACCATGGCAGTGGACAAATGCCTGGCTACGGTTCTGCTCCGGCTACCCCTACGCCGCCAAAGACCGGACAGATGCTGCAGGGAGCATTACAGAATCTGGATACGTCCCTTCCAGTAGAAGAACTGATGAAACGCATGAACTATGAAATGGCAGTTGAGACTGTGATTCCGGGAAAGGGAAAATACGGCGGAAAGACCATGGGACAGGTGGCAGTTGAAAGCCCGTCAACGATCCAGTGGTTTGCCGAGCAATATTCCGGACCGAACAATCTGGTTCCGGCGGCAGCAAAGGTAATTTTACAAAAAGCAATGCCGATGGCTGGTTAAGGAAGAACCCCGTAGAGAGCTTTTTTCTGCGTGGGAAAGGAGGAACATACCGGGATGTATTATGATATGTCTGGGTTTGATTATGGAATACTGGATGTGGTGCAGGTGCTGCATCTCAGAAAGCGGCGGGGAAACTATTACGACTGTCCGTTCTGTGGAGAAACACATGGGAAACTGAATATCAATGTGGAAAAGAATGTATTCCGGTGCAACCGCTGTGATGCGTCCGGGGGGATGCTGAAGCTTTATGCGGATTTGCACAATGTTACACTCTCCGAAGCAAATAAGCAGATCCGGGAAGCATTAGGAAAAGGAGAATACCGGACGGATTATATCAAAGCAACGCCGGTACAGGAAGAAAAGGCAACGGCAGAGCTTGCACCCATAGAGGAAATCCACCGGACGTATCAGAGAATGCTGTCCATGCTCACGCTTAACAGGAAGCATCAGGAGGATCTGCAAAGACGGGGATTAAAACCGGAACAGATCGAAGCACAGCGTTACCGGAGTGTCCCGCTGTTTGGAATGAAGAAGCTGGTCAAAAGGCTGGAAGAAGAAGGATATATGGTGAAAGGCGTGCCGGGATTCTACCGGGATACAGACGGAAACTGGACGATAAATTTCAAAGCAGAAAACTCAGGAATCCTGATTCCCATAGTTTCTTTGGACGGGTTCATCCAGGGCTTTCAGATCCGGGTAGATCATGTGACCGACACGAAAAAGTATATCTGGCTGTCCAGTGTCAATTATGACCAGGGAGTTTCCTCCGGAAGTCCGGTACATGTGATCGGTGATCTTGCTGCAGAACGTGTCTATCTGACCGAAGGAGCCTTAAAAGGGACCATAGCCCATTATCTGTCCGGCGCTACCTTTGTGTGCGTTGCCGGAGTGAACCAGTACCGGAATCTGAAACCGGTGCTGGAGCGGATGAAAGGATATGGGATGAAACAGCTTTTGGAGGCGTATGACATGGATAAGAAGATGAAAGTAACCTGTAATCACCATGACAGTAAGTGTGCGGTCTGTTTTGAGCGTTCTCCTGTTATCTGCCGGCATAAGGCGGAGAAGCGGAGGATTATCCAGAACGGCTGCAATAAGGTCTATGAAATCTGCCGGGAGCTTTCCCTGCCGATGAACCGGATGGTCTGGGATATGGACGAGAACGGGGAGTGGAACGGGAAACTCAAGGGGATTGATGACTATTTAGTTGCCATCAAACAGAAGGAAGGAGCCGGAGCACAGACTTCGGCTCTTCCGAAAGGAGAACAATCATGAGAAAAAAAGGAAATACGGTGCTTGCAGGACTCATTATCTGCCTGTTGTTTGTTTTTCTCGCAGCGGCAGGAAAACTCTTTGGTGCTTATCTGAAGTATCAGAAAGGGGACGTAAGTTACGAGAAACTGCAGGAATATGTTCAGAAACCAGAGGAAGAAGAATCACCGGAGCCTGAGAAAGAGAAGGAGGAACCTCAGAGCAGGTATCTGGAAATTGACTTTGCAGGTTTAAAAGCGGTTAATCCAGATGTCATAGCGTGGATTCAGATTCCGGCACTGGACATTAGTTATCCGGTGGTACAGGGGAAAGATAATGCATATTATCTCCATCACCTTTTTTCAGGAGAATCCAATATCAATGGGAGTATCTTTGTGGACTGTCATAATCAGCCGGACTTTACGGATCAGAATACGATTGTGTACGGGCATAATATGAAAAACGGGAGCATGTTCGGAACTCTGGATAAGTACCAAGACCAAGAGCTATTTGAACAACATCCGGAGTTTTATCTCTATTTGCCGGGAAAGATCCTCAAGTATCAAATCTTTTCCTGCTATGCGGGAAGAACCGGGAGTGAGGGATATAGGTATCATTTCCCGGAAGCGGAAGATTTTCAGACGTTTCTGGATACGGTGTCCTCTTATGGGCATTATGATACCGGCACCGAGCTGTCGGTAACGGATCGGATAGTTACGCTGTCTACCTGTGTCAATTCCAGACGGAATTATCGCTATCTGGTACATGGAAAATTAAGCAGTGAGATCATCACAGAGGAATAAAAGAATCGTGCTGGTGTGAGAAGAAATTTCTTATGCCAGCTTTTATTATGGGAGGAAATGTAATGGGAACAGCATTGGTTATGGAACATGCAAACGCACTGGCACAGATGATAGTCAGTGAAAAGGACAAGTTATTTGATGAAAGAGTGGAGGCTCTTGTAAAACTTTATAGAAGGGCGGAATTTTATCTGAAGCAGGGATTTCTGGAGAGCATCGTCTGCGAGTTCCATCGGAAGAAAGTGGAAATGATTATGCAGGCGGAAACAAAAGGAGAGATTACGGAAATACTGAAGTTATCAAAACCGCATTTTGACGGGAAAAAATTTGTCTATACCTCTCCGTATGCTGTGGAAGAGGAAGAGCTTCTCCTTTGGTCTCTGACATCACTGCAAGGTCCACTCCGGGATGAAGGGTATCGAAGATATCGGGAATTATTTGAGAAGTGCCTGCCGGAGATGGCAGAAAAGATTCCGGCGTAGAACAATGGCATAACAAAGGAACGAAAAAACTATCTTTTATTTTACTGTAATTTCACTCTTTATTGAATCTGCAATACTTTACAAAGTTTTTTACGGAAAAATGCTTCGGATTAATATACTTAACACCAGTATCTATCAGCTTAAATTTTGAATAACCAAACACCAGTGTTTCATTATTCACAAAAATCGTCATCTATCCAGAAAGCAGGTAAAATATGTTCACAATAATCAGAGTATTTTCTGCATTCAATACATTCTTCATCTAAAGAATCTACGCCGACATAATGAATATGATAATCTACAGTATCGTTTACAAATCTTTCAAGGAAGATGTTCAAAACAAAGGCTACTCTATCATCACAATAAACATAACCAATTAAATTCTTATGAATGATACAGTAAACGAGATAAACACAGCGTGTATCAACGATGCAGTTGAAATTGTATCCAGATTAAAGCCTATTTATACTTTAAAGCATGCACGGAGACAGCAAGAAGACCTATTCCTGTACGGAAGAGGTCTTCCTGTCCTTATACTAAAGTTAATTGGTATGCTGAAGTCCCGCAAAAGCAACATTTAATTTACCTCCAGATTACCGCTTTTAAGAGATAGATAATCGGAACTTCCGCTAAGCAGATAGAAAAAATATTCCCCTTTTTCATCTGGTGAGAAACTATATTTTCCACTCAGTTCATCGAACACTTCTCCTTCATACATTATCCCGTCTTTTACATAACCGATAATCAAATCTTGGGATACTGTAATGTCTGATTTATATTTATCAAACGAAATGACTATATTATCTTTATCAGTTAGTTCCCATCCCTTTCCATTGTCTTGTGTAAGTACACAAAGTGAATTGTTGATTAGAATTATTTCTGGAATGATATACATTTCATCTGATTTATCAGTAGGAATCTCTACTATTGATGATGGTATGAAATTAGGCATCAGACTGCTTTTAACAATTCTGCTTTCAGGAAATTCTGATGAAGATTTGGCTAATTCCTCAATATCAACAACTTTCCCCTTTTCATTGGTATATACACCGTCTTTTAATATGATGTAGCTTCTATCATTGGTTTCTGTCCCGATTAAATGTCGATTGCTGTCATCAATTAAAGCCGATGTTAACAGATGACTGATTGCAGCATATACAGGCATACACAAAAACACTGAAACCACAGTTACAATAATTGCAGTTCTATAAGTGAACTTTAAAGGCTTATGTTTTGAAGCTGTTTTACAAAATACATTTTGACGTATCTTTTGTTTGGAATATTTTTTCAGTATTTTATTGCAATCATGAAAATACACTTCCTCAATAAAAGATTCATCAATTTCACTCATTAACTCATTCAAAGAAAATTTTACAGTCTTCATATCTAAATCCCTTCTTTTCCATTTTTAGTTTTAATTTTTTACGTCCGCGTAACAGTTTGGATTTTACTGTAGATTCTTTTAATCCGGTTTCTTCTGCTATTACAGCGATTGTCTTAGTGTAATAGTAGTACGAGATAAAACATTTTCTTTCGTCAACTGATAGTTCATATATGCTTTCTTTTAAGCATTTGATTACTTCTTCTTTTAACGGCCCGTATTCAATATGTTCGTTCGTTCCAACCTGAAACGCATCTTCGTAATTTTCAAAATGCATCTTAGAGGTTTTTCGTAATGCGTTTTTTGCCATGTTTCTTGCGATTGTTCCTAAATAGGGTTTGAATGTGCTGTAGTTATCTGTATCTCATTCCTTTAGATAACTATAAAACAACGAAGCCCGTTAGCCCTTGTGGTTAGCGGGTTTTCGCTGTTCTGTACTTGTTGCAAAATCCGCTTCGGTCAAATCTCGGTCAAATAATTTTCTAAAGAAATGTTGCACCTTTTCTATTCTCTTTCTTATTCTTGTTCTGATTATATGATTTCCTTATACAAATTCTGTAATTTATCCATTTCCGATTTTGCTTTATCATCTGTGACGTGCGTATACAAATCCAGTGTGATTGCTATGGAATAATGTCCGAGGAATCCTTGTACTACCTTTGCGTCAATCCCGGCTTCAAAACAACGCGTTGCAAAAGTATGACGAAGTGCATGTGGATAAAAATGCGGAATCGGTATAAACACTGTCTTGTTTTTCTCTGCCTGCTTTTTTCGTTCCTTATTGATAGATTTTTCTATCCAGTCTAACGTCACTTGAAAGGTGTGTTCTGTAATCGGTTTTCCGTTCTTTCCAACAAACACAAGATTTTCAAATCCCTCTAATGGTTGCCATTCACTAGCTGACAACTGCATTTCTTTCAACTGAATCCACTGACGTTTTAAAGCCTTATACACACTGTCCTGCATGGGAATCGTCCGTATACTGTTCTTTGTCTTTGGTGTCTGGTACTTGAATACATACTTCTTTGTTTCCTTATCTTTGATATACACCAACGTTTTATTTACAGAAATTTCCCGTTTCCGAAAATCTACATCATCCCATGTAAGCCCAAGCAGTTCTCCGCCACGCATTCCCGTTCCGAGTGCTACCTGTATGAGATTCTCGTGTATTCTCTCCTTTGCGTGTTCCAATACTTCCCGTTGTTCTTTCACAGTCAGTACCCGTATCTGTTTTGTCTTTGTTTTGGGAACTTCCACTCCTGCACATGGGTTGAATGTAAGAATCCTGTTATGCACTGCATATTTGAACATAGCATTGAGAATATTATACACATCCCGTATAGTCTTTGTGCTGTAATCATCATCTGCCATATTCTGAAGCAGACGTTCCAAAATAATCGGATTAAAATCTGCCACACGTTGTTTTCCTATCTGCTTCTTTATGTAACGTCTGTAAAAATCATCATAACGTACTTGTGTACTCTCCTTGATAGTCCGCTTCTTATGGGTATTCAGCCAGATATCAAACCATGTATCCAGAGTGATATTATCGCCCTTTCCTTTCAACCCATGCTTGACTTCATAGCGTAAATCTTCCATTTCTTGAACTAACTTTTTTAAGTCCGCATTATCTTTTGTATACGTTTCTCCTTTGTAATAAAACCGCCCTCTGTAAATTCCGCTTTTTCTCTGCATAATTCCCGGCGGTAATGGATTTCCTTTTAAGTCCTTGCCCAATCTGCACGCTCCTTTCCGTGCAAGGACTATCAGAACTGGTCTGACAGTATTATATGCTTATTTGTGTTTATACTGCAATTACTTCATATTTATTTTTCAGATTATGCCCTTCGTTTTTCTTCAAAAACTGGTCTAAAACCTCAGAGCGTATAAGAATCTTATTTCCAATCCTTATGACCGGAATCTTCTGCCATGTAATCAGCTTTCGCAGATTATTTCTTCCAATTCCCGTATACTCTGACGCTTCATTCACTGTAAGGGCTTTCTTTGTCTGTATCGTTTTCTGTGTATGTTCTGTCAAAGATTCTCCTTTCTTCTTCCCTCAAAAGGAAAGATTTTTTATAGTCCTCATATATGCGTTGTTGTTCTTCGTTCATCTGCCCCCGTTCTATTAGCTGGCGGATATAATCTCTGTTATCCAGTTTTCCGATTTTATCCATTAGCTTTAAAGAGGGCGAAACTGCTACGTTCAGCCACTGCCATGTTCGTTCCAGTGTCTTTTTCTCTGGATTCATGGTCAACTTTATCTTCCCTACATCCTGCATGAGTTCTTCCCACGGGGGATAAGTAGGATAAAGCCGTTTTCTTGTAACCGTGCTGTTTTCCGGCTTCTGTAAAAACCGCACTTTCTCGTTTAATACAGACAACGCAATCCGTGCCACATCCCTGTCTTTCAGAAGTTCTTCTACTAATCTGACCGCTTTTTTGTGCCGGAATCGAAGTTCATATCTGTTCCAGTCCGGGTTGAGTTCTTTTCCGAACTTTTCTGCCTGTTCATATCCCTTTTCATAGAATGTAATCCGAAAATCACTGTGTTTACTGCCGAGATATAGTGTTTTTCCCTGCGCTTCTATTTCATCCTCTTTCAGTCTATCAGAACGATTCTCTGCTGTATCACGCAACTGACTAGATATCAGCCCCTCGTTTTTCAGACGAATCAATTCCGGGATAGACAGATAAGGCTTTGTATCGTCGATTGCCAAGTCTATCCTCGGAAAATTCACCGGGTATCTGCAAACTCTTTCCAGAAAATCAAACCATGTTTCCTTATTCATCATAAGGAAATTTTCATAATTCCTGCACCCCGAACCACTCATAAGAATCTGAAATCCCTCATACTGTGCATTTCCTGTCGGTTTCAGAATCTTGATATTGTCAAATCTTGCTATCAGTTCGTGTCCAGCAATTCCTTTTTCCTTACCATGCAGTTCCATAAAACTCAGTGGAATCCGCAAGATATCTTCTATGATTATGAACACGTCTACACCTTTGACAGTAATCTGACACCAGTCAATCAGTGCTGTCAAATCTTCTTTCTGACGAGTTACCCCCCTGTTAGTATAGGGGGGTTCTGAAATTTTCATTACCTCTGTTATCATCATCCCTGCCTTTCGTAGTATGCCGTGGCTTTCGCCACGTTCCCGGAACTTCTCTACTCCCTTTGCTCCTTTCACGCTGTACGGAGCAGTCCGCAGAGAATTTCCGGGAACAGTCTCTACACGTTTCCTTTTCCGGTAACAACACGGATACCCTTGCAGGAGATTCTGTCCACCAATACCGGGAAGTTTCCTCTCTGCACATAAGGGGCATATACCGCTTCTTCTAGTTCTACCACTGTGTAAGGCTCTACCTTTGGAAGTTCTGTTGCTTCCAGACGGATATATACGCTGTTTCCAAGTTTCATGCTTCCGAGGTGAAGTTTCAATGCTTCCACTTCCTCGGTTTTCTTCCGGGTTTCCTTATCATACTTGTAGCAGTAGTCTGCTCCCATGTAACGGAGTTCCCCGAACGCTTCTCTGACCTGTTCTTTTGTCAATGTAATCTGCATGCTACATTTCTCCTTTTTTGAAATCATGGTGAATGAGTGTCTGGTAAGTGTGACAAGTCCTTTTCATATCCACGTCTATATTTATTTCATTACTTTTCTCCTTACCTCTTAACCTCATCATAGACCTGTTTTTTCTTCTTGTCAACAATTATTTTACTTTTTCCCTTACTTTTTATTTTTGTATTTCAAACGCTTAACTATATCTTTTTATAACTTATTATAATTTTACCCTTACATTTATCCTTATCTTGTGTTATGATGAAAACAGAAACGAGGTGTGCATATGTTTGTGAATAAAGAAGCAGTAGGAAAACGAATTTTACAGATACGCAAGAAATACGGTTACAGTATGCAGAAGTTTGGGGAAATCATAGATAATGCCCCGAAAGGCTCTGTAAACAGTTGGGAAAAGGGTGTGAATCTTCCCAATGAGAAACGCTTGAAGCAGATTGCCACGTTGGGCAATATGACGCTGAATGAACTTCTGTATGGTTCATTTAAAGAATATGTAGATATGCTTATCACAGAAAAACTGGGGATTGAACTGCCGGAAGAATTTACCAGAACTTTCTATTCTCTTTTAGAGCAGAACGGATTTACCTACGGGGATGATATCGAGATTGTCCGGCTTGTAAACGGCTTTCTGACTTATCATAACCTTACAACAAAAGAAACCGCCATTTTCTATCAGCCAACTGCATACTCCGGCGATTATTTTGACGGTATCATACAAAAAGCGGATTCTTCCGTTCTGGTCTGCCGGGCATATGCAGATAAGGCAAACAACACCTTACATATCATTCCGGCTTTTGAGAATGGACAGACTGAGGAAGTAGCAGACTTCTTTCATGCACTGAAAAGCATAACCGCTCCACACAACAACAATTATTTCACTTCCGGCTTTCTGACACTCGGACTGGCATTGAGAGATTCCAAAGTAATTATCTATGGAATTGATGAAAAACAGGGAACAGCACAGGTAATCCCTTACGAATATGATTGCGAATCAGACGCTTATATCCAGAATGAACATCTGTCATATACCAGACAGGATAGCTTTTTCCGAGAAGCCACGAAAGAAGCGGTCTATTGGAAAATGCAATCCGACAGAAGTAACCCATAAGATAAACAAGAGGACTTGCAAGGTTTGTGACCTTTCAAGTCCTCTTATGTATCATGATGGTATTGGCTGTGTCCGTTCCGTAAAGGACTGCCCTACGGCGTCTCGGCTTCGCCTTGTTCCTTTACCTCACTAATAATAATGTTCTGATAGCAGAACTCTTACTTATACTTTTATCTTACTATTCTTTCAATTTTTACCGTTTCACCATCAATATTATACTTAAAAAAATAAAATTTAATAACATTTCCTTCTGATACTTGTTCTAGATCACCTTTACACTTAGTACAATCTAAACTAACTTTTGTCGTATCAAAAAATAGACTACTTTCTTCCTTCTCATTTAGTTCTATTAAAAGTGTATCAAAAGTTTTCTCTACAACAACCCCACTCAAATGAAACCAATGAGAATTATCATCTCCACTAGAACGCAACTCCATATTTTGACGATTCTCCTTAAAAACATTTCCTTTTACGCCAAGCACAATTAATACTATTGCAAGCAAAAGTATGATTAACAAAATCAATCGTTTCTTATCCATTAAATGTAGTCCCCGATATGTCTGTCCAACTATCAAAATCAAAATTCAAATAACGTACTGTATCCCCCCATCCATCAAATACCATCAATGTATGTACTGTATTTCCAGAATTATATGCTCGCAAAGTTGCATATCCCTCTGCTGCCATTGAATGCCCCGCACGTTCTCCAGTATCACTGCTAATTATACCACAATGGACAACTGCTATATCTCCTCTATCAATGCAATTAGTGAAAAAATTATAATTGGGACTATAGTCAGTATTTTGTGTTACAGAAACATTCTTTCCAGCACAAAAGTCCACAAATCCAGGTCCAATATTGCCAATAGTTGTTGAACCATATGTTATTCCTCCACTCTCCGATGAAACTGTCGTTCCTGTTGAATCCCAAATATCCATATAATCACCTGCAATATCTGTATAATCAACAGCATTATAATATGCACCACATGCTAATAATGCACTAACTGCACATGCATAATGTCCTGTTACACTTTCTATATACGGCTCATTAAAGGAAATAAATTCTTGAAGATGATTTGTTGAAACAAGCGTGTAGTTTTCATAAACTTCATCAATATCTAGCAAAACCTCATCCCAAGTAGCTGGGTCTTTTCCCCTACTCTCATTCAAGGACAGTACTGTTTTTTCTAATGTTTCACCATAATTCGTTCTAATCTTTCCCAAATTATCAACAATACCATATTCAAACGGAGCTATTTTATATATTTCAGAGGTATTTGCTTTTTCACTAAATACATTTGCTTCACTTTGATAAATCACCTCATATGGATTTGCTGAATTATTACCAAATGAGTATTCTGATATCAAAGATTCACACGTAGTATCAAAAACTACATATCCATATGGTTTGTTTTCTAAATTGTAATTTACAATATATCCAATAGCTTGACCTGTTGTATCATAAAATTTTCTCGGATTATTAGCAACAATATTGCTATTTTCTCCTATTCCCTTTGCAAAACGTTCTGCCATCTGTATCGCCAAATCATCCGTAACATTTACAACAGAAGTATTCTCCGATGCATGGACAGGAACTATTGACATAATAGTCAATATAAAGATTGTCAAAAGTGAAGCAAATCGTTTAAAAATTTTTCTCATAAATATCCTTCCTCCTTAGATTATATATTTACTTTAATATTATATCTTATTCCCTATTTTGTCTATATTTTTTTATGTTTATTTCAAATATTTCATTCTATTTTATTTTTATCAAACTATTTTCAAACAAATCCAAACAAAGAATCTCGGGGCAAATTTCGGTCAAATCAGGATAAATAAATATAACACTTTATATGTAAGTCAATTTTAAAAAAGCCTGTAATTCCGGGCTTTACAACACTTTGTAACACAATATAAACCAGTTCGATAATCCCTAAATCTGCACTGTAATTCCATAGAGCTACAAAAACATTAGACACGACCTCCTCCTTGTCTTCATATGGCAAAGCACTTCCAATAATATTCTCGACTATGTATACAACATATCTGTAGTATTTGTTCATACATATTTTTAAAGCGCGCTCATCTTTATTTTTTAGTTCGAGCATCAGTTGTTTCTCATCTATGTTAAATAACATGCTTCTACCTCATAAATTCAGTGAATACTATAGCAGTGGTTTAATAATGGGAATGTGTATTTTCAAAAAAGGGAACCGAGAAACCAAGTTAAAAAGCTTCAATTAAAATCAGGATAAGTACTCACCAGCACTTGAAATATTTTCCACTATTAAAATGTAATAGAAAATGATTTGATTGTAAAGGCATCAGAGGACAGATTAGTTACCATGCCGTAATAGTAATCTGTTGCCTGTGTCGTAAATCCTGAACGCAAACCACTTGCTGTAATCTCACGCACAAATTCTGATGAAGGTCCAGCTACGTATGCGCGTACTCTTGAACGATGAAAAGCAGAACGGCTCAAAGTGTAATTTATAGTTATGTATCTGCCGCTATTACAATAAAGTCCCATACTGTTATTTGATGGTGTTAATATGGCGACTTCGCCATTTTTCAATGTGATTCCGCGCCAAGTATATCGGGCATATGCATTTGGAATAACACCTTCTTCAACAACTTTCTGCAGGCTTTCGTCAGCAAACACAGTGTACTTCCATTCAATCATATTAGGGTCATCTGTAAGCGACTCTGCTGCAAAAACATTAACACTTAGCGACAGCATCATAACGAGTGTTAGGATAAAACTGATTATTTTTTTATAAGCCTTCATATATGTACACGACTCCTTTCCAAGGTTCCCTTTGTAATAAGATACACAGTAAATATTGTAACGGTTGCATTTATTTAAAAAATTAAAAAAGATAATTTTTAATTTTTGTTTTTTGAATTTTTTGATTGGTAAAATAAGAAAATGGATTATAAAGAGTTGCACTCTAGGTACCTCCTACGTACAGAATAAGTATCAAATACAAAGGAGTGAAATCATTATGATTAAAAAATTAAGAGTAGCCGTGGATCACGGGAACCGGAACATGAAAACCTGTCATTTTATCTTTACCACAGGACTGACGGAACAGGATAAAAAGCCTGCCAGGGGAGAGAAGTATCTGAAATATCAGGGAAAGTATTATACCCTTAGTGAGAAGCGGATTCCGTACCAGAGGGACAAGACGCAGGACAGCCGGAACCGATTCTGGATTCTGACCTTATTTGCCATTGCAATGGAGCTGGAGCAGAAAAGCCAGATCCAGCCGGAGGATGTCATTCAGGTGGAACTCCCGATTGGGCTTCCGCCGAAGCATTTTGCAGAGCTTTGTGAGAGATATGAACGCTATTTCAAAGGGGACGGGAAGGTGCAGGAACTGTGCTTCAACGATAAAGTCTATCACCTCTGTATACAGAATGTAATGGCGTTTCCGCAGGATTATGCAGCCATGATGACGAGGATGATGGAAATCCGTGAGATTCCGAAAGTCGTAGGGATTGATATTGGCGGATTTACTTCTGATTATCTTCTGATGAGAAGTGGCAGACCGGATATGGATTATTGTGATTCTCTGGAAAAAGGTGTGATTACCATGTATAACGATATCATTTCCAGTATTAACAGTGAATATGACATGCTTCTGGAGGAGGCAGATATCGACAGTATCATCAAGGGAAAAACGCAGTATTATGAGGAAGCTGTTGTACAGGCAGTAGAAACCATGGTTCAGAATTTTGTTACCGATCTTCTGAACAGCATCCGAGAGCGGGGCATTGATACAAAATCTACTTATACGGTGTTTATCGGCGGCGGAGCAGTGCTTCTGGAACGATTTCTGGAGCAGGCAGACCGGTTGGGAAAACATACCTTTATCCGGGATATGAAAGCAAATGCCGATGGATATGATCTTTTGTATCGCATGACACAGGCTGGAGTGTGATTTTATGGGAAAGAAAAATCCGTTTGTATTCACTATTGGTTTTGATAAGTCGGATCCAGATCACGTGTATGTGACAGAACTTCTGAATACGACAGAGAAAAAAGCAAAACTGATCGTTGCGGCAATTCTGGCATATACGGGAAGAACGGATGAGACAGGTAATGGCAGTATAAGCATGGAACCGGATATGCTCCGGCCAATGATGCAGCAAATCATCCGGGAAGAAGTAAGAAAGGTATTGGAAGGGCAGGACGTTTCTAAGATAAATAGAGAAATGCCCACAGAAGTTGATTTGATGGAAGAAGAACCGCTGCGGATGGATCAGACTATGAGACAGAATGTAGTGGATGCTATCAGTGCATTTCGCAGGGCATAAAAAAGCAGGAGAGATACACATGCTTATGGCAGTGTACTCTCCTGTTCTTTGTATCAGAATGGGAATAGACAGAAAACTCACAGACTATTCACAGATTACTCACAGATTGTCTTTGTATAATGTGTAGATGATGAAGGATACGGGAGAGCCTTAACTTAGGTTCTTGAATCCATCCAGAAGTCCACGCAGTGTAGAAAGGGCAAGCTGTTTCTGCTCCTCCGGGCAGGAATTTAGTTCTGCCATGATTTGCTGCATGGTAGAATCCGGGTTCGTTTTCTGGTTAGAAAATATAGCATCTATGGAAATATGTAAGTAAGTTGCCAAGGCATAAAGTGTTTCCAACTGTGGATTGCCAATATAGTTTTCAATATCAGAGACAGTCCGTAAAGAAATCTTTGCCTGTTCCGCAAGGCTGTTTTGCGAAAGATTGCGGCGGAGACGTTCTTCCCTGACTGCATCTCCCAATAATTTTTTCACCATCTATATCACCTCACTTAATGCATATATTTTATCGTAGATTAACACTATACGAAATGCGTTAAAGTGCGTTATGATAAGCAGGATAACACATGCACAAATAGAGAAACATGGAAGTAAGTACGACAGACATGAATGGACAGCATAAGATAAAAGCCAAAGAGGAACTGAATCTGTTAAAAAAATCTTATCCATACAATGTGTCGGAGAGAAGTTAGAATATGCAGTATATGAGATACTATCATCGCATATCCTACACAATTACATAGAAAGAGAAGTATCGGCTGGACTACGAATAGAGTGGTCCAGCCTTTCTTTTTTTCGAAAAAATGAAGGCAGTGTCACGTTTTGTTGCCGCTCACCGCCATCCTCGGAATTTTTTGGAACGTGATAAAAAATTTCGGAGGATAAAACAAATGAACAAAAAAACATATACAGGATCAAAGATACAAAATCACTTTACAGCATATCTGATACAGTTTGTCCGTGGAAAACGACATGATTATCTGGAGAAGAAAATCCAGATGGCTGATGCAGAAGAACTGTTGGAGGATATTGGACAGATGGAGGCAAGAATTGTAATCGAAGAATTGCTGGAGAACCAAACGAGGGAGCAGCTTTTATTGCAGGAGGCACAGGGGAAATATCCAGAATGGAATAAGATGTCAGATGAAAGACTGATGAAAGCGCTTCATACGCTGCGGGATGAAGAACGGAAGCTGATTTACCAGCATGTGTTTGAAGAACGTACTTTTGAGGAAATGAGCAGGCTAAACGGGTTATCAGAGGAGCGATGCAAGGGTATTTATTATTATGCAATCCGGAAGATCCGCAAGGTGATGGGAGGTGAAAACTAATGAATTTTGAACGATTACTTTTAAAGGCAAAAGAAGGAAATGCAGATGCGGTACTGAAGATTTTAGAGATATATAAGCCGCTTTTAATTAAGAATGCGATTGTGAATGGCAGATTTGATGAAGATCTGTATCAGGAACTGGTAAGTACATTGCTTCAGTGTATCCAGAGATTCCAGATAATTGAGTAAGTTATCTTAAACAAAGGCTGCAATCACTCTCAGGGGAGTAACATCCTCTGGGAGTGATTGTTTTTTGAAGGGTGATATTGCCTCAGTTCGAAGCGGCAGACGGTGTTGATCTATTATGTTGCCTGATGCTTTAATGCTCTTTTGTTGTTGCCAGTTCTTTATGAAGATGTAGAGCCATAAACACAGTAACAATAGCAGAAATTACATCGGCAATCGGTTGTGCATATAGTATTCCATTTATGCCCCAGAATGATGGGAGCAACAGAATGATCGGAACAAAGCAAATACCTTGTCGGCAAGCCCCAAGAACGAATCCGGCGGTGCCTTTTCCAAGTGCAAGAAACAGAGAAGAATACACTGTGTAAAATCCAAATACGAAGAAGGAAAATCCATTTGCCATTAGCGATTTTTGACCTACAGAAATCATCTCTGTATTGCCTTCTGTAAATTGCGAAATAATCTGTGTGGAAAATAGGGCTATTGTCAATCCCACAACTACACAAAATATTGTTGACCATAAGATAGAAGTTTTAATTGCTTCCCTGAGCCGATCAAACTTTTTGGCACCATAGCTAAAGCCGGCAATTGGTTGGAAACCTTTTAAGAAGCCGAACACAACCAGAGTTCCCATTGAAGTGATTCTTGTAACAGCGCCCATTCCGGCGATAACAGCATCTCCATAGATATTAGCTTCCCGGTTTATGAATGCGATAGAAAGGCTTGTAAGAAGCTGGAAAGTCAATGTGGGTATACCGATTTTCAGAATTTCAGTTATGATCTGCTTAGAAGGACAAAATTCCTTAATGGAAAATGTAAAAGCGCTTTTTTTCTGTAATGCATAAATTAAATATACAAGAGTAGAAGCCATTTGAGAAATTGCTGTAGCGATTGCCGCACCAGCAACCCCCATGTCGAGAGTATAGATGAAAATAGGATCTAAACCAATATTCAATACAGCTCCTAATAATAATGCACACATAGTTGTTTTTGCGGCGCCTTCACTTGCAACGATATTGTTCATCGTTACATTAAATACATTGAAAATACATGAAATAACATAGATTCTTCCATAAGAAAGGGCGTATGGCATAATCGTGTCTGTTGCACCTAACATGGTTAAAATAGGTTTCAAAAAAATTGCAGTTCCGATAATAATAACTGCGCCAATACAAACACTGCTGTATAATGCAGTACTGGCGACTTTACTTGCAGCTTCCCTATCTCCTCGCCCTAAAAGTCTTGATAAGTAGGAGGCGGCACCATTGCCAAACATCAGACCTAAACCAACAACTACTTGTCCTAAAGGAAACGCAATGGAAATTGCACCCATTTGACTCTCGCCAAGTCCTCCTATGAAATAAGCATCCACCAAATTGTAGAGAGCGTTAATAAGCATACCAATCATTATCGGTATACCAAGAGCCATTAGTGCTTGGGGAACAGGTGCATTTCCTAATAAATCCATTTTGTTGTTATTCTTGTTCATTTCAAATACTCCTTTCAATTAAGAATATAAATTATAGTAGTATAAATTATAGTATACTACGTGAGAGAATACTACTATAATTTATAGTAGTTGTCAAGCGTGTATCCTGCAATTTCCTTGACAAGAGGTATAAAATCAAATACTATAAATTACAGTATATATAACCGTAAGTATTTTATAGCTTTCGTGGATATAGAAAGTGGGTGAACTATGGCTACAATAGATTTAATTGTGTTAGGAATATTGAAAAAGGAACCGATGGGAGCCTATGATATTCAAAAATTAGTGGAATATCGTAATATATCAAAATGGGTAAAAATCAGTACACCATCCATTTACAAAAAAGCAATTCAGTTGGAGGAAAAAGGCTTCATTAAAGGAGAAATTGTGAAAGAAGGTAAGATGCCTGAAAAAGCAGTTTATTCATTAACAGATGAAGGCGAAAAAGAATTTGTAAAGCTTATGATGGAAACAGCCTCTAAACCCATTCACTTTTTTTTAGATTTTAATGCAGTAATTGTAAATTTGGATAAGTTACCGCCTGAAAGTCAACAATCATGTATTGCCAGTATTGAGGAAAATATTGAAATATTAAAAACTTATCTGGAGGAAAATCTTCGAGAGAAAGAGAATGATCCGGAAATCCCTAAGACTGGTATGGCAGTATTGCAACAGCAGATAGTTTTGGCGGATGCTATTGAAAAATGGATTATTTCTCTAAAAAAAGACTTTTGATGAAGAAGTCACTAGCTGATTTCTTATTAGGTCTGCAGGATTGGGAAGAAACAGGGATGGATGCCGACCTATGTTCCGGCTTTGTAGCCAGAACATAGAAATTTTCTTAGTGGGGAATCTCCCTCAAACCCGGTGCTCCTTATATCCTGCAGATTAAACTTCAAATTTATACCCATATCCAACTACTGTTTTTATGTAATTCTTGTCGCTGGAATACTTTTTTATCTTCTTGCGTATTTGAAAAATAGTGTTTTCCACGGCGTGGAAATAACCATTTGCTTTTTCATGCCAAACTGCTTCATAAATCTGTTGTTTAGTAAAAGCCATCCCTGGATTAGAATATAGCATATAAAGTACATCAAATTCTTTTACAGAAAAGTTAATGTCTTTTCGTACTATTAAGCCGTAGGTCGTAAAGGTCTGCGACTTTAACTTTACCCGGAAAGGAGCTGCCACATATATAGGCAGTGCTGTAATTTTAACAGTAACGGTCACCAATCTATGGGGATGGCTTGTATATCCGGCTGAAATGCTAAAAAATCAGTGGTTCTTATTTATCACTTCACTCTGCCCCGGTAATTATGTGTTTGCCGTTTCTGGCTCTTGCAGCTATTGCGATTCTACTGGTCTATTACCAGACTATTTGCAGGTAAAGCATTGCTCTGGTTTTGAATTTGAGTTTTGGCAGTCTAATAATAGCATTTTAGATTAGCTGTGATAAGGTGAAACAGATTAGGAGGAAAGTAAATTGCATTACAAAGACAAAAACCTACAGATAGATATTCGCTGTCATACTGTTTTTATGAATGATCAAAAGATTGAATTGAGTCTGAAAGAATTTACGGTACTAAAATATCTAACAGAACATCCTGGCTGGGTATTCTCTCACGAGGAGATTTATCGTAATGTCTGGAAGGAAGAACCGATTGACTGTGCTAATGCGGTTATGTGCTGCATTAGCCAGCTTCGTAAAAAGTTAAAAGTAGATTCACGGAACTGGAATTACATCCGCACCGTCCGAGGTGTGGGCTATAAGTTTCAACCACTCTCAGGGGAGTAACATCCTCTGGGAGTTTTTTGTCATATTTGTTGCACTTTTCGGCTCTGGTACGTACAGAAATAGAAAAGAAACATATCCCAAAATGTATACATTTTAGAAGTACGTTCCGGAAAGGGGGATTATATCTTAAAAAGGTTACACACACAGTTTTGAGATATGCCAACAAAAGTGTGGATATTTTGGGACAGGGAAAGGAGAAATGTGGATGCAGATATATGGATATCA
Organism: Coprococcus sp. AF51-11b1; assembly: GCF_027682785.1. Lineage (NCBI taxonomy): Bacteria > Bacillati > Bacillota > Clostridia > Lachnospirales > Lachnospiraceae > Coprococcus > Coprococcus sp. AF51-11b1. The sequence continues at coordinate 151,708 of NZ_JAQCZB010000003.1, read as the reverse complement.
CCGCACCAGTACAAAGGAGCAGCATCTTGATCGTGGCATACAGGAAATTGAGCGGTACTGTAACGAGCATGAGATGGCACTTACGAATATTTTTACGGATCAGGAGACAGGGAAGAATTTTAATCGTCCGAGATATACCGTTTTAGTGGAGGATGTCCTGCGGCTGGGAGATATTTTGATTGTTACAGAATTGGACAGACTGGGGAGAAACAAGCATGACACCATGCAGCAGATCCAGCGGATCAAGGACATGGGAGTGCGGCTTATGGTTTTGGAACTGCCGACTACGCTTATGGACTTATCTGTGATGGATAATGCGATGGCAAGGATGATGCTGGAAACAATCAATAACATGATGCTGGAGCTTTATGCTTCTATGGCGCAGGCAGAGCTGGAGAAAAAGGAGAAGCGACAGCGGGAAGGTATAGAAGCGAAGAAATTGCGGGGTGAATGGGATGATTATGGAAGACCAAGCGTGATGAAGCAGGAAACCTTTGACGAGAACTTCCAGAGCGTTATTTCCGGAAAAATGACACCGACGCAGCTTCGGAAGAGTCTGGGAATGACACACTCGACTTTTTACCGGTATCGTAAAACTTTTTATGAAAAATATCCGGAACTTTCCAATACCTAGAATGAAAGCCCTATTACTTATATAGAACAAAGAATTTCAGGAGGAAAGCAATATGAGTGAAAAAAGAATAGGTACTTTGATTTATGATCCATCTATGGGAAGATATGATATCCGGTTTGGTATTGAATCCTATTATGGGGGACTGCATTGTGGAGACTGCTTTGATGTGAAGGTAAGGGATGTATGGATTCCGGTTCGGATTGAAATGGACGAGAACTGGTATCTTGTGGGACTTTCGAAGACACGCCTCGGCGGGCTGACTGTTCGGATGTAGAGGAGATAGATGATGGAAGCCAAAAAGAAATATGTAAAGCCCGCCTTCCGATTTGTGACAGATCTGGGGAGTATTCTGGAATGTCTGTATGAAGTATATGGAACGGATGGGGAGCTGCTGCTTAAAGGGGAAAAGCTGTCAGATACAGTAATCTGCCCGTTTGTCCGCATGGTTCAAAAGAAATGCAGTGTGGTGGATGCGGAAATCCTGCATTTGATGCTCTGGAAGATATATATGGTAAGTGCGAGGAAAGAAGCATTTGTAGCGGATGCTAAGAAAGAGCTACATCCCTTATTTGACCAAGAAAGATGAAAAACAGATTGACACCACATATGACACCACATATACTATAGATAGGAGGCATTAAAGATGTCGAAATGGGATAAACTATTGACAAGAATTTGCTCATTATCGAAAGACCTTCGTTTTGATGAATTAAGAAAAGTATTAGAAAGTTATGGATATGAGATAAATGCTCCGAGAAGTGGGAGCAGCCATTATACATTCCGTAAAGCGGGATGCCAGCCGATAACAATACCGAAACACGAACCAATCAAGAAAATTTATGTTGAAATGGTAAAGCAGATTGTAGAAAGTGAGGCGAAAAACGATGAAGACACTGAATGATTATTTGGCAATGTCCTATCGCATGGAAATTGTGGAAGATAAGGATGAAGGTGGATTTGTGGTTTCTTATCCGGAACTGCCGGGATGCATCACCTGTGGAGAGACGATAGAAAGGGCAGTTGAAAATGCAGCGGATGCAAAAAAAGCATGGTTAGAAGCTGCACTGGAAGAAGGGATTGAGATTCACGAACCGGGAAGCCTGGAAGAGTATTCGGGACAGTTTAAAATAAGGATGCCACGCAGCTTACACCGGGATCTGGCGGAACACTCAAAAAAAGAAGGCATCAGTATGAATCAATACTGTATATATCTTCTTTCAAAGAATGATGCGCTGTTAGTAAAATAAATATACAAGAATATAGATGAAAAGAGCCGTCCTTATGGGCGGCTCGAAGTATTCTTTCTTTGATTAAAAATGATATTGTTCTAGCAGATAGATAGGAAGTGTTTGTACATTCCCAGCGGTTCCGCCTTTGGTATCACCTTTCAGATATAGTAGTTTATTGGCCTTCCCCTGTTCCAATGCCTTCAAGGCAGTAGATGCAGTTCCCTTACCGGCTTTAACTTCAATCAGATAGCGGATGTGAGTTTTCAATGTCTGAGCTACAAAATCAATTTCACCACCTTTATAAGTAGCAAAAGCCGGTGTCTCAAAGATAATTTCTTCCGGGAATTCCTGGCGTTTGGACAAGTTAATGTAAACATAGTTTTCGTTCAATGAGCCATCCATAGTTGATACAGTAGCACCAGTTCTGGAGAGATAATAATATGCAACTCCAAGATCCATGAAGAAGCAGCGGCTTCCCGGTTTGAAATTCAGGATGTCCAGTTCTGTGATTTTGCCACAGAAACCGATGATTCCAGAATGATAAAGCCAGTTGATAGCACGATAGCAGGTTGCTTTAGAAAGATTACTGGAGTAATTCTTTGTAACGAGCTTTTGCAGTTCTTCACTTATACTGTCCTCATCTAATCCTTTCTTTTCACGAAGCAGAATACGGCAGATGCTTAAAAAGATGTTGGTAAAAACACTAATATCTGTGATGTCATCAAAGTACCGCATAGATTCGTTTAAGAAAATGCGGATGATTCTAACAAGCTCTTTTTGAGCTGCTTCCACGTCTTTTGTGTTAAGGTATGTTTCCACAACCTTTGGATAGCCGCCAATCTGTCTATAGATGTCGTAAACATTCTTTAATTCGTCATATAGTTCCGGTACGGTGTCATCTGCATGATCCAGTGGAAGTGATAGATATTTCTGAAAAAGCTGGTCATCCAATGCTTCCAAAAACTCTTTAAAGGAAAGGGTATAAATACGGATACTGGTAATATCTCCACTGGAGAATTTGAATTCCGGTTCCAGTACACGTCCCAGATAACTTCCAGTTACAATGAAATGCGCTTGAAAATAGCGGGTAAATTCTCGGATACGGTTGAATATCTCTGAGGATTCCTGAATTTCATCAATAATGATGACTGTATCGTTGGTATCTTCAAAATCCGGATCGAAGAGTTTAAAAGCATCGTGAAGCGGCTGCTCCGGTCGTTTTGTACCGGGAGTCCAGTCTGTGGCTTTTTTGTAACATTCCATAAATTGTTTGCCGGACAAATCAAACAGGTTAATGTAGATCTTGTGCCTGAAGTTCTCATCCGCAAATTTATTGATAATATATGTTTTTCCGACCTGTCTGGCACCATTCACTTCCAAGGTGCTGTGGACGGTATCGTTTTTCCAATCCAGAAGCTGATCGTAAACTTTTCTTTTCAGATACATGGGAAATGCTCCTTTCTTTCAACTGTTCCTATTATATCAAAATATGAATGGATAATATAGAGGGTAATTTCTGATAAATGATGAATTGTCTAGTCTGAGCAGTTCTTCACGGGTATTCCGGTTTCTGTCATTACTTTTTCGTACTGAAGAAGCTGTTCCCAGGTCAGCCATTCCGGTTTCTGATCTGTGGGAAAACCATTCCATAATTCTTTCATACGGGCAATATGGTTTTGAACGCTATGATTGCATAGGATAGACGGACTGCGATTTCCGTAGCCCAGATAGTATTCACAGTCAGACTGTAATTTACTTAACATCCGGTACTCGAATTCATAGGAACTTCTTTGATACGGAGCCGGATGAAATGTGTACTCCTGCTGTATGGGATGGGAAGGTTCTCCATCAATATGGTTAAAAGATAAAGAATAAAGATTCGGTTCAGGCTCTTTGCCAAGGTCAATATCCTTCCACAACTTTCCGAATTGGTCCTTATATACCGGACAGGAAAAATCATCCATGCCAGTATACTCAAGCACTAATTTTGTTTTTGCATTTTCATTCATTCTATTAGACCATCCTTTCCTTTATTGCAGACATTGAGGTATATTATTGGGCGCTGTTTCTGCATTCCACTGCAGCTTCGCACGTACATCCATCAGGATGATTCCTAACTGGTTTTCTCCGCAGTTATTGACTTTGCCCCAGAAATAGTCACCCCAGTTGTTTCCTTCAATAAGTGTGGACTCTCCGGTTGCAAGAAGTTTATCCCGGAGTTCCGGGTTCTGCATGAATTTGCACATGCAGATTTCATACATGAGCCGGACTTTCACTTTTTCCCAGTCCGGGCGTAATGTAAGATCTCTGCCGAGTTTCTTTGCATCAGAAGGATTATGCATCCGAAAAATACAGAATTTGCGTTGCTCTCTCGCAGAGAGTGTTTTCTGCGCTTGAAAAGCAGCTTCATTATTTGCATAGGTTTGTCCCATGTAAGAGACCGGTGCCGGATAGAAATTGCTTAGAAAAGCATAATCTCCCCGAAATTCATTGATCTGTGTAGGTATGCGCTTGCTTGTATTTGTTTGATTCATTATAAATTCCTCCTTTGTAAAAGAGGTGCGGCCTTTCAGCCACACCTCAAAATAATTCTCATCTATTGCAGAGATGGTTATGCAATCATCTCCAAAAATTCAGCTTCTGTAAGAATTGGAATACCAAGGCTCTGGGCTTTTGCCAGTTTGCTGCCGGCTTTTTCCCCGCAGATCAGGTAATCGGTTTTCTTTGTTACAGAGCTGCCAGGTTTGGCACCAAGCTCCAGAATCTTATCGTTGATACCGTCTCTGGTAAAATGCTCCAGTTTCCCTGTTGCTACGATGGTACATCCTGTAAATTTGTTTTCTTTTGTCATAATGGTCTCTTCCTTTCTTTGTTCAAATGTGAATTCGTTCTGTAAGTTTTTCCATAAATCAAGATTTGCTTCATCTGCAAACCAGGAATGGATGTTGTGATTTAAGATTTCGCCAAAATCCTCTAACTGAGTGAAGTCGTAATCTCCGACAGCCGCCTGTTCAAATGCAGTTAAATTTCCGGAAAATACGGTGTCCAGAATCCGGCTTTTGGTTCTGCCGATCATAGGAATATCCATGGAAACCAGATAGCGGACAAAGCTGGTCCTCCGGCTGGCGTTGATGGATTCCCACAAGCGGTCGAAAGATTTCTCACCATATCCGTCCAGTGCCACAATATCTTCCCGGTGTTCCTCCAGATGATAGATGTCCTGAAAAGAGTGCAGATAGCCCAGATTCAGGAATTTTTCTAAAGTGGCTTCTGACAGTCCTTCGATGTTCATTGCCTTCTTGCTGGCAAAATGGACAAACCTTCTTGTGATCTGGCTGTCGCACTGCGGATTATCACAATGCAGAGTTTCTACGGTGCGACCGTCGCTGGTCTTACGGCTGTAGGTTCTGGTTTTGGAACCACAGCAAGGGCAGACCGGAGGCGTGATGTCGGTATACCTTCCACGATCCAGATTATCCTCTATATGTGGGATGATCATGTTTCGTTTGGAAACAAGAATCCGGCATCCGGGTACAAGCTCCAGATTTTTGATAAAGGTCAGATTATGAAGGGAAGCTCTGGAAACATCACAGCCGTCAATCTCCACGGTATCGAAGATGCCGACCGGAGCAATCTCTCCGAATCTGGTCGGTGTCCATTCAATTTCACGCAAGAAAGTTTCGTAGGTATCATCCTCAAACTTATAGGCGAGGCCGTCCTTATAGTGGTGTCCGGTTTTTCCGCAGCTTTTGGAGTAGCTGAGACTGTCAAAAATCATGACAATGCCATCGATAGGAAGATGTAAATTTGCTGCTGTGGATACCAATTCCTGAATGAATTTCTCCGCATATTCTTTTGAAAGTCCGGTTCCTGAAATTGAGAAAAACGGGCAGTAACCAAAGTCCAGGTGTGTTAAACCTTCTAATTTGCAGGCTCTGCTGTCCGGGAAGGGAACATCCTCCATTCCTTCTAATACATTGAACGGAAGAAAGCGAACACAACGTCCGATACAGTTCTTCGGATCAAGACTTCGTACTGATCCGGAAGCAAAATTACGTCCGTTTTTATAAGGTTTTCCATTTCCATCACGCAGAGTATCTTTCAGACGTTCAAAATCATTGGTTGGTATAAAAGACTCACCGGTAATGACCAGACGTTCTTTGTGTGGAATGGTAAGCGGTACATTTAAAAATGCCGGGATATTGTGTGTAATATCTTCCCCCACTTCACCATCTCCACGGGTAGAAGCCTGAATCAGTCTGCCATCTTCGTAAATGAGTTTGGTAGTCAAACCGTCCAGTTTCAGCATAAAGAGAACTTCCTGTCCTTTCATGAAATCTAAAAGCTCTGAAATCAGTTTTGTTTTCTCAAGCGAGAGCAGTGGAATCGGATGGGTGACTTTGGCAAGTTCACTGACCGGATAATATCCAACCGTCTGTGTCGGAGAATTTGACAGGATGAAACCAGTCTGTTCCTCCAGTTCCTTCAGTTCGTCAAAGAGTCGGTCATACTCGGCATCAGATACCAGAGGGGCATCCTGATTGTAGTAGGCATGACGGTATTCATTGAGTTGTTTTACAAGATTCTTAATTCTTTTGACTGACATAGAGTCTCCTTTCTTTTGTGGCGTGCCAGTTCCGGAATCATTTGTTTCCGTAATCCTCCTTTCCCTGCGTTCAGGCATAAAAAAAGAGAATGACGCTTATGTTCATTCTCAAAATAGATGCAGTTTCCTGCAAAATAAAAAAAGCCAGAAGTCCCTGCTGCTTGTTGGGCATAGGAAAACTCCTGACTACGTTTCAAACCTAAACTGCGTGTGATAAATCCTTTCCGGATTGACACAAATAATTGATATAAGAACAGTATAACACTAGATGTAGTATATGTCAAATGAAATAGATTCCTCAATGAAGCTTTTGCCTTATGTTGATGACAAATTTGTCGGCTACAGGAATAAAAGCGTTCAGGATTTCAGATTTGCCCTAAGCGAAGGAATTCGTAGCCAGGTATTTTTTGCCACTTTCGTGGAGAAAGTCGAAAACCAGATAAAATCAATCTCTGTCATAAATGCCTCTAAACTGTTTTTACATCGTAGTGGTTATGCAAGTTCTAAATTTAAAAATAATTTTCACGAATAACTAACTTTTCTATATGCTGAATTGTCATAAAATATAGATTATTAAATTTGAAAGCAGATTGAAGGTGATAAACATGAGAAGTTATAAACGGTATACCAGGCGAAAGAGACTTTTGAAGCAAATCGCTGTGGTTGCTTTAGTGTTTATATTGGGATTTGTGCTTTTGCGGGCTGTTTCGTATATGGCGATTCAGGGTGAAATTCCGATGATTAACAGTTTCAATCTATTTAGAAGGGAAGCTGATACTTCTTTTGGATGGAACTTGATTCTTGTAAATGACGATTATTGTGTTCCCCGTAATTATGAGGTAGAACTCACAGAATTATCAAACGGAGAAAAAGTGGATTCGAGAATCTATCCTCAGCTTCAGCAGATGTTTGATGATGCCAGAGCTGAGGGACTTGAATTATTTGTAAGGGAAGGGTACAGGACAACTCAGGATCAGAAAGATATTATGAATGAGAGAATTCAGCAGTATCAGGATGAAGGCTATTCACGTGGGGAGGCAAAAAAACTTGCGAAAGAATATGTTGCCGAACCTGGAACAAGTGAGCATGAACTTGGGATAGCCGTTGATATCAATGCGGATACGTCCAAGTGTTCTTCGGATGCTGTTTATACATGGCTTGCCAATAATGCATATAAATATGGTTTTATTAAAAGGTATCCTGATAATAAGATAGAAATTACAGGAGTGAACAATGAACCCTGGCATTATAGGTATGTAGGGGTGGATGCTGCCCTGGAAATGCAGAAAAAAGGATTGTGTCTGGAGGAGTATATCGAGACTCTAAAATAAAAATTAAAAAATAATTTATCTTTAACTAACTTTTTATGCTTGTTAGGTGTCTTAGTATATAGGAGGGTAAAATATAGGGGGCAAATGAGGAAGGAGGAATGAGATGACTTCTGACTTCTTATTACTACAGAAAATCAGAAACGGCAACAACCATGCAGGTAATCAGTTTGTTGAAAAATATTATTCTTTTATCTATCAATATTGCTTTCTGCACATCCACAATCAAGAATGTGCAGAAGATATGGTACAAGAAACTTTTGTGAGGTTTTTCGGAGCGCTGATGAGCGGAGCTGAAATAGGAAAGGCGAAGAGCTATCTATACAGCATAGCGGGAAATATCATTAAAAACTACTATAAAAAAAAGAAGGAAATATTATTGGATCAGTTGCCGGATATAGAAAAGGATAATCTGACAGAAATAGAAATCCGGCTTGATGTAGAACGGGCGTTGGATCTGCTTCCGGAAGAAATAAAAGAGACGGCAATCTTGTTTTTCTTTCAGGGGTTAAAACAAAAAGAAATTTCTGATTTATTACATATAAAATTATCACTTGTAAAATATCGTGTTTCGAAAGCAAAAGAATTACTGTCAAAACAGTTGGAGGAGGGAAGAGATTGAAGCAGTATCAGAGAAAAATCAAGGAGTATAAATCCTTGATACAGAAGGAATATATACAGGAAACGGCAGTTTGCACAGTAATGGAACGGTGTTCAGACATTGTGAGCCGTCAGGATAACAGACGGGCGTCATATTTCGAATTTTTATTTGAGCAGTTCAAATTTATCAAGAAAAGATGGTGGGCCCTGCAGGGAGGAATCCTGTTTCTGCTTTGGATTCTGCTGGCGGACTCAGATGGAGGAGCAAATACAGAGCGGACACTGGGGGCTATGTCGGTGATGTTTTCTGTGATGATCGTACCTGAAATCTGGAAGAACCGGAGATTTTCTGCAGTCGAGATCGAAAAAACGGCATTCTATTCACTGCGCCAGATCTGTGCTGCAAGGACATTGCTATTTGCAGCAGTGGATCTGGTTATGATTACAGCTTTTTTCAGTATTTCAGTTTATACACTACAGATTTCGGCATACCGGATCATCATAGATTTTCTAGTGCCGCTTAATGTTTCCTGTTGTATCTGTTTCCGACTATTGTATAGCAAATGGAATGATATGGAGCATATTGCTGTTTTTCTAAGTATATCCTGCATACTGATTTGGACGCTGATTGTGTCCACAGATTCTATTTATCAGAAAATTTCGGTACCGATCTGGGTTGGCTTGCTGATCATATCGTTTGGTTATCTGATCTTTTGTGTTCACAAATCGCAATGTAACTGCGAAATAAACTGGGAGGTGAAGTCGAGTGGAACTGCAATTTAAAAATGTAACAAAAGCTTATGGAGATGTACATGCAGTAGATCACGTAACACATTCTATGGAGAAAGGTGTATATGGGTTATTGGGAGTAAACGGAGCGGGGAAAACCACTTTGATGCGGATGCTGTGTACAGCGATAAATCCGACAAGCGGAGAAATCTTGTGGAATGGAAAGGATATCTTCAGTTTGGGAGCATCTTATAGAGGGATACTCGGTTATCTGCCGCAGAATTACGGGTTTTATCCGGATCTTTCAGTGTATGACTACATGATGTATATTGCATCCATCAAAGGACTCCGTCCCATCGTGGCAAAGAAAAGGGCTTTAAAACTGCTAGAGCAGGTCGGGATGGCTGAAAAGCGAAAAAAAAAGATGCGCACTTTATCAGGGGGAATGATCCGGAGAGTCGGAATTGCTCAGGCGATGTTGAATGATCCGCGGATATTAGTATTGGATGAGCCAACCGCCGGTCTTGATCCGAATGAGAGAATCCGGTTCCGAAATCTGGTCAGTGAATTGTCGGAAGACCGCCTTGTCCTGCTGTCTACCCACATTGTGTCAGATGTCGAATACGTGGCAAATGAAATCATATTGATGAAAGAAGGAAAATTTTTCTATACAGGAACATCGGATGAGATTATTTTGTCTATGGATATGTCAGTATGGAATTGTACTGTTCCTAAAAGGGAACTGAATAATTATATGAAGAAATATCTGACTGGAAATGTAAGGACAGTTGCCGACGGAGTGGAACTAAGAGTCCTTTCAAAGACGCCGCCGGCAAGGAATGCAGTACAGGTGGAGACAACACTGGAGGATGCATTTCTTCTGTATTTTGGAGAAAAGGCAGGTGATAAAGATGATGTTCAAATATGAGTTGAAAAAGATCTTTTCTAAGCGGGTTAATCAGGTTTTGCTTGCGGCAGTGCTTGTGGTGACGATTATTTATTCCGGTATGGCAATCGGAAGTATGCGCTATGTGGATGAAGAGGGGCAAAATCACACTGGGATTGAATCGGGACGGCTTCTGGCTGAAAATATCAATCAATGGAAAGGGGAACTTACAGCGGAGAAAATTTCCGAAGTAATAAATGATTACAAGACGATATCTGCCAAATATCCGGATGAAATACCAAATACAGAATATGGAAAAACAGTACAGTCATATTATGATATTTATAGTTTTGTAATTGGCATAATGACTCCAGATTCAGAATGGAATGAAAGTGTAGTATATCAGCTTTCAGATGAACAGCTACAGAATATCTATACAATCTATCAGGACAATATGAAGAAAATAGTGGAAGAGTATGGTACTACACCTGAAAAGAGAAGTTATCTGGAAAGCGTTTATAAAAAGATAGAAATACCTTTTATGTTCGAAGCAAAAGATTCCTGGACTACGATGACAATGTACGCACAAACTTATGTACTGTTAATGGCAGTGATCATAGGTTTTTTGGTAGCTGGTATATTTTCCGGAGAGTTCCGCCCGGGAACAGAGGATGTTTTTTTTGCCACTAAATATGGAAGAACGAAGGCAATAAAAAACAAGATTTTTGCGGGAATACTTGTGTCAACGGTTACCTATTGGATCGGAGTGGGGGTATTGTCTCTTATCTCATTTGCAGTAATGGGAACAAGCGGATTTTTCACGCCGTATCAGATTGATGATCCATACAGTATTTATGTTATGACATATGGAGAATATTATTTGCTGATACTTGTGGGCGGGTATATCGTGACAATGTTTTGTGCTGCGTTGACTATGCTGGTGACAGTTAAGATGCATACACCGAATCTGGCGATTTGTATCCCGTTTTTCCTGCTTTGTATGATGCCGTTTATCGCAAGAGTATTACCGGCATTTGATGCTTTTTTCAATTTGCTGCCAACTGTATTGACTAATATTTTTAATGCAGTGAGGACGCCGATTCTTTTTCAGATTGGTTCGTTTGTATTTCGTCAGATTTCGTTATTGATGTTTCTGTACATCTTATTATTTATTGTACTGTTGCCTTTAATATATATAGGTTATAGTCGATATGGGTTAAAGAAGAAATAGTATTACGAACGTCTGATAAAGCTATTGAAACTTTCGGCTGTTACTGCAGAAATTTTATGATCCGGATAAAAAAGAGGGCTACTGATAAATTGCGTAATTGTGCCTCTTTATATAAAAGAGAAATTAAATGACATCACGTGAACTCGTTCGGGATATGTTTATAAACTATTTCCGGATATTTGAAAAAGATCAGGAAGGGTTGAAAAGCAGGTGATACCATGGGAAAGTAATGATTCTTACGTTTTCTGATTCCGAGGAAGAAATTCTGAATAAGATTAAATCGGTTCTAGTCTGTGAAAACACAGTAGAGTTTATGGATAATGTAAACATTCAAAAGTTGAGATTCCCAAGTCTGGAAATAGACCAGCTTCAGCGTTGTGTAATCAGAGAAGATAAGACAGTGGGGCTTACCCGACATGAATATGATCTGCTTCTATATCTTGCGTTATCTCCTAATCGGGTATTCACGAAAGAACAGATCTATCAGCATATCTATGAGGAAGCGGAGTCAGAAGTGAATAACCGAATTTACGGTCTGATTAAGAACTTGAGAAAGAAAATAGAAGAAAATCCGGAAACACCGCACTACATAGAAACGATACGTGGTGTTGGTTATCGCTTTCGGGCATAAAAGGAGCCGTCCGGCAATGGGCGGCTCGAAGTGTTTCTCTTGTTGTTTATTTATTGTTTTTTTCGTTGTATACTGATAAAACGAGGTGATAAAAGTGGCATATAGAATTTTGATCGTGGATGATGACATCGAATTATTAAAGATGTTAAAGAACTATTTTGAAATCAAACGATATGATGTAATGATGGCAGAAGATGGCACAGATGCTTTGGAAAAAATCCATAAGAAACCGGATATTATCTTGCTGGACATCAATATGCCTAAAATAGACGGATTAGAAGTATGCAGACGTATCCGGGGCAAAGTAACTTGTCCCATTATCTTCCTGACGGCAAAAGTGGAGGAGCAGGACAGGGTAAACGGGCTTTTATCCGGTGGGGATGACTATATACTGAAGCCGTTTAGTCTGAAAGAACTGGATGCTCGTATTATTGCACATTTGAAGCGTGAGGAGCGTCATAAAGGGAAGTCTGAATACAGATTCCACGGAGACCTCAGTATTGATTATGGAGCAAAGAGGGTTCAGATCGGTGAAAATGATTTGGAGCTTACGAAGCTGGAATATGCAATCATTGAGTTTTTGTCCATGAATCCAGGACAGGTTTTTGACAGGGAGCGGATATACGAAAAGGTGTGTGGTTATGATGCGGAAGGTGACAGCCGTGTTGTTACGGAACTGATCCGGAGAGTGAGAAAGAAACTGGCGGAATATACGCAGACAGAATACATTGAGACAGTATGGGGGATGGGGTATCGATGGAAAAGATAAGAAATTTATCCTTGAAAAAGACAATGGTTTTATATACGATACTCAGCTTGATTGTCACTTTTTTTCTTTCTGTGTCAATTATTGAGATTGCCGGGCAGATACAGGAGGAGGTCTGGTGGAAGTACGTGGATCAGGACGAGTATTATCAGGCAATGAATGACCGCAATGAAAATTTTGAGGTAGTGGTACCGAGACCGAATCAGAGTAAAATGAGCAGAATGGACTGGCATATTTCAGAAACCTGTGATTTCCTTCAGACGTACGGAGTATTGATTTTTTCTTTTGCCGGATGTGGAATTGCGGTCAGCCTGTTTTACAAAAATAAATTAAAGAGACCGATTCAGGAACTGAAGATGGCATCACAGATGATTGCGGAGGAAGATCTGGATTTTCATATGGCTTATGAGAACGAGGACGAGATGGGGATGCTGTGCAGGGAATTTGAAAGGATGCGTGGGCAGTTGGAAGAAAATAACCGTAGACTTTGGCAGATGATCGAAGATGAGCGGGTACTGCGTGCAGCGATTGCCCATGATATCCGCTCGCCGCTTGCAATCATGCGGGGATATCAGGAAATGCTTTTGGAATTTGTTCCGGAAGATATGCTTGATCAAGAGAAAATGATGGAGATGTTAAGGGGCGGTATGCTTCAGATTGAACGGATGAACCATTTTATTGATGGTATGCGGAAGATGACGAAACTGGAAGAACGGGAATTAAACTGTTCCGTGGTGGATATCCGGCAGTTGATCAGCCAGATAAAAACGCTGGCAGAAGTCATGGAAGAAAAATCAGAAAAGGACTTCACGGTAACGGCAGTGGGAGAGTCGGAAACTCTGGTCGCAGATGCGGAAATCATCATGGAAGTAGCGGATAATCTGTTGTCCAATGCATTCCGCTATGCCAATCAGGAAGTTAGGCTGAAGCTGACAGTGACACCCCAATATCTGAAAATGAGTATCAGGGATGACGGAATTGGATTTCAGGAAAATATCGACAGGGTGACACAGGCGTTTTATCATGAGAATCCACAGGATGACTTAAAGCATTTTGGAATGGGTATGTATATCAGCCGTATCTACTGCGAACGGCATGGTGGGAAACTGCTGATAAAAAATGTAGCAGATGGCGGTGCGGAAGTTGAGGCAGTGTTTAAAAATTATGTATTAGAAGAACAACAGCAGAAATAAATGGCTGTTGTTTTTTTGTTGTGATTTGTAGGCTATGCTGTTTGTAGAAAAAAGAAAGGCGGGATGACTTATGAAAGCAATCATAAAAAGGAATCTGAAAAATTATCTTAAAAATCCGATATTCTGGATCGGTTTGATTGTTGTTTTAATCAGTATGTACCAGACACTTGCACCCTATCTGTCCATTCATTACGTGAAGTCGGATGAAACCTTCAGGAAGGTAAAAATGGCCTCCGATGGGGATGTTATGGAGGGATGTATTCCGGCAACACCGGATAAGGAGAGAGAACTGTGGGAGAAAGAGATTGTAAAGATACTTCAGGACACAGAGAATGGGTTTGGCATGTCGGAAGTAGAGGCGGAGGCAGTGATATCTGAGATGAAACAGATGAAGATTACGGAGGCGTGTCAGTATCTGAAAACGGAATACCACTTTAATGGTGCCAATTATGTGTATGAGGACGTTTCATGGTATCAGGGAAGCCCGGAGGAAGTCAACCGGTATATCAGAGAAAATCTTGAGAAACATCCATTCTCCTATTATTTCGGAAGAAAATTTACAGATTTTGCAAGCCTGCATATGGCATTCTTTGCAACGGTTCTGCTGGCGTTTTTATTTTTCCAGGATATGAGGAAAAATACTTATGAATTGCTGCACACCAAACCGATGACGGCTTTTCAATATATTGCCGGGAAAATAAGCAGTGGATTTCTCATTATGACGGCGGCACTGGTCATTATGAATATCGTATTTATCATTTTGTGTTACGCCACGGCAGTAAAATCAGGATTTGCTATGAACATACTGGATTTTGTTCAGAATTCGATCCTGTATGTCCTGCCGAACATCCTGATGATCTGCTGTGTGTATGCGGTTACAGCGCTGCTGTTTAAGAATCCGCTTCCAGCGGTTCCGGCGCTGGTTCTTTATATCATTTATTCTAATATGCTGACATGGGATAGCAAAGGACAGTGTCATGCAAGACCATTCTCTATTATGGTTCGATTTCCGGGGAATTTTTTTGAAACGGAATTGCCACATCAGGTATATCTCAATCAACTGCTTCTTGTGGCAGCATCCATACTGCTCATGTTTATAGCGGTGTGGATGTGGAAAAGGAGGAGAGTATATTGAAGAAAGAAGTAAAAATATGTATGCCATATTATAAAATTGCATATTCAATCGCTTTTGTTGTGATATTGAGTGCAATCCAGCCTGTTGTATATGCGAATGAAATCGGGCAGGCAGTAGAAAGAGCTGTTTCGCTTCTGGCAGTCGTTTTCTGTGCAGATACTTATCTGGTGGAAGTGCAGAGCAAACGCTCGGAAGTATTCTGCCTTTATAATCTAAAAAAGCAGGCAGGAGTAGTTTATAAAAGACTATTTGTGCAGGTAGCTTATCTGATTGGAATCAGTTTGTTGGCATATGGACTCTTTTATTGGCAGAAACCGGTGAATTTGACAGAAGAATTAGATGGCGGTGCCTTGTTTGGAATTTATTGTATTGCGATTCCCGGAACTGTTTTGTTTTGGAGTGTGCTTTCCGTAACTGTCAGCAATCTGGTTCGAAACAGATGGATTGGTATGGGTGTCGTGCTGCTTTTCTGGTTTTTCTCTATTTCCGGAAAGGCAACTCAGTTTTTGAAAAACTGGGGACCATTTTCCTACGGAACTTGTGATTTCGGTAAGCTGACAGAGTGGAGATGGCTTGGCGGGAAGGTGCTGTGCGTGGTATTTGCGGGGATGATGCTTGCATTTGTTCCTAAGATATTAAAGAAGAGAGGGTAAGATTATGAGTATAAGAATAGACGATTTAACAGTAACATTTAAAAATGGAGTGACAGCGGTAGATCATGTGGATCTGGAAATCTCACATGGGATATTTGGTCTGTTAGGTGAAAATGGTGCAGGAAAAACAACGTTGATGCGGGTGCTTACAACGGTGCTTGCACCCACAAGTGGAAAAGTTCTGTTAGATGGTACGCTATATTGCGAAGCAAATTACGAAAAGATACAGAAAAAGATTGGGTATCTGCCACAGGAAATTGATCTGTATCCGTCTTTGACTGTTCGAGAATGTCTGGAGTATATGGGAGATCTGGCTGGAATTGAGAAAAGAGAAAGCAAGAAAAGGATTGATTACTATCTGGAGAAGACCAGTCTTGCAGACCATCAGAAAAAGAAAATGCGGCAGCTTTCAGGTGGAATGAAGCGAAGAGTCGGATTAGTGCAGGCATTACTCCATGAGCCGGATTTTTTAATTGTGGATGAACCAACAACAGGGCTCGATCCGGAGGAACGCATCCGTATCCGTAATTTACTGGTAGATTTTGCAGAAGAACGCACCGTATTATTTTCAACGCATGTGGTGGAGGATCTGATGGCAACCTGTAATCAGCTTGCGGTTATGAAAAAAGGCAGATTCCTGTATACAGGAACAATGAGGGAATTATTGAATAAGGCAAGAGGGCATGTATGGGAATGCTGTACAGAAGACGAAAGCCTTGCAAGAGAATTAGAAAGAAAATATCATATTTCCAGTAAGCAGTATACGGAGGAAGGAATTAGATTAAGACTGTTAGGGGAGAATATGCCGTTAGAAACTGGATGTATAGCGTGTGACGTAACTTTGGAAGATGCATATATCTATGTAACCAATCGATAAACATTGTTAATGAGGAGTGAAAGCAAAATGCTAAGAAAAGTAGGTGATGTCATGGGAAAGTGATGATCCTTACCATTTCTGATTCCGAGGAGGAAATTCTGTATAAGATTAAATCTGTGCTGGCTTGTGAAGGAGCGATAGAGGTGGTTGAGATTGAAAAGCAACAGCAGCTAGTATTCCGAGATTTAGAAATAGATCAGCTTCAGCGAAAAGTGACAAGGGTAGGAAAGCGCATAGATCTTACCAAATACGAATATGACCTGCTTTTTTATCTGGTCTCATCCCCCAATTGGGTATTTACAAAAGAACAGATTTACCAGCATATTTATGAGGATGCGGAGTCAGAAGTGGATAACCGTGTCTATGGGTTAGTCAAGAATCTGAGAAAGAAAATAGAAGAAAATCCGGAAGAACCGCACTACATAGAAACGATACGTGGTGTAGGCTACCGGTTCCGGGCATAAAAAGAGCCGTCCAGAAATGGGCGGCTCGAAGTCTTTAAACAACAGATTCTTTTGTTGCCTGTTTATAATTACCGGCAGCATCGTAATCTCCGGAGAGGAGCAGCTTCTGGCGAAAGTGTTCCAGTTTGATCTTGAAGCGTTTCCCATCCTCGACAGTTGTAAGCATGGTAAGGGCTTCGATCATTCCCTGAAGATATCCGGTCAGCAGGTAATATCGGCAGGGTTCTTCCGATGGTGAGATATTGGACAGAGTTTCTTCCAGATGTTCCTGACGTTCCCTGAGCCATGCATCCCAGACATCCAGTTCCAAATCAGTCATGGTGTTCCTCCTTCAAATCTGATAATGTTGTAACTGGTTAAGATATAAAGTTTCATGCACATTTTCCTCCGATTTCTGTATGCTTGCTAAGATAAGGATTTGTAAATTCGAATATGGTGATGTCATCCTCATCCAGCATAAGTCGTAATTCTTTTAGTGTGTCTGCCGGATATCCGCAGTCCCGAAACCGATTTATTACATCCTGTTCGGATGCAAACGGTTCTCCGTCTTCCAGTTTTTCCCCGATGATGATACCGGATGGAGTTACCAGGCTTTCCTCATATAAGCGGATACAGTACCGGTCAGGAAAGAAAATGTGAGCGGCATCTGTGTTGTAGTAGATCCGTTCTCCAGGCTCCATGCTCTGCATCACAAAGGAAAGATGATATGCTGCAGCGATTGCCTGATATGATTCGTAAAGCGGTGACCAGGCAGTTGATAAGGACAACAGAATATACGTATCATTCCATTCCATGTAGCTGACATTTCCACGAAGAGATATTCCGGTGGAATCTATTTTCTTGTGGGAAAATAAATTGCCAATCCAGCATAAATCAGGATTCTGGTTCAGAATGATGTAGGTTTCCAGATCCTCCCACAAGTCATATAGTCCTTCCGGATTTCCTTCTGTATAAAAGATTACATCATCACAGCAGATATTTGCCATTACACATCCACCTCCGTTCCAAAAGTTTCACCCATATTCTGGTTGGAAACCGTAAGGTTTACAGGGGATAAGGTGCCAGTGGCAAGCCGTTGTTCGATTGCATCAATCACCTGATCCAGCGTGTCATTGTAAGCTACATTGCAGTCTTCCAGTCGGAGAAACTGCAGGTATGCTTCATGAAGAAGGTTTGGATCATCATGCAGCGTTTCATATGGAAGGTTGCAAAGTCCGATTCCTTCCTCCAGACGTTCCAAGGAGCGGCGGATGAAGTCACAGGAAATAAATTGTTCCCGGTAGATGTTATAGGCAGCTTCAAACTGGTCATAAGTCAAAATAAATGAGACTTTCTTGCAAGGATTAGATGATTGTTCTTTCATGGTAAATTCCTCCATTCATACTATAATTGACTGGTGGTACGGATTCTCTTTGTTCGGGAGTAAGATGTACCAGCAGTTTCCAGTGTAGGTCAATCTCCCGATGAATCCAGGTATCATTTTCATAAACTGCGTGTGTCAAAAGGTTATAAAGAATCGGTTCTTTTTCTATATCATCCAGATCTGCGACTAGACAGGTAGCCTGATTCACGTAGGGCCAGAGTGCCTGTTCGACCATATGGCGTAGTTCCAGTATCAGAGGATACATCTGTCCTACATCATAGGTTTTGGACATGCAGGAGCTGATTTTCTTCAGCATCCCGGAAGTTTGTATCATCTGGTTGATGACGGCACATTGTTCCGCTACATCCGCATCCGGATTCAGGACCAGCCGGTGGAGCAGTACAGATTTCGCATAGGCAGAAGCGGTCAGGTTGATGTTTCTGACCAGTTCTTCATACGGCTGCTTATACTGTGTCTTCAGCACTTCCAGAGGCACATGTTCCCGGTTCTTCTTTAAGGTGGAGAGGAGCCCCGAAAGGCAGCTCTCCAGTTCTTCCATTCTTGTCAAGCACACATCGCCTCCATCTCCATCGGAACACGGGTGTAGCTGAGACGGTAAATACTGTTGCAGGTCTCAAATACCACACCGTTTTCGGATACTTCCAGAATACTCTGCACCGGACTGGTAGCAAAGGTCTGGTTATAACTATAGATCCACGCCCGTTCTCCCAGATGGAGGGGCAGGGACAGGATTCCGGTGAGGACATATTCTTTCTTTTGGGTGGTGTGTAAGGTTATATTTGTATTCTTCATTGATTTCACGCTCCTTTCCTTACTTAATTTTGTTTGCAATTACGGCAGCGACCAGTTTGGCGCATCCCAATTCCATCTCGGATAAGTGCTGTCCGGTTCTGGAACAGAGAAGAAGTGCCAGCGGTTCTTTGCATTCCCTTAAAATCGGGAAAAAAGCACAAACCGGCTGACGGGCGTTGGATACCGGGTAGACAGGGCAGTTCTCAGCAAAGATCTGTTCCTGGCCGCCCACAACCAATTCGGCGAGTTCTTCTGTAACGGGAGTGCCTTCCGGAAGATAGATGCCCGCAGATACGAGGATGTGATTCTCACTGCAAATTGCGATACCACAGTGGATGACACTGTAGAGGACGGAAAGATAGGAAGACATTTCTTCTTTTCCATTTAGGCGAGCGGGACATTTTCGTAAAAGTAGCTCCGTGCCCACATTTTCTAATTCCAGTGCATCGCCGTCTGATAGCTTCATTTGTTTCCGGATTTCTGCAGGGATGACGATACGCCCCTGAGAGTCCATAGTCCGGATGAGTGTAATATTCATAACTAAAGTCTCCTTTCTTAAAAAGAGGAGAAGCAGCAAAGTACCGCTTCTCTTCTGAAAATTTAGGCAGCGTAAGGCGGAGCCTGTGCTGTCTGTTGCATTTGACTGTTCTGCTGGTCTGCCAGCATCCGTTTCCCGTTATTGATCAGTGATGCAGCAATCACCGTTTCCCAGTTGGAAATATAGGAATCCGTCCGCTTCAGAAGCGTGAACAGATCCATGTCGGTAAGCTGGATGGCTGTCGTCTTTTCGGACTGGAAGCTGCGTGGCTGCATGTAGGAACCACCGTTCTTATTCTGTGCTTTGATGCCTTTCCCATTTACAATCTGGATTTTCCATGGGCTTTTCATAGGCTGCCCTTTGGAATCATAGGGATGTCTGGAGATATAAAACATCTGGGCTGTGGAATAACCGTTCTGATCGGGATTGCCGTAGATCTTGCTCTGGCTCCATTCAAATTCCTGAAAACCGGAAGTGATCCGGGTTAAGAGGAACTGGATCTGTTCCGGTGCCAGGTTGAAACGGGTGATGATATTCCGGTCTCCGGTACCGTTGGAATAATCCTGAATGGTGATGCAGATTAAAGAATGTACTTTATGCCCGTTTTCCTGATATTCCCCTTTGGCATGTAGCTGTGCATAGTTGCCGAGTGGTGCGTAGCGGAGCCGGTCATAAAAGGCAATGAGTGCCCGGTCATTCTGGATCTTGCAGATCTGGTCGGTAATCCGGTTTTGATAAGTTTCATTCATGAGTATTCACCTTCCTTTATTTGAGATGCTGTTTGACAAGCTGTGCCATATTCTTTGGAAGCTCTTCCAGTTTCGTGATATCCAGGAATCCGTCCTTGTAAATCCTGCGGATATTTTCCTTATCGTCACCAATGGCAGCCGCAAACAGGATGACATCCCGTTTTTCGTATTCTTTCTTGATGCCCCGCAGATCTGCCTCTGCTTCCGTTCCGCTGTAGCCGTAATCGGCTGGCTGACCGTCAGAAATCAGGATCAGCAGCTTCTGAAGCTCCGGGCGTGTGCACAAATGCTCTGCTACGAAGCGGAGAGCTGCGCCGTCCCGGTTCCCGTTGCGGTCGCACATATCCATCAGCCGGTAACAGTCCTCATTGTCCACAGAATCAAATTCTGCATAGGAGTAAAGAGCAACGCCGCCTGCATCCGTGGAATGCCCGTAAATGGTGATAGGGATACCGAGGCTTTTACAGAAATCATAAAGGACAATGGCAGTCTTTCTTGCATGTGTCATCCGGTCACCCCAACCCATCGAACCACTCTCGTCAATCAGGAGGGCAACAGCCAGACGTTTTTCCTCTCCTGGAAGTCTGGTTCTGGTAAAGATGGTTCCGTCTGTCTTATAGAGAGCATGGGAGTCCAGACGTTTTCCAAACAGGAGATTCTTCTGCTTTCCGCCTTGCTGTTCTTCTTTCAAAAGCGGCAGGATGGTGCTTTGCAGCTTTTTGGAAGCCCGCAGGAGCGGGGGAGCAACTGTCTGGTATTCATTCTTCAGGTAATCGGAAACACTGGTCAGGCGATGGATGGTAACATGGATGCCTGCATGGGCATTGCCGTAATGAATATCATTGGCTGTTTTCTGCAGTTCCTCGGTCAGTTCCGTCTGACAGTCTTCCTGCACCTTTTCTGCAGCCACATCGTTCAAGATCCGGAACAGATCCTCTGCAGCATGCTCATAGCCGCTGCCCTGATACTGACTGACATAAGTGACGCCGGGGTTGTTTTCATCCAGAATGGTATTGGTCTTTGTAAGAGCGATGCGCCCGCCTTCTTCCGAAAGCACCTGTTTGGCTTCCTCTATAGCATCCTCTTTGGTACGTGGACCGGAAGGAGCATTGCCCTCATCATTCCCGCTTCCTTTTTGGGAAGCTGGTTTGATATTCTTTGGAATGGCACCGCTTTTTCCGG
Source organism: Coprococcus sp. AF51-11b1 (assembly GCF_027682785.1). NCBI lineage: Bacteria > Bacillati > Bacillota > Clostridia > Lachnospirales > Lachnospiraceae > Coprococcus > Coprococcus sp. AF51-11b1. The sequence goes on along the minus strand of NZ_JAQCZB010000003.1, from coordinate 130,101 downwards.
TCGGAAGAGGAGCGCCGCTGCTGACTTCATCCCCTAGAAGATCTTCCAGAGCATCGGCAGCGGAATCCTCGCCATGCATTTCCAATTCCTCCCGTGTTTTTTCGATGAGCGGCTGGATATAGTTCCAGGTCAGGGCTAAGAGCGCATTGGAAACCAGCATCCGGTCAGTGCCTTTTTCCGATTCCATTGCCGTATCCAGAAGATCGGTACAATCGGAAATGGTATCCAGATAATCCCCCTGATAGCCGGTGGGATTGTTGATGTTTCCGGTCCGGCAATAGGAAAGGATCAGGTTGGCAATGATGGAAAATGGCTGGTATTCTTTGTCAATTTGTTCCTGTATGGAAGGAATCTGTTCGGACATACGCAGGTTATTGAGTTCAATCCCCTGTCGGAAGGTGCCGTGGAATTCCTCACACATACGGTCTTCAATATGGATGTCTTCCAGAATGTTTTGAAAAGTTGCGGCGCATCGTGCCAGTGTCAGGCATCCGGCTTTGTCCTTTTCTTCTAACACTTCTTTGATCTCCTCCAGTGCTGTCTGATAAGCTGGAAGGGATAGCTCCGGCTCCTTCGGATAGAAGGAACCGTTTTCCAGACTCCTCAGATGAACAGCGTGGGCTGTGAAATCAGAATAGAGTAAGTGCCCCACTTCATGCCCGGTGAGCCCTGTCAGGCTCTGGGAACGTAAGAAACGGGTGGGGAAAGACTGGGTGATCGGGTTCGCTGCGTTGAGATGTACCTTATAATTGTCGGTATATGCAACGCCTGCCTGTTCGGAAATGTCCCAGTCCAGCAGTACCTGCAGTCCATACCGGTAACGTCCGGTAACGGCTCTGGCAAGGGAGGTCTGGTACTTCTGATAGGCAGCGGAGAGGAATAACTCCTCATCCGCAATGGAATCCTCTTTTGCCCGGATTAGTTTCTTTAAATTTCTTTGGCTGTGATTCACGTGATATTCTTCCTTTCTTTTCTTAGATTTTTTGTCAGCAGTTCCTCCATCGTGCAGCCGTAATACACAGCAAGGCGAAGGACGGCATAAGCCATCGGGGAGGAGTTTGCATTTTCATAATTCATAATGGTTTTCGGGGGAAGATTTAAGATTCTGGCAACTGCCTTTTGTGATAACTTCGGTGTTTTGGCTTGCCGGAGATAAGACAGATTATCTGCCAGATGCTTTCGGATCTGGGCTTCTGTGAGTGCTGCTTTTCTCATAGGCGTGTCCTACGCAGCAAGCACAGTATCCAGACAGCTTTCTTCCACTTCCGTACGGTTCTCAGCATCGGCAGAGGCAGAGGCAAGCACCGTGTAACGGGCCGCTTCCCGGATATCCCCGCAGACCATGTAGGACTGCACCCAGGAAATCAGCTCCCTCATGCCACAGCAGCCATCTGTAATGAGATTTTCCCGGCAGTAGACAGCCATGGATTTGACAATGCGTGTCATCAGACGTACCGTTTTTGCATCCTTGCATCCGGTAACAGCCATGGCACGTTCTACCTGTGTATCCTCATCCGGTTCATCCAGATCAATCACAAGGTTCATTCGGGAAATGACAGACTGGTTCATCTGTTTACAGCCTGCATAGTCATTGTTTGTGGTGATTACGATGGTCGTATCCGGATGACGGTGGATGGTTTCTCCGTTTGGAAGATATACGCTGTTACAGCGGTCTAAAAGGGAGTTAAGTCCAACCAGTACACCGGGATTAGCAATGACCGTAGGCTCCTGTATCTCAAGAATATACCCATAGCGGATGGCTTCGACTAGAGGCGTATCCACATACTGGAAGTTCTGTCCGGAGGTGTGTTCCTTATAATAGCTGTGCATTTCATCAAAAATCGTATCGATCAGCTTCTGGTAGGTGTCCTCGGCAGAAATTTCTTCATCATAGTTTCCGGTCAGCTTCTGATAGGCACCGGAGGGATCTAACTGGATTTCCTGAAAAGACGGGTACTGCCGCTGAAGCCGGGTGCGTTTTCCGTCCACATCCGGAAGAATCTGACCTAAAAGGTCGAATACCTCTGTATTTGCGGAACAGGTAATGCAGCGGTAAGGAAGGTGAAGTGCGGAAGCAATGGCTTTGGCTCCTTCGGTCTTTCCGGTACCTGCCGGTCCCCGTAAAAGAAAATTCCGCATCGGCTGTGTGGTATCCGTTGTCAGTTTTGCGTGTTCGCAGATCCGTTTGATTTCCGGAGGGATGATGTACCACTCTGCCAATGTCGGAACAGATACCTCCTCTTCCGGAGACAGCCTTCGGGATGCGGTCAGGATAAATTTCCCAACAAAATCATCTCTGGAAATGGCTGCCTGTGCTTTCTTAAATCCACTTCCTGGACGTAACACCTGAAAGTCTCCATGGAGCACTTCGGTTGGTGCATAGACCCCCTTCTGGATATTTAACGGTTTGATCAGCGACAATACGCCGTTTGCCGGAAGGTCAATCTTAACACCACCGGTCGGGAGACCTGATGCATAGCGGGTTCTCCGGTAAATGTTGTCGCAGAGAACGGCTGCTGTTTCCGCAGCGGCGTCCAGATCGGGATAACCGTTGTCCCGGTGCGCTTTTAATTCCTGATACTTTTCATTACACTCTTCATCTGCCAGAAAAACCGGCATCAGTGCGAACAGCAGAGCCGCACCGGACTGTTTGGAGTCTTTAAATTCGTATTTTTCCGGTGTGCTTTCCACATCCGGCGGAGGAGTATAGCAGCCTCCGTAAAACTTTCCGTTTAGCTGGTTGTAGACAACCACCTGAAGATCACCGGTTTTGCTCGGATATTCCGCCACAACAAAATTGTTGGATTGGGTACCGACCGCCCCAAGCTTTTCCGGCGGGGTACTGCCAACCGGGTTTTCCAGCTCCAGATAAGCAAGGACTGCCCGCAGGGTAGCTGCATGAAGCGTGGATTTTTTCCGTGGCTGAGTACAGTATTTGGATGCAATGTCATCAAAGATTGCATGGTCCGTATAATCCTCAAATGGTTCCGGGAGTTTGCGTTTGAACCCCCAGGTTGCTACGATGTTATTTGCCATGATTCGTTCCTCCTTCTTATGAGATCCAGGACAGTTCCAGTGCCTGCTCGGTCTCTTCTGTGGTCAATTCATCTTCAGTAAAAATCTCCGTCAATTCGCCCCAGTAATCTTTGGGCGGGAAATGTTCCAGCTTTCCCCGGACTTCCGGTTCAGTGCCGTTCAGAATATAGACATCTCCCTGCTCGTTGATAAACAGCTTTTCATAGCCCCTTGCCTGTAAGTCACCGACCAATTCCATCAGTAGCGGTTTCCCAATCAGGGAATACCATGATTTGGGATTAACGGCTGGTCTGGAATCCGGATTTCCTTCTGACGGTTCCTTTTTATGTAAGGATTCAATGGTCATCATCTGAAGCGTCAGACTGCCACGGGCATCCATGAGAATTTCCGCAAAATTATAACTTCCGGTATTCCGTGTGCGAATCCGTAATGGTTCCCCATCCAGTATCTGGGAGAGCGGTGGTTCTTTCACAAAATCCCATGTGGCATCCGGGAAGGCTTCCTTGAGCTTTCCGGTAATCTGGAATTTGATCTGTCTCCAGAGAATGGTTTCCAGATCAGGTGTTCCTTCCAGATGACGAGTTCTTTCTGGGCGTTTTCGTAGCTTATGCTCCCTGTTTTTCAGGCGTTCCGTGAAAAGCGGGAGAAGATAACTGAACAGCGTGACTCCGATACCGATCAGGGCAATGCCTGCAATCAGAAGCCGGTTGGCATCCTGTGGTACGAAAAGTGCTGCAAGAAACAGTACAAGCACGACAAACTGTAAGAATTTTTTTCGATTTGATTTTTTCATGAGCTGATTCCTTTCTGATTCATGATTCTTAGACAAGCCCGGAAGCTGGATGGGAAATCGCCGCTTCCGGACATGAAAAAGAGGAACTGCATCATCACAAAGATGATAAATGCAATTCCTCAACATAGGGTTCCTTGAGAGTTAATAGGGCAACTGGGATGCCATCTGTTCCGGCACATTTTGAAAGCCGTCAGTTGGCTGACTGCCCGGCATACCTCCGTAATTTGGCATTCCGGTATAACTGCCCTGCGGCGGGTAGCTACTCTGTGGCTGACCGGTTCTGTTTGGAGGAGCCTGATACTGTCCGCCATTTGCAGGAGACGCGTAGGCACCGTTAGCTGGAGCCATTCCCTGCTGTGGATAGCCGCCAGGCATTGCCTGATTCTGGTAGCTGCCATTGGGATTTCCATGCATTGGGTAGCTGCCATTGCCGGCTGCACCGGGCGTTGCCGCACCACCATTCGGCTGGCTGTTCTGGTTTGCACCCGGATGTCCGGTATTGCTGTCAGAACGGTTGGATGGTACAAAGTGCCAGTCCTTGACATTGATCCTCGGACCGGCATTTGCCTGCCCCGCATTCTTTCCTTTCTGATAAATGAACGGATGAAGTTCCAGATCACCATAGATCATCAGCCCGGTTCCTTTCTTTACGCCTGCTTTTGCTAAGCGTTCTGCAAGGAACTTGTTAAAATAGCACTGATAGTAAATGGTTTCTTCCTTTCCATCCTGGCCTCGCTGTGAAACTGCAATGTCCAGAGAAACATATTCCGTACCGGAATTTTTCCCTTGCTGCATCTCAGGATCTTTTGTGGGCCTCCCTAAAATTGTTAAAATTGCTGACATAAAAATTCTCCTTTCTGCCTCTTCGGGCGTTAAAATAGATTAAAATAAAAAAAGTGCCATTATAGCACCGTATAAAACGGCAGTATAATGACACGATTTTCCAAACTTAAACTGCATGTGCTTCTGGAGGAATGGTCCAGACTCCCATGACGGGATAGCACAAAAACTTAAATACAAGATTATATTACCACAATATATAGCGTATGTCAAAAGAATTAGAACTATATATAGCATATGTAGACGAGGTGGAAGGATAATATCAAAAGAATTTTGGACATAGTTATAAAAGTGCAATATAATATTGTTTAAATCGGAAAATGGAAGGATGAGAAAAATGGAGCAGAAAAACAGAATTCTGATTGTAGAAGACGATACGGATATCAATAATCTTTTATATACGGCATTACAGAAAGCAGGGTATGAGACGGTACAGGCTTTTTCCGGGACGGAAGCGAGGATGCTGTTCCAGATGGATAAGGCGGGCTTTTCTTTGATTCTATTGGATCTGATGCTTCCGGGAATTTCAGGAGAAGAGGTGCTTGCCCAGATCCGGAAACAGGGCAATACGCCGGTTATTGTCCTGACAGCCAAAGACGGATTGGATGAAAAAATCGGGCTTCTTACCAGTGGGGCAGATGATTACATTACAAAACCGTTTGAGATACAGGAGGTGCTTGCCCGGATTCAGGTTCAGCTCCGCCATATGCAGCAGGAGCCGGAACATAAAAGCGTGTCATATAAAAACCTGGAACTGGACCGTGAGCGCTTTGAAGTCCGGATTGCCGGAGTGCTGCTTCCCAAAATTACAAAGCAGGAATTTGCAATTCTGGAGCTTTTACTGGAGCATCCGAAACAGGTCTTCAGCAAAGAAGAGATTTTTGAATATGCGTGGGATGAACACTATATGGGAGAGACAAAGACACTGGATGTACATATCAGCAATATCCGGAAAAAGATAAAAGCAGTAACGCAGGAGGAATATATTGATACCGTATGGGGAATCGGCTACCGTCTGCATTCTTAATCTTTACTCTTTTTTTACTATTTATTTGCGTTTGATTAGGATTTATCCGATATGATAACAGCAGATAAGAAAAGGAGATGAAAGCATTGAGTGAATTGTTATTAAGTACAAATGGATTGACGAAGCAGTATGGTCATCATAAGGCAGTGGATAAAGTAAACCTTCACATAAAAAAGGGTGCTATCTATGGATTTATCGGACGGAACGGTGCGGGAAAGACGACCTGCCTGAAGATGATCAGTGGACTTGCAAGACCGACAGCCGGAGAGATTGAGATGTTCGGGTGTAAAGGAAAAGAACTGGAGAGGATTCGTTCTCGTGTGGGGTGTCTGATTGAAGCACCGGGGCTGTATGGCAACATGAATGCATATACAAACCTGAAAATAAAATGTGAATTGTTTGGTATTCGGAAAAAGGGATACATCGAAGATATCTTAGAGACGGTCGGGCTGGAAGGTGTCGGAAAGAAAAAAACGAAACATTTTTCCCTTGGAATGAAGCAGCGTCTCGGAATCGGGCTGGCACTGGTCGGGGAGCCGGATCTCCTGGTTCTTGATGAACCAATCAATGGGCTTGATCCCCAGGGAATTGCAGAGGTGCGTGACACCATACAGAGACTGCGCGATGAACGGAATATGACGATTTTGATATCCAGTCATATTTTAGAGGAATTATCTAAGATTGCAACAGATTATGGAATTATCCATAATGGAAGTCTTCTGCAGGAGCTGACAAGCGAAGAACTGATGAAACGCTGCAGTGAACGGATTGAAATAGAGTTAGTCCATCCGGAGCAGGCGGTTCCGATTCTGGACAGAATGGGATTTACCAACTATCAGGTTACAGATAAGAGCCATATCCACATATTTGAACGATTGAATGAAAGCGCCAATGTCAATATGGAGCTGGCAAAAGAAGGAATTTTGGTCAATGGAATTTCCATTACCAGTGAAGAACTGGAAACCTATTTCTTGAATCTGACAGGAGGGAATCAAAATGCTTAATATGATAAAAATGGATCTGTACCGGATGGTCCGGACAAAAAGTATGTATGTGGTATGGATTGTGATGGCGGCAGCTATATTCTTCTCCACATCCATGTCGAAACTGGATATTGATACGATGAACAAGGAAGCGGAACAACAGCAGACAGAAAGTATTGCAGAAACAGTGGAACCGGAAACCATCAATATGGGAATGTCCGTATTCCTGCCGACACAGCCGGGAGAAAAAGTAACGGTCTTTGATCAGGTTTATGCAAACCTGCAGGCGAAGTTTGTGGCGTTGTTTCTGGTGATTTTTACAGTGCTGTTTTCCAGTGCGGATATAGGAAGCGGTTATATAAAAAATATCGGCGGACAGGTAAGGAGCCGGAGAAACCTGATCTTTTCCAAAGCTACAGTGTTGTTTGTGTATACGACTGTTACCATGCTGATTTATTTTATCCTTCAGATTATTGCACAGCAGATGTATTTCGGATATCTGGAGTGGGGGAATGGAAGCGAGCTGCTGAGATACTTTGGTATTCAGATTTTGCTTCATTATGCACTGGTACTAATCAGTATGGCGATTGCGGTGGTTTTGAACAGCAACGTGTTCAGCATGACGATTGTTATCTGCCTGTGTATGAATACCATGATTGTTTTATACGGAGTGATCAATCATTTGATCCAGAAGGCAGGCGTGGAGAATTTCCAGATTTTGAAATATACAGTGACAGGAAAGATTGCACTTTTATCCATGTCACCGACCAATAAGGAATGCCTGACGGCAGTTGTGATTGCGGCGGCGTTCGGAATCGTGGTTACATTACTGACAGGATGGGTATTCAGAAAGAGAGATATCTAAATGATAAAACTAGGGTTCGTGCTATTGATAGCAGTGATACTGGTACAGGGAATGTTATTTTGGAAATACCAGCGGCAGGTGAAAGACATCTGCCGCCAGTTGTCGTTTCTGATGAAGCACGACAGCAACATGCTGATTACCAGAGAAATGGATTTGGGAGGCATTGGTGAGCTGGCAGATGTTTTAAACGAATGGCTGGAACTGAAGCGAAGGGAAAAGAAGGAATACTTGAAGAAAGAGGAGATGATTTCGGATACATATACAAATCTCTCACATGATATCCGTACTCCTTTGACGTCCCTTGACGGATATTTTCAGTTAATGGAAACCTGTGAAGACCAGGAAGAGCAGAGACGGTATATGAAGATCATACAGGAGAGAATCGGCAGCCTGAAAGAAATGCTGGAAGAATTATTTACTTTTACAAAGCTAAAAAACGATTCCTTCCATCTGGAAATGTCATCTTGCTGTATTAACAAGATTTTGAAAGATACCATATTTTCCTATTATGATGAGTGGACGGGTAGAGGAATTGAACCGGAGATACAGATTACAGAGAAATTGCTGTTTATGAACGGAAACGAACAGGGAATCCGGAGAATCCTTCAGAATATCATAAAAAACGGACTGGATCATGGGGAGAAGAAAATCAGTATTTCACTGGAAGAAGTTGAAAACAGCATTCGGATACAGATAAAAAATCAGGTATGTCATGTGGAAAAAATAAATGTAGATCAGGTGTTTGAACGGTTTTATAAAGCGGATGAAGCACGCAGTAAGACTTCCAGTGGCCTCGGCTTATCAATCGCAAAAGAGTTGGTACTCCGTATGGAAGGAAAAATCAGTGCCCGGATAGAAGGGAATGATTTCTGTGTGGAGATTGTGTTTCCAGAATAGAAGGAATCTTCTTGGACAAGAAGAATCTATTATTTGACAAATTATTTCCAATATGTTATATTCATCTCAAGCAAAAAAGGGAGTAGCTGAACGCCTCGAAAGAGGTGGTTTTGTAACCGACAACCGGTATCGAGAGATACCCGTAGCAAATAAGATAGCAAGACTTTTATTGTGGCAGAGGTCATGATAGGAGTCTTTTTTTATTATGAAATATAGAAAATCTGCCGCAATAGGCTGCTAAAAAGAAAGAGAGGATAAACGATGAGTAACGAAATGATGAAACGGGAAATGCAGGAAGCAGTACAGGCAGGGGAGCGGGCACTTCAGAGCCTTTACGCAGCAAGGGATAAGTTGGGAAGTGCGAGAAACTGGGGCATTTTTGATATGCTTGGAGGAGGCTTTATCAGTGACCTTGTGAAGCATTCTAAAATGAATGACGCATCTGCGTTGATGGAACAGGCGAAAAGCGATATTCAGCGTTTTCAGAGAGAATTAAGAGATGTGCAGGTTTCCTTGGATCTGCGCATGGAAATCGGCAGTTTCCTTTCCTTTGCGGATTTCTTTTTGGACGGGCTGGTGGCAGATTACATGGTGCAGAGTAAGATTGCAGATGCAAGAGAACAGGTGGATGATGCCATCAACCGGATAGAAACAATACTTGCTGATGTGAAAAATCGAATGAATGTGGAGGTGTAGCATATGGGATGCCTGGGAAATGTGTTGTGGTTCGTGTTTGGCGGCGCAGTTAGCGGGCTAAGCTGGTGTCTGGCAGGCTGCCTCTGGTGTATTACCGTTGTGGGGATTCCGGTAGGGATGCAGTGCTTTAAATTTGCGGCGCTTAGTTTTTTCCCCTTTGGAAAAGAGGTGCAGTATGGTGGCGGAGCTGGTTCGTTCCTTTTGAATATCATCTGGCTGATCGTATCTGGTCTGCCTCTTGCACTGGAACATCTGGCAATCGGTGTAGCTATGTGTGTAACGATTATCGGTATCCCGTTTGGTTTGCAGCAGTTTAAGCTGGCGAAACTGGCATTGATGCCGTTTGGTGCGGAGGTGTATTAAGATGCGATTATTTGATAAAAGGACGCCGCTTCAGAAAGAGTGGGAAAAGCTGGAAGTACAGGAGCAGAGATTCCTTCAGAAGCGTTCAGAGAAAAGGGAGAACATTCTGAATCAAAAACTGGAGGAAAAGATACCGCCGAAACTTCAGGAAACATTGGATACTGCTTTTGCGAAGGCATTTGCTCTGATTTTCGAGAAAGGAACCAGGGTTATTGAAAAGACGTATCAGCGGGCAAAACTGGAGCAGGACTATCAGGTACGACAGTATACGGCGGATGTAAAGCAGAATTCCAAATCCCTGCGAGCCTTTTCTAAAAAAGCGAGAGATACAGGAACAAAGAATTTACTGCTATCCGGTGTGTCTGGAATCGGGATGGGCGTATTGGGAATCGGTCTGCCGGATATTCCGGTATTTACAGGAATGATTTTAAAGAATATTTACGAGACTGCCCTGCAGTATGGATACAGCTATGAAAGCAGGGAAGAAAAATATTTTATCTTATTATTGATCCGGGGAGCAGTATCCTATGGGGATACACTTTGTGAGATTGACGGGAAAGTAAATGAATTTATCAGAAACGGAATGCTGCCGGAAGAATATCAGGATAAGGAGCAGATCGAACAAACAGCGGGATCTTTGTCAAAAGAGCTTCTCTATATAAAGTTCTTACAGGGGATTCCAGTGGTTGGTGCTGTAGGCGGAGCTTATGATGCAGTCTATATGAAAAGGATCACAGAGTATGCAGAGCTGAAATACCGGCACAGATATCTGGACGAGTGGAAAAAAGACAGAGAATAAATTGTTGTTTTGATGTGTATGGAGTATAATGTGTGCATTAGACAGAATCGACCAGAGAAGGAGGTTGTAAGATTATGGAATGGATAGGATTCATTGCATTAGCTGTCTTGCTTTGTTATTCCTCATATCCTGGGAAGGTAAAAAGGCTTGAAGTAGCGGTGAAAAGATTGGAAAGAAAACAACGAGGTGAAAATAATATGTCAAAATTGATAAATGAATTGGTCAATACGGAGTGTAAAATAAAATCAGATGATGCTTTACAGTTGGTGGGAAGTACAGAAATGAAATGTCTGGTGTTGGATACGGATGATGAGTGGATGAAAGTCCGGTTTACTGATAAGAAGAATAATCAGATTACGAAATTACTTAGAATTGAAAATATTGATGAAATCGAAATAGTAAGTATGGAATTGAAATAGGGTGTGGATACGAAACTATGAATTATTTTTTTAGAATTTAGCTCGAAACCAGCCTAAAATCAGCAAGCAAAGAATATTTGCGAAGCGAAAATATCAATGTAAAAAGTCAATTGCTTGTCATAGTAGTAAATTTAGATAAAATGAAATTGCAAGGAGGAGTAAGCTATGCAATTAGGTCAGATGATTGCAAAAATCAGAAAGGAACAAGGGATGACACAGGAAACTTTTGCTAAAAAGTTTGATGTAACAAGACAGACAGTTTCAAATTGGGAGAATGAGAAGAGCTATCCAGATTTGCATACGTTAATAAAAATCAGCGATGAGTTTAATTTATCTCTCGATGTTTTATTGAAAGGAGATACTACTATGGTAAAAGATATTGATAAGAAGATAAAAAAGCATTCTCTGTATAAAGGTGTAATAGTGGTTTTGGTTTTTATGGTTGTTGGTTTATTTGCTTTTATTCAATTCAATAATGAAAGCATGAATGACACTGCAAAAGATTATATGGACAATTATGTAAAAGGTGTAAAAGTTATAGAGATATATGATGCCGCAAATAAGGAATTGCTGGTAAAGTATGATGATAAGCATAATATAGATAAGGTTATTTCTGCTTTAAATATAAAATCATGGAAAGAGACAGAAAAAAGCATAGGTATGAACCCTAAATATACCATAAAATTTTATTGCGATACTACGAACCAAGATGAAGAAAAAGATATAAAAGAAATTACCCTTTATGAAAATGGGGAATACGCTACGATTTTTATTACTTCTCCTGGCGGAGTAAAACAAAACTATAAAACGAGCATTGATATTTCTGAATTGGTTATCTAATAATATTTGTGTAATGAGAATGAAAATCTAATTCTTTCAAGTTTAACTAAGACATTTCCGGAGCAAATGCTCATGGCATTGAAGCGGATACAAACACTATTGTTTGATAGAAATAAGAGAGGTTATTTATAATAAAATGAGCCGCCAGAACTGTAGGGGTGATGCAGTACAGGCGGCTCATTTTCTATCTAAACGGATGTATCCGGAAGTTCCGGCAGTTGATCGGTGAGTTCTTCATATCCGAGAAAATCTCCGGCACATGGCATCGATTGCCCTGTCCCCTGCTGTGGTTTCCGGAAGTACAGCCGATACCGATGTCCCTCTAGGAGTTTGATATTCTTTTCCAGTGAGAAGGCGTATTCCTTTCCGTTATCACTGGCAAACCAATATTGCTGGTTTTTCCCGAAGAGTGTCTGTTCCCGTTTCGTGCAGCTTACGTCCAGTGACAGATAAGCATGTGTATGGATCAGGTGGTAGAAACTGAGTGCACGCAGGATGCTGCAGATTCCGATGAGGAGGCTCATTAGGATAAAGAGCCGGTCATGGGTGGCGATTCCGAAGATGCACCCAAAAAGTACACAGAAAAAGCCGATTGCACTGATGGCAACCAGCTTTGTGAAAAATGGTTTTGGCATAAGGTTCCTTCCTTTAACATGTATGAAATGTGATTTGTTTATTCAGGTACAAATTAGCAATAGCCTGCAGCACCGGATACTGGGTATGGTGAATCTGGACATCATCCACAAGTGTTTGGTAAGTTGTCTCCGGTTCTGTGTATAACTCATCCATAATATCCGATTCGTTGTGGATTACTTTTTTCTGATCCATGCTTGTGATAAGCTCAGCGGTCGTGAGGGAAACCTTTTCAGCCAGCTTCAGAATGGTATCTTCCATCGGTGAAGAGGGTTTCTTCTTTAAATATCTGCCAAACTCTTTTGCACCAATACTTCCTTCCAGATAAAGCTGAATGCAGCCAAAGAGCCGGATGGGAAAGGTATCCTCCAAGGGAATAATGGTCAGACTGCCGAGAAGGCGATATAGGGCATCCACCCCTGTCAATCCAATTCCGCTTACAACCAGACCACGTAAGGAAAGTCGGTTCAGATAGTGTTGGAAGGATAAGTTCTTCGGACCTTCTTTCTGAATCTGGCGCAGGGTATAGGCATCCTGGAGTTCATGGAGCGTCAGAATCTGAAAAGCAAGACAGCTCCAAAGTAGTAGTTCGTCATCCGATAGACCATATTCTTGTCTATTGTTGATTACAAGAGGAATGGTTTTTCCGCCTGTCGTTTTTTGAAATTTTAAGGTTCCGACAGCAGTATAAAGTGTCAGCATAAAAGTTCCCTCCTTCAAAGTTAAGTCAGAAGTGCATAGAGTGCATCATCCTGCTGTAATAGTTTCCGTGCTTTGCTCTGCCATGCCCGTACACGATTGGCTGGTACTTGGTAGTGTTTTGCCAGTTCAAAGCTGGTATATCCCTGATGTTGCAGATAGAGGGCTACAATTCCCTTCTGAATAGTTGGGGACTGTCCGGTGCCAAGCTGGGTTAAATGCTCAAGAAGCAATGTCTGATTTGTGTCCTTTTCCGGGTGAGTTGTTTGTGTATCCTCGTAGGAAAACAAATCACGATAATGGAGATGTTCATCTTCAGATGATGCTTCGTCCAGAGAACAGAGCATGGAGCGGTCACGGGCAATTTTCCGCCAGTAATCAAAGATGGCATGACGGATGATAGTTTTGGCATAAGGCTGGAATGATCTTCCTTCCTCAAATCCGACAGCCGCCCGGCACAAAGCAAGATATCCAATCTGACATAATTCCTGTTGTTCTTCCTCAGTTACATAGGTAGCGGTGCGAGTCATGGAATGAATCATGATTGGAACCAGATCCATGGATTTTTCCACCAGTTGTTTTTGCTTTTTATTTAGCGGTAAGGTCATCATCAATCACCGCCTTTCAGCTGGCTGCCCGGAGGCAGAAGGGAATATGGTTGTTCTTTAAAACATCTGCGGATTCCCGAATGAGCTGGTCGCACATATAGTTGCTGAACTGTCCGATGTGAGCCTGCTTATCTGTCAGACAGAACTTATCTGCCACCCAGCGATATGCTTCCGGTTTGGAGAGGATGCCCTGTTGCCAGATCTGATCGAAAATTCGATGTGCCTGAATCCGCTTTTGACGAAGCTCCCGGTTGGCGAGCGTTCCTTTTGGTATCTTGGTTCCCGGATGTACCCCTACATAGGAATTGCAGGATGGATAGTGGGAGCAGACGTAAACCTGTCCTCCGTGAGACTGCTCTCCGTAGACAAAGGATGCATCTCTTAATATGGCTGTTCCGCCGCAGTAAGGGCAGCGGATATTTTTCATCTTTTTCATCTATTTTCACCTCGCATGTACATAAAGAATACTTAATGTGTACGTAGATAAGAGGTACGTACTGTATACTTATATTGTAAGTAAGCAGGTGATGAATTCCCATAGGACGCAAGCGGATACTGATCCCAGATTCGGACTAAATGGCACGAATCCCCATTTTTCAGATGCCGGGATAGAAAATTGCCCGGATGAGCGGGAATAAGCCGCTGTCTGTGAAACGTGGATAATTAACCGGTGTAAAGATGAACTTCTCACAGAAAATCCGTAGCAGGAATAAGCTGATCAGTACCAGACAGAGCAGGTAAGTGTTCCTGCGCCTTCTGGTCCATGGCTTTTTCGGACGGAATTTCACATACAGGACAAAAATCATGGGAATAAATATCAGGTTCGTAAAGACCTGATCGATACATTGGATGATTGAAATTACGTTTAACATAGGCAGTGCCTCCTTTCTTTACATATCCTGTACGTATAAGAGCCTGAAAGTGCAACTTTTTGTTACCAGTCATATTGCTGGTTCTCCTGAAGCCGGAGCAGTGCCGGAATGGGACATGGCTTTAAAGGCAGCTTCTGAGCGGCCAGATAGGGCAGATAAAGCTCTGTAAAAGCAGCAATGCTCATGCTTCCGGTACATTCGGTTGGCTCCGGTATCCGGGGAAACAAAAGCGCTGCATCTGAAAGAGGGAGGATGCAGGGGCTTCCCGTTTCATCCGGATGGAATAAAAAGCCAGAGTTCTCACAGCTTTCCTGTGCGTTACAAGTGCGGCACCAGACGTAGATACAGGAGTGCCAGTTCCCTTCACAGAGGTTCAGAAAATGACGGATGTGCTTGGCATCTGTCTTGCAGTGGGGGTGTTTCATATTCATCACCTACTAAAGAAGCAGGCAGTTCCATGTGGGAGCTGCCTGCAGGAGTCTTCGTTATGAGTTACTGATGTTTCTTTTTGCGTTTGAAGTAAACGATGCCCAGGACACTTGCACCTGCAAGTGCAGCTATGGCGATTCCGGCATACAGGAGAAGCGGCGTCTCATCGCCGGTCTTTACAGGCGGAGCTACCGGAGGCGTCTCCGGTTCTTTCGGAAGCTCTGTCATGTGTACGGTCTGACCTTCATCCTTCAGATCCTCATGGGAAGCAATCTCATGCTCGGTTTTTCCGTCTGTATAGTAGAGCTTTTCAAAGACAACCACATCCTGTCCTGCAAGAGCAGAAGCGTCGAAGGTAAAGGTAACTTCCACAGAGCCGTTGGCTTTTTCTGCTTTAAATTCTGCCTGAGCGGTAACTGGTTTTCCGTCTTTTAACAAAGCCTCTCCGGTTTCCTTATTCATCAGGGTTCCGATGACTTTGTACTCAGATCCAGGCATCAGACCATGATAAGTGACCGTATCTACGATAGTCGCTTCCTTGGAAGCAGAGACATCCTGATCCCCGTCACTGCCGTCTTTGGCTGTGGTTTTGATTTCCGGGAAGTAGATGGTCTGGTTGGCATCCTTGATGTCCGCATGTACCGCTACTTCGTGTTCTTCATAGCTAAGTGTTTCAAAGGCAACGAGTGTTTTGCCGGAGAGAGCAGAGGCATCAAAGGTAAAGGAAAGCTCGACACTTCCACCTAGTTCTTCCGGTGTGAAGCTTGTTTCCGCTGTCACAGCCTTTCCGCCCACCTCGAACGGTTTTTCGGTTTCCGCATCCATGAGTGTGCCTGTCAGTTTGTACTCTTTGCCTGGGATCAGGTTTTCGTATTCCACCAGATCCGTAAGCGTCAGTTCCTTTTCCGGTTTTGTATAGTGTGTGCCGGAAGCAGCATCTGTTGCAGTGGTTTTGATTTCCGGGAAGTAAATAGTCTGTCCTTCATCCGCAATGTCTGCGTGTACGGCAACTTCCTTGTCTTTGTAAGCCAGGGATTCAAAGACAACTACCGTTTTCCCTTTTAAGGAGCTAGCATCAAAGGTAAAGGTAACCTCTACCGTACCAGCGGATTCTTTTGGCTTGAAGGATGCTTTTGCTGTCACCGGTTTTCCGTCTGCTTCGACTGGTTTCTTTGTTTCTTTATCCATCAGAGTTCCGGTCACTTCATATTTCTGGTTAGGAACCAGCCCCTTAAAGGAAACCGTATCCACCAGCGTGATTTCTTTCTTTGCACAGGAAATATTGGAGTTCGTGTCCGCATCTTTCGCAGTAGTCTTGATTTCCGGGAAATAGATGGTCTGGTCTTCATCGTTGATGTCGGTATGGACTGCAAGCTGCATCTCATCCTGATATAATTCCTCGAAGACAACGGTTGTTTTGCCCTTTAAGGAAGTTGCATCAAAGGTAAAGATTACTTTGACGGAGCCGGAGGATTTCTTTGCAGTAAATTCAGTTTCAGAAATCACCGGTTTTTCATCCACAAGGATTGGTTCCCCGGTTTCTTTATCCATTAAGGTTCCGGTCAGTTTGTATTTCTGGCCCTTTTTCAGTCCTTCGTATTCCACAACATCTTCAATGGTCACTTCTTTTGCCGGCTGGCTCATGTGTGTACCGGTCTCGGCATCCAGAGCAGTCGTGCCGATCTCAATGGCATCATCGGTCAGAGTTCCAACCTGTATCATAACAGAATCCTTATAAACCTTGACTTCAAAGGTTAAAAGATCCATGCCTTTGTTGGAATCACAACGCTGTTCCGCCAGAGTGTAAGTATCGTAAATGAGAGCGCCTTTGGAATCATCCGGTTTGGAGGTGCCGAACCAGATGCCGTCTTCCGAAGACTCACCCCGGTTGGTATTTGCGGTATGTTTGTTCCATTTGGAGGAAGTGCTGGCATAACCGTTGGCATCTGTCACAATCACATGGCTTTCGCCTGTTGTTTTGGAAGTGATCTTAAATGGCACATTTGCCAGACGGTTCTGGCTGCCGTCAGCAATCTTGACAAATTCCAGATCCCCGCGGATGACCTGATTGGAGATGGAATTGTCTTTTGCAGTCAGTTCCACGATTTTTCCCTGTTCTGTGATGTCAAATTCTACAGAGATCTTTCCGCTGTTCAGATAACCGGAAGGTGCAGTTGTTTCATCCACACGGTAATGTCCGAATGGGAGAGCATCTTTTGCAGTTGCAGCAGAACCGGATTTATCGGCAGTAAGTGTAAGGACAACCTGATCTTTCGTGTAGGATGTTCCGTCTACTAATACCGGATTTTCATTTAACGTAGTGATCGCAAAGACAGTACCTTCCAAAGTGGCAGAACCCTGCGGTTTTGCTTCTCCGGTCTCGCTGTCACGTTTCTGGATCTTCACTCCGCCACGGATGACAGATTCTTCTATGGTAGAAGACTGGTATACCGAAACCATTTCCTGCTTACCGTCACCTGTAATTTTCTGTACGAAGACAGTTGGATTGAGCTGGTATCCGGCAGGGGCTTTGCTTTCCTGTACCGTTATGGTACCGAGCGGAAGACAGACGGTCTTGCCATCACTGGTATAGTAAAAGGCATCGCCGCTTACAAAGGAATCTTTGGTAAAATGCATCTTTCCGGAAACATCTGTTTTTAATACCCAGGTACGTGCCGGTTTCTTTCCAGCTTCCGCAGGATCACTGTCAGACTGCTCGGTATAGAACTTGACTGTAAATTCTGCGTTTGCAAGGGAAGCTGCTCCCTGTGGGGAGGCTTTCTTTGTTTCGGCATCCAGCTTTTCAAGCACCAGATTCATGGGATTATTCTGCGGAATATCTGTTACGTTTGCAGCAGAAGTCTGTTCTGCTTTTACGGTGACTTTGTGAGCTTTGGTGTCTACAATGTAGCCTTTGGAAGCAGAGAGCTCTTTTATGGTATAATCGCCTTCCTCCAGTTCGCCGGATCTGGCATACCCGTTTTCATCAGTGGTCAGTTTCTGGATGAGCTTCTCACCCTGATAGATCCCATACACAGCACCCTTTAAGCTGTAATTCGGATTCCCGTCCGATACGCTTCCGTTGGCAGAAGATTTTTTCAGTTCGATCCAGCCGTTTGGAACCTGATACCAGCTTCCGGCAATGGTCTGGCTGCCCTGTCCCGGAACGATGAATGCCCGGAAGCCTTCCGGCGGGTTCGGAAGTCCCTGAATGGCACTGGCTACTTCCAGTGCTTTATCAATATAGGACTGCGGGGCGCCATGGAAAGCTCCGGTGTCAGCGGAATTACCGGCATAGATGTAAGCGACAACCAGATGTCCGATGACATAGCTGTTATCATCACTCCAGCCACTGAAATATTTATCCTTGACGACTTTATCGTAGCCGTAACCGCCGTTTAAGTAGTAGAGCGCTTTTCTGAGCGGGGAGTTCTGGCTTAAAAGGTCATAGGAATAGGAACCAGAGGAAGGTGTTTTCTTCAGTGGTTCCACGCAGTAGGCAGTATTGCTCCCGTCAAAGCTCATGCGGGAGGTAAAATAGCTGCCGTAAGGGATATTGGCACCTGCCTTATAGCTGATGGTGCCGTCGGCTGCATGAACCGGAAAACTGCCGGAAAACAATGCGCCGACTGCGACAAGGACTGCCAGCAGCATAGCCAGCGTCCGTCTGGTATAGGATTTGTATGTCTGTAACATAAGTCTCCTCCTTCTTGAAGTTCAAATGAAAAGGGCAGCGTCAGTGCTGCCAAAAGTTACACAGCCTGTTTCTTCTGTTTCGCAAGGATTTCCAGAAGCTCCTGCCGATCTGTGGTAATCAGCTCCTTTTCCAGATTGGAAGCCTTAAATTCCACAGTGATGTTATTGTTGTTGGTTGAGATCAGACCGTTGCCCCGCTGGAAATGGGTGATGTTCATTACTTCTGTTTCCGATAGATGCAGGATAGTCTTCACCCGCTGTGCCTCTTCATCCTCCATGTTCAGGATAATCTTGGTCTTGCAGTTATTGATGATACCCTTGCCGTACTTCCCGTCATCCAGAGCAAAGAAGTCGTTTAAATCCTGTGTGGCAAAGATGCCGGCTCCGGAGTAAGCACGGATGATCTTGGCAATCTCCAGTACGAATTCCGCTGCAAGCCGGTTGCTGGATGCACCGATGAGCTGCCAGACCTCATCGACAAAGATGGCTTTCTCTTCGGTACGGTTTTCCTTCGCTTTATCCCAGACATAATCCAGGGCAACGAACATGCCGACCGTTAAAAGATCGCTGGAACCGGTCAGTTCGGAGATATCCAGTACCGTATATTTATTGGTCAGGTCCACATTGGTCTGCTGGTTAAAGGAAGAAGCAGAACCGTGAACCAGGCGGTTCAGGATATGAGCCAGACGTTTGGTATCCTCGCTTTCCAGCAGGACATTGTAGACATCCTCCAGAATGGGCATCTTTTTGTACTGCTCCGGATGCTGCGGATCTGTCAGGGATTCATTTTTATGTGTAATCCCTTTTCTGGCATAGGTTTTGATTAGGGCTTCATCCAGAAGCTGCTTCTCCTCATGGGACATATCCGGGATCAGCAGACTGAAGAAGATGTGAAGCCTTTGGATCTTGCCTGCCAGTGCGGAGGCATCCAGTGTCGGTCCGTCCAGCAGTTCATTTACAGAATTGTCTACCTTCCGGATTTCCATGATGTTGATACAGTTCTTACTGGCAGGAGAGATCTGGATAAATTCTCCGCCGACATTCCTTGCAGCCCGGTAAAATTCGTGTCCCTTTAGCGGAGCGATGATGAACACCTGGATGCCTTTTCTTCGCATCCTTAGTGCCATGGTCTGCATGGTGAAGGTCTTTCCTGCTCCCGAACAGCCTAAGATACAGATGTTGCTGTTCTTGTACTGCCTGGAATCAAAGATATCCGCAATGACCAGGGAATTGTTATGCTTGTTTACCCCAAAGAGGATTCCGTTATCATCGCAGATACTGTAGCTGACGAAGGGATAGCAGCTTGCCGCCCCGGAAGTCAGTACGTTCCGCTTGGACAGCTTAAAAAGCTTCTTGTCCAGATTTGCCAGCGGCAGAGAGGATAAAAATCCCTGCTCCTGTAAAAAGTAGCAGGAGTGTAAGTTCATATCCTGCGAGATCAGGAGCTTTTTCATTTCCTGAATCCGCCACTGCAGTTCTTCCAACGTGGAAGCAGTAATGGTGATGAGAAGATTCATGTAATAGAAATCTTCGTTGTTGGCAAGTCCCTGCTTCAGAAAATATCCGGAGCGGATGGCAGAATCCAGATCGTCATAATCAGTGTTGGTATCGGACGCATCCTTTAATTTGGAACGGTTGATACGGATCTGCTGACCGAGACGCTGCTGAATCTTGTCCTTTGGCTGTTTCTGGAGAAAGAAATCAATATCAATCCCTTCCCCGGCATTGACAAGGAGTGACAGCCATCCGGGAGTTACCCGGTTTTTGTAGCCGTCAGACGGCACAAGCAGGTAGGAATGGTAAAGCCCATTGATCTGTACATAATGGGAGTGCTTGAAATCCACACTTTCCGGTGCGAGAAACTCGTTGATCCGGATGTGATCCAGTTCCTCCATGCGATTTTCCTTTGTATAGGCGGACAGTACAGTGCTGATCCGGTTCGAAAGCGGAACCTCCGTACAAAGGGTACGGTTTAAAAGGGTGTAGAGAACATCCGTAGTAAATTCATCCTCATTGTCATGGGAGACCACTTCATTCCCGCACTGGTATAGAAAGGTTTTGGCGGTCTGGGAGGCTGTCTCAAGAGCAGCAAGGATTTCCCGTTCCTCTTCCTTTCGGTTTGCGTTGAATGGTTCATATTCAAAGATCAGAAAGAACCGTCTGGATACTGCTTCTCTGGAACTTAAGTTCTGGACAAACTGGATGTAGTCACGCTGCAGTTCCTGACAGTGGGGATCGGTTTCCCGCTCCAGCTCCAGCTGGGACTGCTCCAGATGCTTATTGATGTCTGCTTTTTTGGAGATCATCTTGATCTGGAGTTTGACAGGGCTGATCTTTAAGTAACTGATAAAGCTGTAGATAATGCCCTGCTGTTCCCTGGCACTTCGAAGCAGAAAGTTGATTGGTTCAATCTCCAGGATCTTCACGTACCGTCCGTCTGTGGTATAGACGATTCCGTTTGCGATTTTTTCCACCGGAAGATAATCCTCCAAGGTCTGGTCTTTCTTTCGCTTTTTCCGGGAAACGGGTTTTGACGTGGCAGATGAGGTGTCCTCCTTGGAAACCACCTTTTTTTTCTGCTCTTTTTTTGCAGCCCGCTTTTCGGAAACTGTCCGTTTTTCTTCCTCCTTTCGTCTCCGGGCTTCCGTTTTTTTCTGTATTTTTATCTGTTTCGCCGCCTCTTTTTTCTGTCGGCTGGCTTCTTTCTGCTCCCACTTCAGATAACGGATATCTTCCTTTGCCTGTTTTTTGATGCCCCGCTTGGTGGAGGTATCAAACTGCCGGTGTTCTTTTTTTTTACTTTTTGGCGGAGCTGGTGCGTCCGGTTCAGACTGTGGGGGAGCCGATGCCATTACTTTGGAAGGCTCTGCCATTTTTTCTGCTTTCCGGTGTTTCTTTGTCTTTGGCTCTTTGAAACGTGGTTTCCTGCGTGGCTTTCCTTCCGGAAGACTGTCGGACCTCCAGATTACCCTGCGGTTCACTACAAAACGCAGGGCATTCATCAAAAAGGCAGTGATGCTCTCCCCGCCGATTCCAATCAGGGCTACCATTGCCGCTGGAAGTGCGGTCATGCAGAGAATGATGATGCGGGCAGTCAGGGACAGCGGCAGGTGGAAAACAGGGATACCGATTGCCAGGGAAAGAACAATGCTTTCTATGGCATTGCGGATGTCAAAAGTTCCGTTTAGGATCTTGCCTTTCTCAATGAAGTTGGAAGGGATAAAGGAAACCGGTGTTTCTTCTGGCTGTGTCATGGCTGCACCTCCTTTTTCGTATCTTTCGCATCTTCGGAAGGCACAGAGGCACTGCCGGATTCTGTGTCCGGAGCTTCCGGGCTGTCAGAAGTATCCGGATACCCGCCTTCCTGCAGGTGTTCAATGTCCTGCGAAGTCAGGGACGGCAGGGAATCATCGGTTTGCTTTTCGTAAACAGTCGTATCTGCAGAG
Organism: Coprococcus sp. AF51-11b1; assembly: GCF_027682785.1. NCBI lineage: Bacteria > Bacillati > Bacillota > Clostridia > Lachnospirales > Lachnospiraceae > Coprococcus > Coprococcus sp. AF51-11b1. The sequence continues at coordinate 108,160 of NZ_JAQCZB010000003.1, read as the reverse complement.
ACCTGTACCCCGTCTTCTCCAAATAAAAACACACCCGTCGGGGTGTGGTAGGTAACCGGAAGCGTATCCTGATCGGAAAGTGAAAACATCAGGCAGACGGTTGTTTCGGTAGGGTAGCTGGTTTTTTCCGGCAGGAAGGTGATGCTTGTCTGTTCTTTTTTGACATACTCTTTTAGGTAGACAGGAAACTGCCCTTTGAGAGAAGCAATCTGGCTGTCGGAGAAAAATGCTTTTAAAGCATCAAAATCCAGATATTCCGGCATGGGGGTATCAGAATTTGTTTCTGTTGTTTCCTTTGCCGGTTCCCTGCCTTTGTTTCCGGAAGCTTCTTTTTTCTGGCTTTTCCAGAAACTGGGGAGAACCAGTCCGGCAAGCAGCAGAAACAGCATCAGAAAAATGGAAAGAATCACTTTTGTTCTGTTCATAATGGCTCCTTTATTTTTTGTCGAAGATCCAGTAGGCATTTGCCGTAGCATGGATTTCCGACATCATATCAAATTCACGGTTAATATAGTTCTTTGCGTCACTGTCATTGGGATCATTGACCAGTACCTTGCCGTTTGCCGTAACACCTCGGAGTACGATGAAGTGTCCGCCGCTGGTGAAAAGTCCTGCCCGCTGAGAGGAGATGACCGGACAGCCTTCGGAGAGTGCCTGAAGTACCGTATTGGCATTGCTGGTCTGTGTGACGCTGCCACAGCCGAAATGACTGGCTGCAGCCTGAAAGTAGCTCCAGTAGGTTCCAACTCCCGGCTTGTAATAGGAATTCCCGCACCATGCCACCGCATCCGGAGGGGTAATGGTATTCCCGGTCAGGTAGCTGGCGATCATGGCAAAGCTGGTAGGCCCGCAGCCGGAAGATGCGATGGAGCCGCCGCCATAAGGAATGTTCCCGTAATCGGTCTGGAGATAGTGCGGAATCTGCATTCCGTTTGCCGGATAGCTTCCGCCGGTATTGGTAATCTGATAATACCGGAGAACATGCTCCACATATTCCTTGTCCCCATACCGGTCATAATGCCAGTTCGGACGGGCACACATCATATCCGAATAAGCAATGGCGTTTTCTTTGGTATAACCGCCGTCACGTTCCATTGCCCAGTCGATATAGCCGGAGCCGTAATTGTAACCCTGAAGCGCCAGCTTGATGCGGTCCAGGTCGGTAGGTCCGGTACATCCTGCTTTATCCAGTGCATACTTTAATTCCTGAATCCCACATTCGATGGAATAAGCAGGATCGGTGATGCCGTTGGGGACATGGGGGTATTTCTTATTAAAGCCGCCTTCTGCCGCCTGCATGGGATCGCTTCCACGCCCGCCGCTTTCCTGCATCATGACTGCCATGAGGAGTTCCACATAAGCTTCCATGCCGTATTTCTGTGCGACCTGCTGGATGGTAGCCCGGTAAGCCAGCACCTCATCGCTGACACCTACCGCCATGGCAAGACCGGAAGCGGAGCCGCCAAAGAACATGGTCAGGTTTTCCACATAACTGTCTGCCGTTTTTTTCTGCTTATCGGTCAGATGAAAGACGTGATCTGCAAAGTAGGCATCTCCGGCATAGCTGACCGTGTAGGTATGGCGGGTAAAAGTAACCTTTCTGGGTGGTGCATTTTCCTCTTCCGCCGGAACTTCCACCGTGGCCGTTTCTGAAGTAACGTCATAAGAAAAAAGCCCGTCCTCGTTTTCCCGGATCAGGCTTTTGAGTTTGCTGATATTTATATTTTTATAGTCATCCTGGCTGGCACAAAACTGTGCGATGAGCTGGTTCGCATTTACGATGATACTGGAAGCGTAAGGATCGCTGATAGAGGCAGTATCTCCTTCCGGGAGTCTGGCAATTTCCGCATTGATCTTAGCAAGCAGTGCATCATGGCTTTCCTGAAGCACCTCCACGATTGCCTGATTGGAAGCCCGGATATTTTCACTGATTACCGTGTTGCTGGTCAGTGCTCCGGTATTTTCAGAGAGGTCTCCGAAGACGAGTCCCGGAAGCATGACAAGGAACAGAATGGGAAGCATCAGTACACCGCCGACGGCTGCTCCAGTTTTCGCAAGGGTGCGCCTGTGCCGGAATACTGTACCGATGACAGCAAGAGGACTGCCCATCAAGGCTGTTTTTGGCATGTTACATACGCTCCTTTCGCTGTGGGGCTGGCGGCAGTTTCTGGACAATGGATTCATTGTAGGCTACTTTGCCGCTGCCGGAAGTATATGGTGTTTTTTCGACCGTATCCTGTGCATACTGCTTGTACCAGGTGGAACCATCCACGGACTGTACCGTAGAGTAGGAGCCCTGAGTAGGAGCTGCATACTGGTCGGCATGGTACAGGGCAAAATCCCGGTTTCCGGAGCTTCCGGTTTCGGTACCGGTGATCCTTCCGCCACCGATTTCTACATTATCATAGGAAGAACCGCCGCCCGGATTGATGCCCATATAGGAAGTAAAGGCTTTCTGTGCGTCTGCTCCCTTGATGGAACCTACCTGACCGTAATTTCCCTGTGCAATGTTGCTGATGACCTGATTGGCAAAGTCTCCGCCTTTGTTCAGGGATGACTGGTAGAGCATGTTTCCGATACTGCTGTGTTCGGTATAACCGGTTGCGGAATTGACCGCTTCTCTTTGTACCTGTCTTCCCACTGCCCCGGCAAGCCCGCCGGATAGGAAGCTTCCTGCGACAGCCGCACTTCCGGGAGAAGAGGCTTTGTGGTAGCCGCCACCACCATGGGAACGCATGGAACCGGTCAGGCTCCGTCCTGCAATCAGAAGTTCAGCCATCATGTTTCCTCCGGTATTGCCGACATTGATGCCAAGCGATGCCAGAAAAGAATCAATTTTCTGGGATACCTTTAAAAAGGCAATGGCACACAGGAACCAGACGAAGACATTTCCGGTTACCGCTTCCTTTCCCTGACTGGCAACTGCCGCTTCCACGTCTGCTTCCGTAAGCTCCGCTGCAAAGACCGGCATGGAGCAAAACAGTACCAGACAGGCAGTTAGTACCAGGAATGGTATGAGTTTCTTTCTAAGTTTCATTTTGGTCCTCCTTTCTTATAGGGATAACGGATTGGCAAGGAAGGTGCCGACCATAGAAGTAAACAGCCGCAGGCACCACGCATTCATCAGAAGCAAAAAGAACTGGCCGCCAAGCATCCGGCACCAGCTTTTGAAGATATTTCCGGTTGACTGGCTGGCACCCATGGAAAAAGCTGCCGGGGCTGTGTAGACCAGTACCCCCAGAAGAATATAGCGTTCTGCCGCTTCAAAGAGCAGTTTGATGTAGTTCCACGCCAGAATCAGTACCAGAATCAGTGCAATGATGGCTACCGCCCCATTTGCACAGACTCCCAGGATGACTGTGACTACGGAGTTAAAATCCGCAAATTTTAAAGGCGGCAGGTCTTCCGTCAGAATCCAGTTGTACGGTGTTCCTGAAATCTTCAGGAGCAGATCCACAATATCTTTCGCATAGAAGGTGAGAAAGATAAAGAGGAAGGAACGGATGGACAGCTTAATGGGATCTTCCGCTTCGATACCGGCTCCCATAAAGTAATTTTTAAAGAGCTGCCATACCCAGTTTAAGAGGATCAGCCCGATGCCCAGTGCCAGAAAGACCTGATACATGGTCTCGGCAGCAGGAAAGTAGCGAAGAAACGTATCCATGGAACAGCCCAGAGCACCGAGGACTGAAGTGGTGATCAGATCCAGAATGTTCATGACCTGTTCGGCAATCCATTCCACGATTCCGTCAAGTATTCCCATAGTGGCATCTCCTTTCGTCTATCCGTTCCATTTTCCGCCTGCAAAGAACGGGGTGATGTAAGCCATGATAAAGCCAAGCCCGTTTAAGATCGCCCAGGTAATGACGATACGCTTGAGCCATGCACGTGATTCGTCCACGGTTTTTCCGCTTTTGGAAAAATTCATCATCAGAAGGGCAACCGATGCCGTTACGACTGCAGCAATGGTGGAAATGAGGATAATCTGGTTATAGACATCCTTCATGATCTCATTGGCTTTGGTCCAGATGGTAGCGGCAAAAACCGGCTGTGTGTATCCGCAGAGGACTGTGACAGCCAGAAATGCAGCATACAGGCATCTGCCATAATTGACATGCCGTTTTGTGTCCGGCGGAGCGTTTTTCAGTTTGTGTTTCACGTAAAAGTACCTCCTTTTTATAAGAGCGGCAGGAGAATTACCTCCCCTGCCTTTGCTTATGGTTTTCCTGCCTCAAGAAAGGACGCAGCCCGGTCAATGCAGGCTGCGTCCTAAATCAAAGTATGAAATTGTAAAGATCCTCCTATCTTACAGAAAAAACGCAGCTTATTTGCCGCAGGAGAGGCTTCCCATACGGCAGTGCTGCGTTTCGTTCTGCATATAATTTTGACAATATCAATTTTAACATGGGTAAATTACCGCTACAATCGCAGGACTGTGCCAGTTACAGACGATGGAGTGCCAAAAATGTGACCAACGCTAAAAGCGTTATAAATGCAATCCTTATGGATACTGTAAGCGTGATTTGCAACCAATTATACTGGATTTACATGACTAATGCTTTAAGCGTTAGTGAATACTGGAAGGAGGAGGTGTGCGTGTGAAAGGAATGGGAAAGGCAATCCGCAGGTACAGGGAAGAGGCAGGAATTACGCAGGAGAGACTGGCTGAACTGGTGGATATCAGTACCAACCATCTGGGTGCGATTGAGCGGGAAGTGAAAACACCTACGATGGAAACATTTGTAAAGCTGTTGAATGTATTAGGTGCGGAACCGAATGAAGTGCTGAAGGAAGTGATTCCTCTTACCAGAATGGAACATACTTCTGTAGTGGAAGGAAAGCTGGAAAGGCTCACACCGAAGAAGCAGGAAAGCGTGCTTCGGATGCTGGATGTGATAATTGAAGAGATGATGAAATAGAAGCTGTCTGCGAAATTGCCGCAGGCAGTTTTTTTGAAAGCTGTATATGCAATAAAACACATAAAAATATGCGATTTATGATGAAAGTGATTGCAAGATTTGATATAGTAATCCTAAAAGCATTATAAAACTAATTCTTAAAGGATGACTATAATATGAAAAAGGGATATGTGGGATTATTGGCATGTGCGTCAGGAATTCTGATCGGACTGGGAATCAGCCGGCTGGATCTGACAGGTTATCTTGAAAAAACACAGGAGCAGGAATATCACCCGGTAGAAAGAAAGGTGCCTGAATCAGTAGAAAGCAAGCTGAAAGATCCAAAACAGTGCTGGCTGTGTGGAAGCGATGAACGGAGTATGATGGATTATTTCCGGAAGTTTGACGATCTGGGAGTGATCTGTACCAATCACTGGTATGTGATGGATATGCATATCCGGAATCATGATGAGGACGGGAATCTTACCGGCCCGCAGGGAAACGGGCATATGGGTTATACCGGGACAGGAGAAGGCGGCTGCTTTTTCCATACGGAGCAGATGTCGGATTACGGGATTTCCGAAGTATCGGTGGATTACGGGGAAGATAGTATCTTCGATGTGAAAAAAGTACAGAACCATCTGTGTCAGGAATGCCTGGATAAGCTGGTGGAAAGCATGGAGGTATTCTGTGAGGAAACGCAAAAACCCAAGCCCCGTGATCTGGTACTGGTGGATTTTCAGACATTGGAGCTGTACGCCATTCAGGAGCATAATGCGGGATACTTTATCCGGGATTATTATGTGGAAATTGAGTCGGAGGAAGATGGGGTGGAAGTAAAGGCATTTTACTGCCCGAAGCTTAATAACGGGAAAAAGGATGGAGAATAAATTGAGGTTTGCATTGGTGAGGAGTATAATGTAAGTACGTGTTATGTATTGGAAAAACTTGAATTTAGCAGAAAGAAGGATTGTTATGAAATTTATCAATACTAGAAAATTCACATGGATAATTTGTATAATAGGATTTTTGCTTGCTCTTGTAAGTATATTTTTCTTACCGAGTATTATTCCAGTACATTTTGCAAATGGGATTGCGGATGATTATGGAAGAAAAATACAAATATTTTTATTTCCTATATTACAAGTGCTTATCACTTTTTTGACTGGACGAGAAAAAGTAAAATATTGCCTGACACATTCAAAAACTTTCTTAACGGACATTCAGTTTAATTGGATGATAGATGGTGTACTTTTATTGGTAATGTTTGCAGAAATATGGGTTATCTATGCTTCATTTGCATAGAAATACTTGCATAACAATTTACATTTGATTGAGCAGATAAAAATGATTTGAGGTGGTAGCAATGAAAAAGCGATTGGGAATCATAGCCGGAATTTTAGGAATTGTATTGGCAGTCATTGGCATTGTACTGAAGCAGAAAGAAAACACAGCCGTTTCTGTTATTGGTGGTGCGGATGGCCCGACTTCTATTTTCATAGCAGGGAAGTTAAATGGTGATAATTTTATTTTTATGATTGTAGTTGGAATTATTTTATTGATTTTGGCAGGAGTTATTTTTTACAAACGTAAGCATTAAGTTACAGTTTTTTAGACTGTGTATGGCGGAAGAACCGGGAAAGTGTAGATATATCATGGGGATTTTGGAAAAAAATAAAAAAAGTAAGGGTACAGCGTTTGTCTATGATGAGAATAATGATTACTATAAGATGGAAATAAACGGGATTGAATTTGTCTGTGACAGTATACATTCCGATTATGAGAAGCATGCAGTTGAACTGGCACAGGCGTATGAGAAAAGGCTGCCGGATATCGTGGATTATCTTATGCCGGATATAAAGGAGATGTTTGGAATTACAAATCCAGATGTAATAGCAAACTCACTAGGAAAGCCGAGTATAGATTTGGATAGAGGAACACTGACTTATCTGGAGCACACAATGGACAGCCTACATATTATTGAAATGGAATTTGACGGTATCTTCACGGCATTCTATAACTCCTGTATTGATGGATAGGACTTTAGTAACATAGAGCTGCAGTTGTCTACAGCTTTTATCCAGACTTCGGATGTTACAGAGAAGCAATCAGAAATGGATTGATCGATTTCTGAAGCAGTATCCGGTGAAATCCTTGAACATATGAAGGAAAAGTATGTATGTTAATTTTATTTTTATTGTAGACAAAAGATAGGACTGATATGATAAAAGAACAGGTTATTACAAATAGAGGTGGAGTATTTGATGCAGAAAATATTATTACTGGAGGATGACTTGAATCTAAATCGGGGAATTGCCCTGTTACTTTCACGGGAAGGGTATGAGGTTCGTCAGGTTTATACAATAAAGGAAGCAAAAGAAGCATTTCAAAAAGGAGATTATGCTCTTGTTATCAGCGATATTACATTGCCGGATGGTACAGGACTGGATTTTGGAAGGATGGTACGTGCAGGTGGAGATACATATCTTATCTATCTTACGGCTTTGGATCAGGAAATAGATATTGTAAATGGTTATGATACAGGGGCAGATGATTATATTACCAAACCATTTTCACTGATGGCTTTGGTGTCGAAGGTGAACGCATTGATGAGACGGCTTTCTAAGGTACAGGCACAGATTATGTCTTCCGGAGAGATTACGGTGCATATGAAAACGATGCAGGTGTATAAAGGGGATGAACCAGTTACTTTAAGTAAGAAAGAATTCTCTCTGTTGCTGTATCTCTGGGAGAATGCAGGACAGATTGTTTCAAAAGAAAGTATCCTGGAGCATGTATGGGATATAGACGGTCAATTTGTCGATGATAATACGGTTACTGTCAATATAAGCAGACTGAAGAATAAACTTGGAACAGAAGAGATAGCGAATGTGAGAGGACTGGGATATATATGGACCGGAAAGGTAAACAAAAATTAAAACGGTATTTTATCGTATATGTAATCTTTGCAGTATTTTTTACAGTAGGAATGTATCTGATAACAAAGTATGAGGAAAATGCGAAAGCAACGCAGATAGCACTGCTCCTTGCAGAACATCCTGAACTGGAAGGGGAAATAGTTGCAATCTGGGAAAAGTCAGGAACAGTAGATTTTATAAGAGACCGGGACGATCAGAAGATAGAAAGAGTCGTACAGATGCTGGAAGAAACTTATGGTTATCACTCAGGGAGTGGATCTTCAGATGTGGTTATAAGGATTATCTGGGGAATTGGATTACTAGTGGGAGTCATAGTATGTAGCCTGTTCTTGTACCTGGACCGAAGAAAAAACTGGAGCAGATACGGTGATGAGGAACAATTACAGCAATTATATGAATGTCTGCAGGAATTCAGAAAAGGAAAATTCCAAACATATCCTGAAGAAACATCAGAATCGGAACAATGGTTAAAGGTGTGGGAATCTGTAAAGGAGCTGGGGCAATATTTCGAAGATTTGAAGGAACGTCTGGAGCAGGAAGAAAATGGTACGAAGAGTCTGATTACAGATATTTCCCATCAGTTGAAGACTCCGCTTGCATCACTCCGGATGAGTCATGAGCTGGTGGCAGAAAATCGGGTTACAGGAGAAGAACAGAGGGAGTTTCTGGAGCAGGAATCACAGGAACTTACCAAACTGGAACAGCTCTTGAATGAACTGGTAAATCTTTCAAGGCTGGAAACACATATGATCCAGATACATTCGCTTCATGAAAGCCTGAAGAAAACGCTAACAGAGGCTGTCAGTCAGATTTATATGAAGGCAAGAGGAAAAGATATTTCCATTCAGGTGGAGATGGATGATGATATAGTTGTGAACCATGATTCAAAATGGACGGTAGAAGCATTAACGAATATCCTTGAGAATGCAGTCAAATATTCACCGGAACATACAACGATTACAGTGAGGACGCAGGAGCTAGCAAGCAATGTGCTTATTGAAGTAGAAGATGAAGGAATGGGCATTCCTGCGGAGGAACTGCATAAGATCTATCAGAGATTTTACCGGGGAAGGAAAGCAAAGGAACAGGTAAAAGACGGAGCGGGTGTCGGTCTGTATCTTGCCAGAAAGATCATAGAAGAACAGGGGGGGACAATAGCAGCCAAAAGAAAGGCTGAGAAAGGTATGATATTTAAAGTGACACTGCCGCTCATAATAGGAGAATAGTCGGAACCCTTACAAAACTGTTATGGTTGTTGTAAGGGTTTTGTAATGCAGGAATGTTATAGTAGGGGTATGAAATGGAAAGGGGACTTGAAGATATGAGTAGTATTTTAAAAGTAGAAGATCTAGTAAAGTATTATGGAGAAGGCGAGAATCAGGTGAGAGCCGTGGATCATACAAGTTTACAGATAGAGAGAGGCAAGTTTACAGCTATCGTAGGACGTTCCGGCTCCGGAAAATCTACACTTCTGCATCTGATTGGAGGGCTTGACAGACCGGATTCCGGCAAAGTATGGATTGATGGAACCGATATCTATTCTCGAAAAGATGATAAACTGGCACAGTTTCGAAGAAAGAAGATAGGATTTATCTTTCAGGATTTTAATCTGATTCCATCGCTGAATGTGTGGGAGAATATCGTTCTTCCGCTGGGACTTGATAATCGCAAGGTAAAGCCGCGGGAAGTGGAAGATATTCTCAAAAAAATCGGACTGCAGGATAAGAAAGATGCGATGCCGTCTGCTTTGTCTGGTGGACAGAAACAGAGAACTGCGATAGCCAGGGCATTGGTGACAAGACCGGCGATAATTTTGGCGGATGAGCCGACTGGAAACCTTGATTCCCAGACTGAGCTAGAGGTTATGAGCCTATTGAAAAGCTGCGTGTCGGATTTCGGGCAGACGCTTATCATGATTACCCATGATGAAACGATTGCCCAGATGGCGGATGAAATGATTATCATTGAAGATGGCAAGGCGGTGAGAAGATAATGAAGATGACGACCAGAGTTGCATATTGCAATATGCGGCATTATAAGAGCAAAAACATACTGATTGGAATTGCCATTATCCTGACAACATTACTGCTGTTCGTAATCCCATCAATCGGAAAAGATATGGTGGAAGTGAACTTTGCGGTAATCAATAAGATTTATCCAACATGGCATGCCCTTTATCGGAACGTGGACGAGAGTACAGTTATGAAACTGGCGGCACATCATGATGTGAAAACTTACGGACTCCGCAGCGATGCGGGGTACATGAATCTGGAAGATGCGACGGTTTCCATGATGTATATGGACAGAACAGGGATGGAACTTTATAAAGTGAAGCTGAAAGAGGGGCAACTTCCGCAGAAAGAAAATGATATTGTGGTTTCAAAAGGAATACTGGAAGCATTAGGACAGAATGGGAAAATCGGTGACACTATCACAGTACCTTATCAGATTCTGAAAGATGACGGACTGGATTATACGAAGGAGAAAGACTTTCGAATCTGTGGTTTTTTAGCAGATAATGAGAGCAGCAAAGAACAAAAACAATATACATCATTGGTTTCAGAGGCCTTTCTGAAAGCGGAGATACCGGTAGAACAGGTGAAATATCGGTTTTTACTTCAGGTGAATGGACAGAAAGGAAATACGACTGCAGATTATACAGAGACGATACAGAATATTGCCAGACAGTTCGGGATTTCCGAGGATGACATGAATATTAATAAAGAGTATCTTGCAGCAAATTATGTGGATCCGGCTACAATTCCGGTGATTGTAGGAATCATGCTTATTGTTGTATTGGCGGGCATTATCACAATTTATAGTGTTTATTATGTATCTATGAACCAGAGGGTTCGGGAATTTGGAAAGTTAAAGGCAATCGGGGCTACGAAACGGCAGCTTAGACAAATCGTACTAAGAGAGGGAATGGGAGTGGCGTTGTTTGCCATTCCGATAGGACTTTTGATCGGAACAGTTGCTGTGAAAGTTGTACTTCTCCAGTTTGTAGAACATGCAAAGGATTCAAACGTACTTATAACAGAGGCATACAAGGTTGTAGCTAAAGGAGAAGTCCAACTTTATTATTGGTGGATTTATCTGTTGGCAATTGCAGTGACTCTGTGTACAGTGTATCTGTCACTGATGAAGCCTATGCGTATGGCGGCGAAGGTATCAGAAATAGAAGCTATGCGTTACCAGGGAGGCAGTAAGCGACAGAAAAGCAGCAGGAAGGGATATCAATTTCTGAATATCGGACGACTGACCAAGAGAAATCTTGCAGAGAATAAAAAGAAGAGTACTATCACGATTGTATCTATGGCCGTTACCGGAATATTTGTCATGATGGTAGCAACGGTGCTGTCTTGTGCAAATCCGATGGAAAGTGCAAAGAGTTCGATTGTGGGGCAATATGAGATTTCTCCAATTGTGGAATCCGGGAATAAAGAGCATCCTGAATATGAATGGGCGGAGGTTCAAAAGAATAATCCATTAAATGAAGGACTAAAGCAGCAGATAGAGGAGCTTGACGGTGTTGAGCGGGTAGATGTGTTTACCGCGTTGAAGGTATCAGGAGGACCTTTTGAAGAAAAAATTGGAACCGAATTTATCAATGGAGTGCCGGAAGAATACGCAGAAGAGCTGAAAAAAGGAATCACTGAAGGCAATGTCACATACGAGGAATTGAAATCCGGGGATAAAGTGATTCTGGACCGCGCGCTACTTCACTGGTATCCAGATATTAAAGTGGGAGATAAGCTGAAACTCAATATTCATGATGGAGATAATACCTTTCAAAAAGAGATTGAAGTGGCAGCAATTGGTGAATATGGAAGAGGTCTGACAAACTATAACTGTCTTATCATGGCAAAAGAAGGGGCAGAGAAACTTACCATAAATAATTCTTCCAGCTATTTTCAGGTGATTGCAGATAAGGATTATGATGAGGCACTGGAAGCATCTCTACAGGCTATTGTGGATGGATCAGGCAGACTGCAGATGCGTACCTGGAAGAATGAGTACGATACATGGGAAAATGCCATACAGATGACTAGAGGTGCATGTTATGCATTTATCATCATTCTGGCAGCAATCAGCATTATGAACTTGATTAACACAATGATCAATAGTGTCCATGTGCGAAAAAAGGAGCTTGGCATGATGCAGGCAATCGGAATGTCGGACCGTCAGTTGATGAAGATGCTCCAGTTGGAAGGTATATTCTATACAGTAGGCACTCTTATTATCAGTATCGGAGTGGGAAGTCTTGCAGGATATCCGTTGTTTTTATATGCAAAGCGTACAGGAATGTTTGATATCAGCACATACCATTATCCGGTAACAGCAGCTATTATTATAATTTTAACATTGTTTGTGATACAGATGTTATTGGCAATATTCATTGCAAAGTCAGTAAGGAAAGATTCATTGATAGAGAGAATTCGTTTCAGTGAGTAAGAATATAAATTTCTGATGTTTAATGCAGATACTAATCAATGTCATAATAAAAAGGGGGACTTGATTTCTCAAATCCCCCAGTGTATAATGAACTCAAGAAAGGTATTCAGATGCAAAATCTGATGCCCTCAGTTAAATTTTATATTCTATGTATAAGTCATAGCATCCAAAACTTTCCTAGGGTCGTGGATGCTATTTCTTATTATGTCGATCTATATAAGTCAAAGCCGCAAAAATTACCAATAGTAAAGTCAATACTTCCATTGTATTCATGGGCATCACCCTCCTTGGATACTAGAGGGCAAAATCGAAATGCATCCGTCTTTCCGGTTCAGTAATACCGAATCAGTATAACACGTTACCGTTTTCAGTACAATAAGGTAATGGTCTGAAAAATACTTTATTCTGTCACCTTATGTAGCTGTATCGTGAGTATTTGCTGGACTAATTGGTGCTGTATATGAAAAAAAGCTATTTAAAAATAAGGTGGAAGCCTTATATGGTCTGCTTGATGATGCGGGTGATGATGCCGAGGGCAACATTACGCTCTTCATCAATATGCGTCACCACAAAGGATACCTGATCCTTTTTCCCGACTGTCCGGCTGTCATAGCAGGAGTGGGCAATGGCATTGACACCGATGGAGAGCCGGACAAAGACGGTGCCTTTATGGATGTCTTCCACAGTTCCGGCGTATTTTCCCTGAATCTTACATTTTTTCATGTTTTCCTTGCTGGTGTTGCCTTCCACACTTTTGACATCTGCGTGGACAATGACCTGCTCCGGTGAGTCTGCCCGCACATCCAGGATGCGTACCAGGATGTGATCGCCTACCTGGAAGCGTTCTCTGGCATCACCCATCCAGTCGAAGGACAGGTCTCTGGCAAGAATGGAGGTTTCCACACCGAAAATTTCTGCCCGGACTACCTTTTCCGCAACAGCAATGACTCTTGCCTGCACGATACGGTCTTCATAAACTTTCGGCATTCCGGAAGCATCTTTATCCAGATAGAAGATCTGGCGTTTCTTCAGCATCGCTTCTTTCCGGCTGGCGACAATGCTGCGTGTCTTCGGATCTAATCCCTTAATCAGAAAATCAATCTCACATCCAAGCATATTGTTGAGGATTTTGTTCTGCCGCAGAGCAAGCTCCCCATAATCGTGTGCTTCATCCTGCATGAGATGGATCATCATCTCAGTTACTGGGATGACAGTACGGAAATCCTTGTAGTAAACCACGGCAATGAGGCTGCCGTTTTCTGTTTTCTCGATACCGCCAAGCATTCCGGTTAAGATCCGGCGGGTACGGTAGGCATTCTGGATCTCATGCCAGGTAAGGTCTGAAATGGACTGGGCTGTTTCCAGCTTCGCATCGGAATCCAGAGTTAAAATAGGTGTGTTGGTTGTTTCGTTTGGCATCATAGTGTCTCCTTTCAAATTATGACATGATAGAATCTTTATCTAAAGGAACCATGTCTGTGTGATCCGAATAGTTATCTGCTGAGAAGTCATCCGGGAAATCGTGATAGCCAGGTTCCTGATAAACGCTTTGCTGGTCAAAGTGCGGTTCAGCTTTTTTCTTTTTCTGCTTTCCATAAGAAGCGGTTTTTTTCGGGTGGGAAGCAGGAATAGTTGGAGTGTACGTATATTCTTCACTACATGCTCCTTTTCTCCATTCCGGAATATGTTCGGAAGCCTTCCGGGGAATGAGTTTTTGGGCATCCGGGTGCAGGGTGTAATCGTATTTTTCTACCTGCAGTACCTTCTGACCACGCAGGATAATCAGTGCAGTATCCAGCGGGAGCCGCAGGATCTCATCCGGAGTTAAGAGCTTTCGTTTCCCGATGGATCTGGTCTGGCGGTATTCCGGTGTATAATCGGATACCCTCCAGCTATTTAATTGTTTGGCTTCGCTGCTGACACCAACGGTCACATCACCGGAGCGGTTAGAGATAAATGTAGCAGTTACCTCATCCGTACAGCCTAAAAATAGCTGAGTGTCGCAGTTCCCGATGATTTCCTGCCATTGGTTTAAGGGATACCGGTTCTGCATCTGAGGCAGGTTCTGGAAAATGCAGGAAATACTGAGGTTTCGACTTCGGATCACGGAAATCTTTTTGTTGAGCGATAGGATTGCTCCCGTATTCGCCAGCTCATCAGCCAGGATATGTACCGGAACCGGCAGTTTTCCATCTTCCCCATAGGTGTCTGCATAACGGACCAGTTTGATAAATACGAAGGTCATAAACAGGGAAGAAAGAAAATCAAAAGTGCTGTCTTGATCCGAAGTGATGCAGAAGTATGCACATTTTTCTTTTCCCGGCAGCGTCAGGTTGATCTCATCATAGGAAGTGATCTGGCGGATCAGCTTGTTCTGGAATACCTGAAGTCTGGAACCGAGTCCGATGATGACGCCGGAACGTACCGTGTCACTTGCCTGCTTATAGATGCAGTAGGGGACTTTTGCCGGATGGGAGACCGGAAGCAGGTCAAAGAGGCTGTTCAGTTCTTTTTCAGAACTCATGGTCAGGAGTTTGTATACCTGTCCGATATTCTTTGCCTCCGGTGGGAATCCCTGATCCACATAGAGAATCAGAGCTTTTAATAAGTTCATCTCGGCATTGTCCCAGAAGTGATCGCCTTTGGCAGAACCGGTATTCTGGATGATGACATCAGCAAATACTTGTGCCATGGTTTCCTGTCCGCCAATTTCACCCAGACAATTCCAGCTATCCGAGTTTTCCGGGTTTACAAGATTAAAGGATTTCACGATATATCCGGCATTCTCAAGGTAAGTGGCTGTACTTTCGTACAATTCCGATTTTGGATCGGTGATGATGAGGCTTTCCCCGCGGGCAACACACTGGAAGATCATGTTGCGTGCAAAGGCCCGGCTTTTCATGGAACCGCTGGCACCGTAAACGGCAATATTCCGGTTCATGCGGGTATCCTTCGGGAGACAAACGGCTTTTCCGTTCAGTTTTCCAAGAATGGTTCCCTTGTGTTTCTTGACATCATTCGTAAGCTCCAGTACCTGATGCATTTCCTCCAAAGTCATAAAACCGGAAGTCCCATAGGTTCCCTTTGTGGAATAATTCAGGTTCCGGTCCCGGTCTGTTATTTCCCCGTTTCGGTCAAATCCCATACGCATGAGAAGGAAGGTCAGGAGTCCAAAAGCTGCCAGACATAGAAAAATCCCATACAGATTGTACGGGAAAGCAGTCAGGGCATCCAGACAGGCGAGCGGGTGCGGGGAGGGAATCTGCGGGGCAGTTCCGTTTCCAGCAAAATTGCCGGCAGATTCCCAGGTCTGATAGTTGCGGATAAATTGAGCAACATAGCCTCCTGCATAGAGGGTGCAGAAGGTGATCGGAAGCATATAAATGAGCTTCCACCATTTACGGTTCATGTAAAAACCCCCTTTTGAATTTGCAAAGGTCAATACTGGAGAAATGGATTGTGGCAGTTAAGTATTTTTTCAGGACCGGAATCTGAAAATCGAAACAGATCAGGTTCCCGGATCTGCCGTATACATTTAAGCCGGTATTGAACCGGTTGATTCGCTGCATGTCAAAATCATAAGCAAGAAGGATGGGGTTCCCGGAAGCATCCGTGGCATCATGTTCCAGTGGAATTGAATCGCTGCGGCAGCCCAGATCGGACAGCAGGAGGTTGTCCAGCTTTTCCATGATCTCAGGGTGAACCAGCAGTTTTAAAAGCACTTCCCCTTCCGGAGTATTGGGAAGGTAATGGAAATGCTCGAAGGAGGTGTCCAGCATAAACAGGCTCTTTTTGTAGCCTCCTGTACTGGTAAACAGCCGGAAAGCCATTTCCATGTCGGTTCCGGTCATGATTGCCCGGATCTGTGGATGTCCGTTGTAAGGGTAGCCTTGCAGGTAATGCTGCAGGAAGGCGTTTAAGCGGACTTCCGTTCGATATTCCCATTTCAGGACTCCGTTTCCCGTGTTGTAAAGGACATAGACACATTGCGGTGCCATCAGGATGCCCATGCTGCGGGAGTTCCTAATCTTCGTGGTCTCCGGGCCCAATTCCTTAATTTCTCTGGAAGCGTAAAAAAGAGGAAGGCTTCGCATACCGATGGAACCAGCTTCGCGGTGATTACAGAAGATGTCAGGTTTTACATCCGGATAAAAGGGAATCCCGGCATGAAGGAGTGTCAGATACGTTTCGGCTTTCTGATGTAAGCGGATACGTCGGGATACTTCACTTCGGATGAGGTTCGTCTCGGTATTGCCGGTCAGATAGCACTGGAAGCGTAACGGCGAGACAGATAACAGCATTTCTTTCGCAGCTTTTGTAAGACGGTAGCCTCTGAGAGCATCCCGGTAGTGGGTACGGATGAGGTGTTCCGCCTTCAAATCCGTAATGAGTTTTTCCGCATAGGAGGCACTTGGGATGAGTCTGTTTAGCTGGTCTGCGGGAAATTCCCCGCACATCCCTATCATTTCCAGTAAGCGGTATTTCGTAGTGTCAGGTCTTATCAAATAAGCATCACCTCAATTCAGTTCTTACCCATGCAAGCCTATACTTGGGTAAATCTCTGGTGGTTTGGAGATAAAAAAAGCAAGAAAACAAAGTTCCCTGCGGTGGTTCTTACCGATGTCGGATTTCTGCCTGAGAAGTCAGGAGATTTTCCGACATGCTTTCGTGATGATTTTTCTGGTTCTGCAGCCATTTCGGAAAGTCAGCTTTTTCCATAACCGATACTAGTGTACAGTCCTTTAAGCCAAGCTGTGTCGTGTAGTAGGAATCACAGAAAAAGCCGCTGTCATCTGTCAGAACATAAGTACAAAGTGTATCCAGAATCTGTTTAAACTCCAGATTGTCATAATCCCGGATACGTCTTTGAGGAAGTTCCCTGTCATATATTTGACTGAAACATATCACGCAGTCACGATAGAGGGGCAGGGCATTTTGTTTTACATACTCCCGAAGCATATAATTAAGCGGTTCATGGAGAAATGCAGTGTTTGTGTGGACTCTTCGTTTCGGAAGCAGTCCGGGAAGCGTAATGGTGAGAATCCCCTGCTGTTCTGCAATCCGCATTCCCTGTGCATCTGCCGCTTTGGGAAGATAAACTGCTTGATTTGGGGAGAGAGCCGGACAGACAAGGTTACGCATCTGGCAGGCAATCCGCTCCGCCCGAAGAGCAGCACTGACGCTCAGTTCCTCAAAATTTTTATCATAATTCTGGATATCAGTGACCTTCAGAGCGTAAACGGTATTCGTCAGTTTTTGCAGCTCCCCTTCCAGTTTTTCAAGCCGCTGGTAAATGGTTGGTGTATTTTGCGTCATAATAACCTACTTTCTCATGTAGTAACTGACAGCACCGGATTCATTTACAAGGCAGTAAGCGGCTACATCATCAATGGTGATTTTGGCAGCCTGGCTTTCGGATTCTAAGACAATCAGGCGTTTGGAACCATTTGATGGGATACTTTCCATCACATGATTGATCAGAGCCTCCTGTTCTTCACCGATATAGATGATTTCGTATTGTTCATCTTGCGAAAAGAAATTGAGCTTGATTGGAAATTCGCCACTGGTGTGGTATACAATACCTTTCTTAAAATCCAGCAGTACCCAAAAGCATGTAATTATAGCATAGTCAGGATTCTCAGCAGACTGCTGGCTGTCACAAAGAAGGTCATGCTCTTTATCGTAAATGATGCGCCCTTGTTTGATGAGGCTGGTAACCAATGACTTGATAGACTGCTCATGTCGGGAGAAAAGTTGTAAAACCTGGTCATACTTCAGAGTATGGTAAGTGGTAATGAACCGTAAGAGCTTGGCTCCCTCTCCTTGATAGATTTCGTTCCTTGTTTTCATGATTGACTCCCTTCTATATATAATAGGAAACTTTATACGTATGGCTGTACGTACAGAATACGTTTGGTATTGTAGGTATAGTGTACGTACAAAGTACATAGAACCTGCTGTCAGCGATTGAATTTACAGGTACAAAAAAAGCACCATCTATGGGTGCTGGAAATAAGGAAAACTATAAGCAATACCTATTGTAGCATGGGTAATTTTACGCTTCAATCGCAGAAGCAGGTCATTTCTGTGCCATTTTCACTGGTTGGCATAAAAAAAGCAGGAAACCATTTTGATTCCCTGCATGGTGTATTGTTGTGCTTTTGTGTAGTTCTAATGATTACTTGTCTTTATAAAATGCTTCGAAAGCTTGTGCGAAGAATTCGGCTGTACCATTGCCGTATTTTTCATCTATCATAGGTTTGATTTTTTCATTACGGTAATATTGAGCCTGTGCAACCATCAGACCGTGTTCTTTCTTTATCTGTGAAAGTTGTTTCATAAGAAAACCGTATTCGGAAACAAGTTCTCTTACTTCAGAAGAATCTGGTGAACATACTTTTTTAGCTGCTAATTTGTATAAAAGATTGTCAAATTGTTGGTTGTAACTTTCTGCAGCCTCTTTGCTAATAGGATTGTTGGCAACAGACAGGAATTGCTCTTTTCCTCCATACCACTCAACAACTTTAGCATAGCCTTTCTGCATTTCTTCTGATGAAACTGTTTTAATATAATGCTTTTTCCATTCTTCAATGCTTCCAAACTCTTTTACAGCAAGTTCTTTCATATTGTCAGGCATATGTTCAAACATAGTTTGGAACATTTCTTCAACTTCCGTTTTACTAAAAATCGCAAAATCCATTTTATTCTCTCCTTTCAGGATATCATCAATGCTGGCAATCAGATGTTCCATACGTTCTTTCTTTGCTACCAACATTTTTCTCTGCATTTGCAAGATCTGGTTCCTTTCAAGAGCAGGATTCTCCAGAACAGCTTTGATTTCTTTCAAAGGAATGTCAAACTCACGGAAAAACAGAATCTGCTGTAATATTTCCAATGCCCTATCGTCATAAAGCCGGTATCCCGCATCACTTTTTTGTGTTGGTTTTAAAAGCCCGATTTCATCGTAATAGTGAAGCGTGCGAACGCTGATACCTGTAAGTCCTGATATTTCTTTGACTGTCCTCATAGTTGCTGACCTCCTGTTCCTGATAAGATAACTGTACGCTATGACGTTCCGTGAGAGTCAATATATATTTTGCATTTTTTAGTATAACATTTTTATGATATTACGAAAAGCCGAGAAGATAGGCGATATGTATTACTCTGGAAAGAACTTGTTGAGCGTATCCAATGTCTCTTTTGCAGTAAATCCCCAAAGGATGGTACTGAGTGCTTCAATCGCAGCCCTGCGTTTCCGGTAATAGGTGCGGTAGGAAATATTGGTGATGTGGTGAGCCAGCTTATCCAATATCTCATCTGTATTTTTCATTTCCTGTGGAGAGAGAAAAGCGTAGTAGAGAATCCAGTAATACTGTTCCCCATGCTTGTGATTGTTCCGGAGGAGATCGATGGATGATTCCAAAAGCTTCAGCATCTGGTTGCTTCTGGCAATACTTTTTGCCCGTTGTTCGATGTCGCTTCCGGTAAGATCAGCCCCGGCAGCATAGATGGAGTCCAGAAATTTGTCGATGTCATTGTCGTATTGGAGCTTAAACTGGTGCTCCATCTGGTGTACGACTACCTTCAGGCTGTAGGTTGCATCCCGGTATCTGCGTAAAAACTGATAGGTGTCGTGAAAACGTGGATCTTCTTCGGGTGAAGGAAATCCCTGTGTATTGCGGTTTGCCATGTCTATTCCCCCCCTTTCAGTGCAGAAGGCTCTGCCACGGCAGGCATCTTTTGGGCAGACTCATCCCCCGGACTTACGGACAACTCAAACCGATAAGCGGCATTTCCGTAGGGACAGATAATATTTAGAGTAAATGTATTAAATATATCTTTGCAGGCTGATAATGGAGATAATATATAGCGGGTTTTGGAGCAGTGGCAACATGGAATCCCTTGTGAATCCAATAGTTCTGCGACTTTTTGCACGATAAATTTCATGTGTGAATCTGGAACGCAGGAATCATTTTTTGTAACGGTGATTTGTGAGTCTGTGACAGTTTCTGAAACGCTAACAGAAGCAGAATCCTCAATAGTGATTTCTTCAGGTACATGGATTGGTAATTGCATCTTCATAGCGATCTCCTCCTTGTCAATCATAACGTCGCTGATATTAAACATCACGGACAGGTAATTGTTGAGATAAATTACGCTTCCGTGTTTTCCTGTAAATGAGATAAGTGTAATGTATTCTTTTTCCTCCAGTTTCTTCAAGAGTCGTGATACCGATGCCTTTGACAGACTCCACCTTTCACCCAGTTCATTAAAGCTGGTAAGGGGATTTCCGGTATTATCCCGGTAATAGACAATGGGACCGGAATCAGATCCCAGGACAGAGGAATCGTTGTAAACTGCATGAATCCACAGATCCAGAATAACATCCATTTCCGAGCATTTTCCAATGCCAATTAGTTCGTGAACTTTGGCAATCGGGAAAAAGAAAAACCCTGTATCTTTTTTACAGGGATAGTTGTATTCCAATACGGTATTGTCTTTGGGCCAGTCTGATATTTTGAATTTGACCAGGCGGTTTTTGCCGAGAAGAGAGTAGGTAATGTAATTCTGCTCTTCAAAAAATCGAAGGATGGACAACGCTTGATGTTGGAAACGGCAGCGAAACCATTCCTGAAGATCTGTGACTGTGCAGATCCACTCTCCTGGACCAATGGTATAGGTAATGTGTTCCATCCGGCGGTAGGATGTGCGGTAATTTGCATAGGAGCATAATACCAGATAATAAAAAAGAAAAGAGCCCCCGGTAGTTCGGATGCTCTTGGTAGTGATTAAAGTTTGTATGAAGTCACGGTAAATGCGACAGCGTGGAAATTCCACGATTTGTTTGAGTTCTAATTTGTAATTCATGGTGATCTTCCTTTCAAAGTATATTTAATTGTAATCGGACTTTTCATAGTGTTGGTATCAAGAAGAAGCCGATGGAAGTATAGCAAGTAGTCGTTTCACTCATTGCATTTTTATTGCATTTTTAAAATTTAGATTAT
The DNA here is from genome assembly GCF_027682785.1 of Coprococcus sp. AF51-11b1. NCBI lineage: Bacteria > Bacillati > Bacillota > Clostridia > Lachnospirales > Lachnospiraceae > Coprococcus > Coprococcus sp. AF51-11b1. The sequence continues at coordinate 86,863 of NZ_JAQCZB010000003.1, read as the reverse complement.
GTGGCTATGTTGCTCTTAACTGGTTAAAAAGCCTTTAAAATCGTCTATATGCGTTAATACTCCGTACTGTCAATCTGGAGTTTGAGTGATGAAATGAACTTGAAAAAGCCTTTATTTATGCTGATTGCAAGCAAATTTGTTTAAGCCTTGGCAACGATTTGGCAACATTTTGGGTATCACTCACTGAATAACAGAATACTTCAATAAGAGAAAAACCTTGCTGATTTTCAGATATGGAAACTGAACATCGGCAAGGTCTTTTTATGCTTATTTCTGCTTTTTCTTTTTAGACGCTTTCTTTTCTTCTTTCTCGATTTCCTGAAATTCTTTGGCAAGCATATCACTGACCGCCTGCGAGGGAACACTCCCCCAATGTCCAGAGGTGTCAAGTTCTGGGTACTTGTATCGCCACTGGTCGTATTCTTCTCTGCTAATCTCGCCCCGTTCCAGCTTGGCAGATTGTTCCTGCCATGCGTGGAACATTTTGAACATGGAGGAATAGGTGGAACAGTCGGACTTGTCCAACCGCAGACACACTTCCCCGTCAATCTCTCCGATTTTCAGTCCATACATATCTTCCAGCGCAAAAAGTGTGTGCATAAGCCCGATATAGCTGTCAATCTCCGGGACTGTGATTGCTCGTGGGCTGACATCAAAGATATTTGCCATTTCTTTTACAAGGTCTTGCTTCGGCGTTCTGGCTTCTGATTCATACTGTGCCATACGGACATCAGAGGTCTTTCCGAGAAAACCGAGGATTTCGCCTAACTGCTTTTGCGTCATGCCTTTCCGATTACGGAAAAAGCGGATTCGTTTGCCGATTGCCATAATAAAACCTCCGTTGTAGTTATAGTGATACAACCATTCTTGACTTAAACATTTCTGTTGAAGTTAGTATAACATTGTGCAATAGGAATAGCAAGAGGAACTTAAATAAAAAAAGTTAAGATTTTTCTGCAAACCACTTGACTTAACGGAATTTATTTAGTATCATGAATATAACTTAAACAAAAACAGTTAAATAAAGAAAGGAGAGGATAACTGAATGGCAGAAAAATCATTTATGACTGTGGAGGAAGTGGCAGCGGAACTGCGGGTGTCAAAGTCAAAAGCCTACCAGATTGTGCGGGAACTAAACGCAGAATTACAGAAACAGGGCTATCTGACGGTGGCTGGTCGTGTGAACGCTACATTTTTTCATAAAAAGGTCTGTTACAGCGATTAAGCGGAAAGGAGATGATTTGAATGGCTGTATACAAAGACAATGCTACAGGAACGTGGCGGGTAATCTATCGTTTCACGAATTGGAAAGGGGAGCGGAAGCAGACCCAGAAACGAGGATTTGCTACGAAGAGGGAAGCACAGGCGTGGGAACATGAAGCCATGCTGAAACAAGGTGCAAAGCTGGATATGACATTTGCCAGCTTCTTTGAGGTTTACGAAGCCGACAAGAAACAGCGTGTCAAGGAAAGCACATGGGAATCCAAAAGCCATGTAATCCGCACAAAGATTTTACCGTATTTCGGAAATCGGAAGATAGCGGAGATTGAAGCAAAAGACATTATCGCATGGCAGAATGAACTCATGGCGTACCGGGACGAGAAAGGGAAGCCTTATTCGGCGGATTATCTGAAAACCATACACGCCCAGCTTACAGCAATTTTCAACCATGCTGTGAACTTCTATAACCTGCCCTACAATCCGGCAAGGCGGGCCGGCACAATGGGAAATGAGGTTCCGAAAGAAATGGACTTCTGGACGAAAGAGGAATATCTGAAATTCTCCGAAGCCATGATGGATAAGCCCCGTTCCTATTATGCCTTTGAAATGCTTTACTGGTGCGGAATCCGCTCCGGCGAACTGCTGGCACTCACTCCGGCTGATTTTGATTTTCAGAAGCAGACAGTCACAATCAGCAAGACGTTTCACCGATCTAAAGGGCGGGATATTATCACAAGTCCGAAAACAAAAAAGAGTAACCGTACAATCAAAATGCCGCCATTTCTCTGTGAGGAAATACGGGAATATATCAAAATGCTTTACGACATTCAGCCAGACGAGCGGTTGTTTACGGTCACGAAATCCTATCTCAACCATGAGATGGAGCGAGGGGCGAAGCAGGCAGGGGTGAAAAAGATTCGTGTGCATGATATTCGTCATAGTGCGGTTTCTCTGTTAATCGACATGGGATTTTCGGTGTTGGCGATTGGGGAGCGCATGGGGCATGAAGCGGAGAAAATCACTTACCGCTATGCTCATTTATTCCCTACGGTGCAGACGGAAATGGCAGAAAAATTGGAAATGGAGCGAATGACAAAGGAGGATACAAATGGAAAGAACACTTGATTACAAAGGGCGGTGGCGCAATCATACAGTAGCGTTCCGGGTATCGAACGAGGAAGCGAATCTGCTTAACGATTTGGTGGCACTGTCGGGATTGACGAAGCAGGACTACATCACAAGGCGGCTGCTGTGCCGGGACGTGGTGGTACAGGGTAATCCGAGGGTGTATAAGGCTCTGAAAAATCAAATGGCGGCTATCTACGAGGAATTGAAGCGGCTGGAAGCATTAAGCCCGGACAATGACGAACTGCTCTATACGTTACAGGTAATCGGAATCACATTAGACGGTCTGAAAGGAGAAGATGAATGACAGAAAAAATAAAAACGACTGCTCCCGTATTATCTGTTGGCGCAGATAGGGAACAGCCGAATACAAAAAATCACAAAGAAATTATAGCAAATGAAACAGCACAAATCAATCTGCAAGCCGCACAAAACCCGGAGAAATCCAGGAGCGGCGGGCTTCAAATCGTTTCCATGACGGAACTGTATGATACCGTATATCCACCGAGAACACCGGTTGTGGACGGGTTTCTCTACGGCGGTACTTACCTCTTTGTAGGTGCGCCGAAAGTTGGAAAATCGTTCTTTATGGGGCAGCTTGCCTACCATGTGGCAATGGGGCTTCCACTGTGGGATTATCCCGTCCGAAAGGGGACGGTGCTGTATCTGGCACTGGAAGATGATTACGCAAGGCTTCAGCGCCGACTCTCCGGTATGTTCGGTGTGGAATGTGCGGATAACCTGTACTTTGCGACACAGGCAAAGACCTTGAATGAGGGATTAGACAGGCAATTAGAGGAATTTCTGAAAGAGCATACAGACGCAAGGCTGATTATCATTGACACGCTCCAGAAAGTGCGTGAGGTTGGCGGGGACAGGTACAGCTATTCCAGTGATTACGAGATTGTGACAAAGTTAAAATCGTTCAGCGATAAATACGGTATCTGCCTGCTGGTGGTTCATCACACACGCAAGCTGGAATCCGAGGACAGCTTTGATATGATTTCCGGCACAAATGGGTTGCTTGGAGCGGCAGACGGGGCGTTTATCATGCACAAGAAAAAGCGTACTGACAATGAGGCGGTGCTGGATATTGTGGGGCGTGACCAGCCGGATCAGGAACTGACCATAGAGTTTGACCGGGAGTGCTGCGTCTGGAAATTTAAAAAGGCGGAGACGGAACTGTGGAAACAACCGCCGAATCCTCTGCTGGAAGCAATCAACAATTTTCTGACAGAGGATAAGCCGGAATGGGAGGGGACAGCAACAGAACTTGTGAGCCAGTTGCCGGATATGCAGATACAGGCAAACGTGCTTTCCAGAAAATTGAATGTAGTCAATAGTCAGTTGCTTAATAACTATGGAATTTTCTATGACAATAAGCGAGGGCATGAAAGGAAGATTGTTCTGAAACGGCTTGAGCCGAGAGAGTAAAAGCGACGATATGCGTCGGTTGCGACGGTATTTTTTACAGTGGGCTGGTATAGAAAATATTGACGCTATCGACGCAAACCGACGCAGAAAGGATTAAGTGATGAAAAACGTGCAAATTCCTTATGAATTGTTTGTATCTCTGCTCCGCTATCATCTAATGGAAGATGATGATTGTCTGAATGAAATCCGGCAGGGATTGGAGCAGAAATTGGATTCTCTGGTGCGCCATGAATTATATGCGAAATATAAGACTGCGCCCACACAGGAAGAACGGGAAAATGCCAGACAGGAATATCTGGAAAAACGTGGAGTGCCGGATAGCTTCCGCTGGTAGTTTTCCTTTGATGATAACAGACAGGAGCGTGTCACGCTCCTGTGGATAGCAGATAACGAGAAAGGTGTGATTTGATGATAATTCAGCCGGAATGGGGAACCCGGAACGTGAACAAATATTTTTACGAAAATGAAGCCCGTAGGATTGCCGCATTCAATGAAATCTTTGGAGATGTGGAACTGACTGCGGCAGAAATGCGGACGCTGGTATGGCTGTGTGGGTGGGAGGAATGTACAGTAGAAAACGTACTTTCGGCTATCCGAAAAGCTATGGCGGAAGCAAAGCGGCGGGAACAGCCGCCCGTCCGTAGGACGGAAAAGCCCTCGGCAGAGCGCAAAGGCAGCTTTTGATGGACGGAACGGCTGTCAAAAGTGCTTTTGCGTTACTTTCGGCGAAAGTAACAAAGCTTATGCGCCGTATCCGGCGCTGATTACCCGAACAGGGAGAAAGGATATTGATTGAAGCGAACAATCAGCTTTATGACAGGAAAAGGCTCTGTCAACCATAACAGCAGAAAATTTCATGCAAAGAATACTGACCCGGAAAGAAGCTGTCTGAACGTGGAATACTGCAACGAAAATATTAAGGACGTATATCACGAATTGTTTGATGAAGCACTCGCCCGGTACAATGAGAAGCAGACTAGAAGTGACCGCCGGATTGATGATTATTATGGGAAAATCTGTTCCGGCAAGCAGGAAAAACCATTCCATGAGATTATCCTGCAAATCGGGGATAAGGACAACATGGGAGCGAAAACGGAGAACGGACAGCTTGCGGTAAAAGTGTTGGATAAATATATGCAGGACTTTCAGCAACGAAATCCTACGTTGAGGGTGTTCAGTGCCTATCTTCATATGGACGAAGCAACGCCCCACTTGCATATAGATTTTGTACCGTATACGACAGGAAGCAAGCGGGGACTTGATACAAGAGTTTCTTTGAAACAGGCGTTATCTGCTCTCGGATTTAAAGGCGGCGCAAGACGGGAAACGGAATTAAATCAGTGGGTGGCTTATGAGAAAGAACAGCTTGCCGCTGTCATGCTGGAACATGGGATTGAGTGGGAGAAGAAAGGCACACATGAAAAGCATTTATCTGTCTTGGATTTTGAAAAAAAGGAGCGGGCAAAGGAAGTTGCAGAACTGGAAACGAAAAAAGCGGAATTGCAGGAAGAAAACGCTACTTTTCAAGAAATCAACGAAGATTTGCATGAACAGTTGTTACAGGTTGATGATGAGATTCGTTCCTTACAGGAAGATTTGCAGGAGTCCCGGCAGGAAGCAGAGAAAGCACAGAAACAGGCGGACAAATATCAGAAGCGCATGAATGAACTTGCTCCTATGGTAAAGAACATGGAAAAGCTGGCGGCAGACTTTTCCGCAGATCCGGAGCAGACGCTTCCAGAAGCGGCGGTTATGGAATCTGCAAAGTCGTATCGGGAAAAGAAAGCAAAACCGCTGGTAAAGAAAATTGTACAAGTTATGCGCTCCGTTTATTCGGCATATCTGGATATTTCAAATAAGTTTACAAAGCTGCAAGCGGCGTATAACAGGGAACGGAGCGGAAACGAGCGACTGACAAACAGGCTGGAAGAAGTTTTGGAGGAAAACCGGGAATTGAGGATAGTGGTGGAAGATTTTGGGCGTATAAAAGCTGTGGTCGGCTCTGAACAGGTTAATGCTGTGATTGACCGGGTAAAGCAGCAGGAACAGATAGAAGCCGAGCAGAAACGGGCTGCAAGGAGAAAACATAATCGGGAAGCCCGCTGACAGGCGGAGGGCTGCTTAAAGACCTCTTAGCTGCATGAAGCGAATCCCCGCCAGTTAGTCAAGAGTGGCGTAGCCGTTAATTTACTCTTGACTGGCTGGTGGGGATTTGCTATTTCCATTTACTCTTTCAAACGAAGAAGTTATAATTAAAATATAAAGGCTGAAGAAAGGTTAAGGGAGAATGGATATTACAAAGGAATTAAAAAAGGATGGTATGTTACTAAAAAAGATTCCTAAAAAGGAACAAACGATAGATATTTGCAAAATGGCTATTAGACAGAATCCTTTAGCTTTACAATTTGTGTCCAGAAAATGTTTGGATTCAAAAATGTGCTTAGCAGCGGTAAAAAAGGATGGACAGGCATTTCGGTATGTTCCTAGTCAATTTATTACGAGGAAAATGTGCGAATTGGCAGTTGAGGCAGACCCGGAACTTTTGAATAATGTACCAGAGAATTTTAGGACATTGAGAATTTGTATAAATGCTATTAAAAAAGATGTAAGTACTTTATCATATGTATCACGAGAAAAAAGATATGAATTGTTTGACAATAACACAGAAATTGATTTAATTAAAAAGGTTGTAGAGCATAATTCTAAATGGTTAATGTATATGCCTAACCGCCCAGATGTGAGGGCGTTTTGTATAAGTTGTATGGAAGAAGATTTTTCTGTTGCACAGTATATGCCAGAGCAGATAAAAATTGCTGATGATATTCTGAACTATCAAAAAACGAAAGGAAAATTACATTTTATACACAAGTATTATAATTCCGAAGAAGGAAAATTTTGTGTAAAAATTAAGGTTGTATGTGGACAACATGCCTCAATATTTGATGAAAATGAGATGATAGAAGAATCATATTGTGTTGTGATGGAATTTGGAGACTTTGACAAGTTTTATAGCTTTTTAGATGGAGATCTTTTTGATGCAGAATTAAGAAATTTTGATTTTAAAGGAATAGATTTAAAGCAATATAATATTGATGGTGCTACTATCAATAGTGAAATATTGCAATTACAAGGATTATATGACGGGACATATTTTTCATCTATTAAAAAGATTTTGGAAACAGATTCAGATGAATTTATGGGAAGTAATGAGATTATGATACCTAATGAATTTTGTTATCCCAAACCTATAGATGATGATGAACATGAGCGATTTGATATTAGTCATATTCCGTTTTTTTATATTAGTGACATTCACTTAGCACATCGAGTTTGCAATAAATTTAAGGATAAGGCAACAAAAGAAGAAATACGCTCATATATAAAGTATTTAGCAAGAAGTATGGTTTCTTCCATTGGAACCAGGCCATATAATAGCTATTTGCTGATTGCAGGAGATACTTCATCTATTTTTGAGTTTGCCGCTATTTTTTATAACGAACTTATACAGTGGTGGAATCCAAATCAGATAGTGGTTGTGCCTGGTAATCACGAATTATGGGATCCTTGTATTGACATGGAAGATAATATAGAAGTATATAGGAAATTTTTTGATGATTTAGGTATAATATTTTTACAAAATGATTTAATGTGTGTAGAAGATAGGAAAAAATGTGAGATATTCAGTGAAGTAGAAATATTGAAAATGAGTGAAGAAGAAATAAGGAGCAAGTCTCAATGTTGTTCGGTCATTATTTTGGGTGGAATAGGATTTAGTGGTTTAAATGAAAAATTCAATGCCTCAAATATTCGATATGGGAAAAGTTTTGATGAATTATCAAGAGAAGCAGCTTTGAGGAAAGATATACAAGAGGCAATTCGTTTTAATACGATATACACCAAAATATTAAAAAGCTTAGACAAAAGCAGAGTTATTGTCCTTACACACGTCAAAAAAGGAGACTGGAATACTGAACCACATAATCCGTATTGGATATATTTGAATGGGCACAATCACCAAAACTTTTATGAAGTGAGCGATAGAAGAACTATATATGCTGATAACCAAATTGGATATAGAACAAAGAATATTGGGTTAAAATATTTCTATTGTGATAATAATTATGATATATTTGCTTATTATCAAGACGGAATACATGAAATAACACGGGAGCAGTATATTGATTTTAACAGAGGGAAATTGGTTTCCATGTCATTTAAAAGGGAAGATGGAACAATTTATATGCTAAAAAGAAATAGTATATATTTATTTTTGATATACTGTGAATACTCCAAACGTTCAAGAGGAAAATCACTATATCTTATGAATGGTGGAAAGTTGGGGAGATTAGGACGAAATAGGATAGAGGATTTAGCTTATTATTATGATAACCTCAAAAAATATGTGGAAAATGTAAATCAACTACTATACAGGTACGTGGGAGGTCAACAGAGAATTTCCGAATTTATCAAACATCTTGGCGGTTCTGGAAAGATACATGGTTGCATTGTTGATGTAGAAAGACCTAATGAATTAGAAGGATTTTCATATTGTCATTTGTTTGTTAATCCGATAGATGGGAAAGTGACACCATATTTTGCTTATGATGTAAAATCAAGAATTGTATACAAAGATTTTAAGGCTTTACTGCAAGCACATGATAGTTGCAAGTTAATGGCTAATAATTATTTGAGGCTTGAAAAAGAATCTGTGCATAATTTACCGACTATTCAGTATTCGGGGCAGATGGAAGAATGGGAAAATGAAGATTCCATGTATGATGAGGGAGGTTATCTATATAAAATTTCTCGAATTATAAAAAGTTTACAGTATTGTGCGGAGAAAAATATTGTACGTCTTTGGAATGAAGAATTACTTAATTACGATTTTGTAAATAGGATTAAACAATCGAACAAAATTGACGAAATTGTAGATGACAGACTAATGATTGATGAAAAGAGTATTTAATGGTAATGTTACGTTTTAGACATTCTGAAATGCTTGTTTTGTAAGGAATTTCAAACGCTGTGGGAGAGGGTGTGATACTTTATACCTATATCCTCGAAAACGGGCTTCTATTGCGTAACATTTCAAAAATGTATTGTCAATCTGCGAAGATTTGCTATAATAAAGGCGTGGCAACATTTTGGCAACAGAAAATCAGCAAGCCAGAATAAATGATGTAATCGAAGTAAAAATCGGTGTGTATTTGCATAAAACTTAAACAAATATAGTTAATAACAACGAGGGACACGCCGAGTTTGAGTAATAAAAATTGTTAATCACCACTCACGATTATTCCGTTTTTTGTAAAAAGAAATAGTCTATAAAAGAAAGAGTTTTGGAACCACATAGTAGTTTCAAAGCTCTTTTTTTCGTGCTTTTCGGGGCATAAATGGAGTGTCGAGGGGCAAGAGAGGTGGATAACGGAAATTGCAAAAAACAGGATAATGAGGAGTGATAACGGACAAAAAATTTTCTGGAATCCCTTATAAACAGGGCATTTCAGGGCAGATAAAGTTCTATTTGATAACAAAATGATAACACGAGAGATTTTGGCATTATTTATCCGGAATCTTGTGGTTATCAGGTAATATGTGTGAAACCAACAAAAAGGTCTTACTGAATTGAGTGAAATCAATTTGGTAAGGCCTTTTTTCGTTGGTTTTTATTTGTAGTTTTTGGATAATTATACCGCCACTGGTCATATTCTTCCTGAGTGATTTCTCCGGATTTTAGCTTTTCAGCTTGTTTCTGCCATGCATGGAACATATCAAACATAGAAAGGTAGGTGGTTCCTTTGGATTTGTCCAACCGGAGGCAGAGTTCTCCGTCAATCTCACCAATATGAAGTCTGTAAAGGTCTTCTAATGTAAATAAGGTATGCATAAGTCCTACATAGCTGTCAATATCCGGGACGGCCAGTGCATGCGGAGAGACATCAAAAATATCAGCCAGTGCATTCAGATAGTTTTCTTTTGGACTGCGGGCACCTCAGCAGAGAACGAAGGATTGGCCGTACAAATCGCAGAATTCAGAGAAGACGTACAGCTTTTGAAGGAAAGTAAAGAACAGGCGCTTAGAGATAAAAAAGCCGCAGAAAAGTGTGCAGAAACAGCAGAAAAACAATTAAAAAGCCTGGAAGAACGCAGGGAACAGTTACAGCCGATTATGGATAATGTGAGTAAGGAAATAAAAGAATATGGAACAGTTAAAATGTTGTTACCGGAAGCTGGCACGTTGGAACGGGCAGCAACCTACCGGGACAAAAAAATCAAACCGCTGTTTCTTCAGATAAAAAATAAGGTTGCGGCAATGGCTGCGCAGGTTAAAGAACTTACAAAAGAGGTGGAAAATTGGAAGAGTAAATATCAAAAGCTGAAACAAAAATATAACGGTATTCAGAAGGAGTTGGATGATATGCGTAAAGAAAATCATAAATTATCAGAAGAAAAGAATATAATGCAAGGTGTTTCTGATAGGTATGACCGTGTTGTACGAGTTCTGGGAATAGAGACGGTAGATGCGGCAGTACAGCAGGATATTCGTAACGAGAAAGCTCTGGAAGAAAAGCAGCGGATGGAACAAATGCCGAAGGGAAGTATTCATGAAAGATTAGCCTGGGGAATAAAAAAGAGTGAGATGGAGAATCAGCAGCGTAAGAAAAATAAATCAAAAAATAGAGAAATGGAGAGATAAAATCATGGAAAAACACGTTTATGATGAAAAGAACGGATTAAGCTATACTCTGTGTGGAGATTATTATTTGCCGGATCTGGTATTGAATGAAGAAGAAGCGACATATGGAAAATATGGAATGTTACGGAAACAGTTTTTGAAAGAGTATAGACCAATACGGTATCAAAACTTGTTATTATCTGGCAAGCTGACAGCACATCTGAATCAGATTGACCAGGAAGTAACAGAGCAGGTCGAAGTGTTAATGAAACAGATGGCAGAAAAACAGGGCGTGAACGAAAACTTAAAGAGGCAGGATCAGATGAAGTGGGTTAGATTGATGAATAATATCAAAGTTAGTGCGGAAGAAATTGTGTTGAAAGAGAGGGTATATATGTGAGTCGGAAGGGTAGTCGAAAGGCTGCTCTTTACAAAGATGAAAATAAAAATTGCTGAAAAGGTATGAGTTTTGTAGTGTAAAACTCTTTTGACATTGTGTTTTCCGTTAAGTAAAATATCTTTGATAGACAGATAATGAAAAAATGATTATTCTTGGTTTAGATCAAGAGAACAAATTACTTGCGAAGGGAGGAAATTATATGGAGCTGAGTATACAGATAAAAAAATACCGAACAGAGCTTCATCTATCACAGGAGGAATTGGCAGAAAAGGTATATGTAACAAGACAGACAATTTCTAATTGGGAAAACGAAAAGAGTTATCCTGATATTCATAGCTTGTTACTTCTTAGTTCATTGTTTAATGCATCTCTCGATCAATTAATTAAAGGAGATATAGAGAAAATGAAAGAAATTATTAGCGAGCAAGAAATTAAAAAGTTTAATTATTATGGTTCCATCTATACAGTTCATTTGGCCGTGTTGATTATATCGGCAGTACCTTTGTTTATGTGGCTCGGAAGGTATGCGTATATTCCGTTTGGGATTTTATTTATTATTACAATGTACTGGGCGTTAAAGATTGAAAAACTAAAAAAGAAAAATGATATACAAACCTATAAGGAAATTGTTGCATTTACGGAGGGAAAAAAATTGGATGAACTTCATAAGGCAGTTGAAGTGGGAAAACGTCCTTATCAAAATATATTAAAGGTTATTATCAGTGCGGGTGTTACAGCGATGATTTGCTTCTTAATTGGAGTACTGATGCACGTATTCTTGAATTAATTAAATTTAAGGATATTTTGATTTGTAGAATTATAAAATAGAGCATTTTTCTCGCAGATTTTAACCGGTAGTTAAGAAATCGAAGCCATAATTAAACGAAGGCTCAATTGTAAACACATATTAGAAATACTATAATGAGAATATAAACAGGAGGTAGGAACAATGCAAATTGGTGAGAAGATAAAAAACTATCGGAAAACTGCGGGATTAACACAAGAACAGGTGGCGGATTATTTGGACGTTTCTACTCCTGCGGTAAATAAATGGGAAAAAGGAAACACATATCCAGATATATCATTACTTCCGGCAATTGCTCGATTATTAAAAATTGATATGAATGAACTATTTTCATTTCGTGAAGAATTGACAGAAAAAGAGATTGGACAATTTGTGAATGAGCTTTCGGAAGTTTCATTGGATAGCTTTATAAAAGCTTTTGAGATGGGAAAAAATAAAATAAAGGAATATCCTCATTGTGATTCGTTGATTTATTCAATTGCTACTGTTTTAAATGCGGCGTTAACTTTATCCGATGTCGATGATGAGAAAAAGTTGGAATGCAATAATGTGATTGTTGAATGGCTGGAACGAACTGCTGAAAGTCCGAATGAAAAGGTAAGGATTTCCAGTATTTTTATGCTTGCAGCGAAATATATACAAATGGAAAAATATAAAGAAGCAAATATCTTTTTGGATAAAATTCCAGATACTGTGATAGATGCCACAATTATGAAGACGAATGTACTAGCACACCAGGAAGGGACAGATATTGCAGCGTTCTTTTTAGAGGGAAAACTGATGCAGACAGTTACGAATATACAAAACTATCTGTATAAGTTGATAGAAATGGAAGAAGAAACCGGAAATCATTGTAAAGCAGAGGAGATTGCCGAAATCACAGAACATATGGTATCGTTATTTGGTCTGTGGGATTACGGTAAAGTAGTACCATATCTATTGATTGCCGTGTATCGAAAGGATGTAGAAAAATGTATTCAGTTGATAAAAGAAGTGCTGATGGAGTCACAGAAGCCATGGAAGATGGTGGAATCACCTTTATATTACAGATATGTGGATACAGTACAGGGAAAGTCTTTTTCAGGCGTTGGAAATAATTTTGTTCGTGCATTAGCTGCAGAAATTGAAAATAAAGAAGAGTATGAATTTTTGAAAGGAAATAAAGAATTGGAGGCGATTTTTTCTCAATATTTGAAATAGATTGCGATAAAAATATATAGAAATGATAAAATAAAAGCTGTAAAAATCTACGTTGAATTTTACAGCTTTTTGTGTATAATAGAAGTAGCAGAAACAATTTAAAATCAAAGGAAGGAGCTGAAAGAATATGGCAAATATTTTACCAGTATCTGATTTGAGAAATTATAATGAAGTCCTGAAAAACTGTCATAAAGGAGAACCGGTATATCTGACTAAGAATGGCAGAGGACGTTTCGTTGTCATGGATATTGAAGATTATGAGCGTGACCGTGCAGAGAAAAAGCTTCTCTTGAAGCTGCAGGAAGCTGAAGAAGCAGTGAAAGATGGCGAAGGTTGGCTGGATCTGGACGAACTGAAAGCACTTGTGGGGGAATAAGATGTTAAAATTGCGGATCAATCCGATTGTTGCAAAGGATTTGAAAAACATCCGAGATTATATTGCTGAAGATAACGAAGAATATGCAGCAAAGACCATAAAGGAAATTTACGGTAAATTTGAAAACCTTCAGATGTTTCCTGAAATGGGGTCGGATCTCTCCAAACGGGTCAGCTTTCGGACAGATTATAAATATGCGATATGGGAAGATTATGTTATTATCTACAAGGTCGGTAACGAATATGTAGAGATTTATCGTGTAGTTAACCGATATCAGGATATCACGAGAATCTTTGATTGATAACAGAGATGTGATAACAAATTGATAACACCGTTCAGTACAGTCTGTGGACTTTGGACAGTGGAACACATATAAAACCAGATAGAACCATAATCCCTATACAAAAGTGTATAGTGATAAGATTTTATTTGCGAGTTTGAATAATGTAAAAATAGCGGGAAGCCTTATAAATCAAGACTTCCCGTTTTCTGTGCTTGCAAAATGCTTGCAGTTTTTTGAAATTAGTTGTGTTTATAAAGCTTTTCAAAATATTCTTTGAATCGTTGTTCTTTTACATTGTGAGTGTAAAATGGTAATCCCTTGACGGAATAATTGTCATAACCTGGATAAGCTATACATTTTGAGTCATCTTCTAATTGTAAAAGGAAATGTTCTTTCCAGATATCGTTGTCTATTAAGTGCTGACCTTTGGGTTCGATAAAAATCTGCTGTTGTTCAACCACTGTTGATTTGTTACCGAGTATTAAAATGTAATCAGGTTCAAATCTTTTGCCATCATCAAAAGAATATAAATGATATTTTCTTTCGTTTCTTATCAAGTAAACAGTCTCATATACTTTCTTTAATTCTTCTACTTGTGTTGCAAAGTATCTTACAAATCTTTTTTCTTCGGTTGTTCCATAATTATCATCGTATACGAACCAGGATTTATCTGATAAGTCATATCTGTAAGCTGGGTTAATATTAGGTGCATTTTGAGAAATTCCTTCACCTTCTTTTTGCTCAATTTCATTATTATCGTATTTCTTCTCTCTTGGAGAATCGACAATATAATCTGATAATTTTATTTCTTTAAATACATGGGTTCCTTGTAACGGTGCTTTTATAGAAAGAATCTTATTAGACAATATTTCAAATAATCTTAATGCTCCTTGATAAATATCTTCATTAGTTGGTTCTCCAGATGTTATTGTTACAAATTCATATCTGCCTGCATAATCTTTAGAAGATAGAAATTCGCTATGAGATTTTAATAACGGGAAATATGACTTTAATCTTGAGAACTCATAAACAGGAAATTTTCTTAATGCCTTTAATAAAATTCTTTTGTCAACTTTGGTTACTTTGTGAGTACGCTCGACAATTTTTTCATCTATCGTATTTTCTTCTTCTATTCTCTCATATAATTTCGAAACAGAGGATCTCTTAACTAAATTTGTACTAGACATTATTGTAAAGGTATCAGGTATTTTTGATATTTCCGCAGCCGGTTTTTCTTCATAAGAGTTTATAAACAATTTTCCGTACTTGTAAATATCGCTTTCGATAAAATCTTTTTTCAATTTATATTCAAATTTTACCTCCTCATTAATCTGTTTAAATCCCGTTTCTTCTAATGCTCTTTGCAGATCATAAATATATTTTGAATTATCAATACAATGATAGTATAATGTTTCACAAACTTTTAAAGGATTGTCTGGAATTGCATCGAATTTTCTTTTGTATTGCTCATTTTCAGCTCCGATAATTTCTTGATTTAGCTTGAAAGGAAAATATCTTGCCCCTCTACCAATTAATTGTGCTTCTTGAGTTGTAACAGGAGAAACACTTGTACCATCCTTTCGTTCATCATATAATCGTACAATATCAAATAAATTTAGTACATCCCAACCTTCATGCAACATATCAACAGTAAATACCATTCTATATGGAACTCTAGGATTTTCCAAATCATTTAATTCTACTTGTAAATCGTTTATATTTTTAACTTTACTATGAACTTTTATCAAATGCTCTTCTGAAAATTCTTGTTTTAATTCATCAACTAATAATCTATTAGTCAAACCATGAGAATCAAAATAATCAAACATTTCCTTAATGATGTCTTTCGCTTGATTTCTAATAATAGCAATCACATTTTCATCAAGTTCATTTTTCATATATTCTTTGAAGTTCTCAAAGAAAGCATCACAATTATCTGTTGTTCCATCTGTTTTAAGAAGAATAACAGGCTTCATATCATGGATATGATTATCTTGAAAAAGTTTCAATCTATATTGACTAAGAAGCATTGCTTGAATAGTTCTTGTTATTGGGTCTAAAGTAGTTCTTAAATTAAATAAATCTTTTGTATATCCACTAGCCCTAAATTCCAACAATGTATAATTAAAAATGATTTCTGCAGGATTTCCACAGTATTTCTCTAAAATGTTAGGATTTTTCAAATCACAAGTAGCAGTAAATTCTAATAAAACATTATCTCGATTTGCTCTAAAAATATTATTGATTGTATCTTCCCAATTTCTGTCCTCTTCTTTTTCAGCAGCAGATAATTTTTTCTTGGTCGCAGCATTAATATGATGAGCTTCATCTGCAATCAATACTATTTTCTTATCATCAAAATCTTCATATGAAATAGAATACTCTGTTATATTATTGAGCTTACCATGTAAATCTTGAATAGTTGTAAAAAGGATATTAATATCATCACTTGTATCATCAATATTTTGGAATGATTTTACTTCATTGATTTCAACAGTCCTTCTATCGATTACAATTTTTCTTTCAAACAAAAATTTACTTGAATATTCATTTTTAAAATTTTCTTTTGTCTTTGCGACAATATTACTTTGATTTACAAAAAAGATAAAATTTCTATAACCTTTTTTATAAAGATACAAAATTAAACCAGCCATAATTAAGGTTTTTCCACTACCTGTTGCACTATGAAACAAAGTCCAAATTTGCTTATTATGGTTAAACCTATCATCTTCAAAATATGTAATGAAATTTTGAAAAGCCTCTTTTTGATATTCTCTTAATTCAAATTTATGGTTCAAATTATTAACAATATATTCTGGTATTTCCGGTCTTTCAACAAACCCTTCTTTAAATTGCTTTTCTATTTGATAATATTTGAATTTACTCTTATCAATATCAGGCATAACTATACCCCCTCATAAAAGTCTTTTGTAAATGCTTTATCATTATCATCGATAACATAATCTTCATTGTCCATATCCGAATAATTAATATATAAAGTATTTTTATCAATAATACTTATAAGCACTTTTTTAGCATCATCAATTGACAATTGAATAAAGTCATCATCTTTCATCTTGTTAATATCTACTCTATAAGAAATAAATTCTGATTCCTTCAAGAAATTGAATATATCAACCAATTCCTCAATGGTATTTGCTTTATAAATTTTATCTATATAAGTTTGACTATTCTCTGCAAGTTCACAATAAATATATGAACCACCACCATTCCAATTTTCATCAGAAGAAATTCCTGATTTATCACCATTGATAACATTAGATAATCTTGTTTTTGCTAATTCAATATGCTTGTCTAATTGCTCCAATCCAATATAGGTAAGGCCTTTTTTATGAGCAACGGCCGCAGTAGTTCCAGAACCTAAATAAGCATCTAAAACAATATCTCCGGACTTCATACAACAATCAAGAATTGCACCAACAAGTTCTTCGGGTTTCTTTCCGTTTGCCAATTGAACTTGACCTTCTTTATTGACATTTTTCATTGCACCAGTAAAATCCCAATATGTTCCCTGCATTTCTTTTTTATATAAGATACCATCTTTTTCTTCACTTGTATCTTTTAACCAAGCAAATAATCTACACTTATCCCCTTTATAAAATTGTTCATACCAAGTTCCCTTATTTCTTCCTGTTTTAGGAATATACTCAATTGATAATAAATCTTCTTGAATATTTTGTTCAATTTTATAATCTATAATTCTTGTTCTGATTGAAGATTGGGCATTTGTTGTTTGGAAGATTTTCGTCCCATACTTAGAATAAACCTCTTTTTCTGTTATATTTTCGTCTTTTGCCGCTTGTTTAATTGATTTATAAATTGGATTTATTCTTTTATATACTTTGATTTCATTTCCAGTACCATCTACTGTTGAACCAATATATTCTTTTTCACCAGCATCATATAAAATAGTTTTATATTTCCAATCAACACCATTCTCAATATATTGTTCAATAAGCTCTGACATCTCTGTATATACATATACCCCATTAAATGGTTCTAAACTCTCATAATCTTTTGCATAAATCAAAATATATTCAATATTTTTTTTGAACCTCTTATCTTCTCCTCCGCCAGAAGCTCCTGCAAGGTTTTTCATTTTAATAGATAATGTATTCACATAATTATCTCTTCCATAAATTTCATCACATAATACCTTTAGATAGTGCATTTCTGTATCATCACATTGCAAGAAAATAACGCCATCTTTTTTCAGTAAAGTTTTTGAAACATCTAATCTATTTTTCATCATAGTAAGCCAAGAAGTATGCTTAAAACTATCATTGTATGGAACATAATCTTTTTCACGATTATATAAAATATCCCAATACATACATTTAATTTTACCCTTGTATCTAGGAACCAAACTATACATTGATAAAAGATTATTACCCTTAATAATTAAATTGTCATTTTGAAGATCAACAGCAGCTTCTTCTCCATCCTTGCTTATTCTTTTTACATTAGCAAAAATTTTAGGAGACAATAATGTATCTATTTCCTTCTTCATTAATGTTTCATTGAAAAACACTTCTTTGCGCTTTTCTGTTTCCTCTGTTGAGTCCATCTCCAATATACAATCTTTGTAAGGAAAAGAAAGAACAACATTATCCCTTTTGGAAATAGAGTTATTATTATCGTCCACAAGCATAATATCTTTTTTGTATTCAGAATAAGAATCCGGTAAAAATTCTTTGCTATCAATTACCCAATTGAATTTTTGTGAATCAAAAACAAAGATACCATTTACATTCTTAAAAAACATATTTTTAGTAACTTCATTATCTAAAAGTAGCTGTAAAAATGTTTCATCTAATTTTGATGATAATTCGTATATTCTATTTTTCATTAATGTTCCATCAGATGCAACTAATCTATCATCATTTTTTAAAACATCATACACATTTTCAAATTCTCCAAACATTGAAAAGCCTCCATAGTATTTTTCTTTTTTAATAGTAGTATTATTTAAATATAGTCACAGAGAGGAACATTGAATATCTGCAATGTATCCTCAATTTCAGCTTTATACATGTCCTCGTCATACATAGGTGAATTTTTTTCTTCTAAGTGACGCATATGTGCGTGAAACAATGTTATAAGCTGCATGTTATCGGAATATAGTGCTATGTTCATATTTCCATTTACAGGAACCGGCGATTCGTGTATTTCAATTCCGATTTCTTTCATATCATACCAGCACTGCCTGAATTCCATATAGAGTTTCTTGATTTCATTCGAACTGTTCATAATGTAATCTAATTCAATATAAAAAGTGGCACTTCGTTTGCTCATAATTTCATCAACGGATATAGTGGATCTGATTCCGGCATCTTCCAACGCAAGCAAGCTTCGATAAAATTCAGAAAAACGAGTAATCGGGTGCCTGTCAGAAGATAGCAGAGAAGAGGCATCTTCATTAAACTTTTGCACCAGTGCAAAATTGTTGGTAATCTCTTCGGCAAAATTATATGGATATCTTGCCTTCCAACGGATATAATCGTTTTTCTTATCCGCAATGGTACTATTTGAGTCATTGATATCCGGTTGTAATTCGTCTCTTTTTTTAACCCATGCTGAAAGTCCCTCAATAATCCAGTTAGCACTCGAATATTCTCCCTTTGAAAAGGCTAATTGATAATTCTCACCAACTTTTTCGAAATGCAATCCATAGATATCTTCTAATTCAAAAAGTACATGCATTACACTTGTGGGATCATCGAAATCTGGTTCAGCAAGCGTAGAAGGATTTATGTCCAGTGCATCAGCAATCTCAAACAGTTTTCCATCCTTTGGTTTTCTTACATCATTTTCATATTGACGTATGCGGTCTCCGGTCAATTTGACCATGGAGCCAAGTTGTGCCTGTGTCAGACCTTTTAGTGTTCGATATTTTCTTATTTTATCTCCAAGAGTCATATAAAAATCTCCTTTACGATAAGTGATTTATTGCTTAATAGCATTATTGTACCACGAACAAATAAAAAAGTGAACAGAAAAGTTAATATAAAATAGAATTAAAGTACAAAAAAGTACTTTACGAAAAAAGATATTATACCATAATCACACAAGTACAAAAATGTACGCATTGAATAATCGCAAATGTTTTCATAAGACATTGAAGTGAAGAAAGGGAGAATCAACCTATGAATAAAAAGATGTATGTAGACGTTACAGAAGTCTGTGATGATTGGGGAGTCAGCCGAGCACAAGTCTATAAGATTATTAAGCAGCTCAATGATCGCATGCTTGCTATCAATCCGAATCTTATCGTTTTGTCTGGCAAGGCAAAACGAAAGTTTTACGAGGAAAACTGTTATGGCATGGTAAAACAAGCATAAAAAAGACCTTTCTCCGGCAAGAGAAAGGTCAATAACACATCAGAAGCTGTGATGTATCGCTTACACATTTACTATAGCACAGAGGCTATTATTGATGTTGAGATTTGAGAAAAATCGTAGAAAGGTGGATAAAAGTTATTGTAGAGAATGGTATTACTTATGTATTAGGTGATGATGATATTTATTATCCGGATTTACAGTTACCGGAGGGAACAAATTATAATATCGGAAAGTTTGGACATATGAGATGTGAGTATCTGAAAGAGTTCAAACATGGATATTATATGGAGCTGTTACTTGATGGAAGACTAAATGAATATCTGCATGAGATTGACGAGGCATGTTATGAGATGCGGGACAGGCTCGTGGAAAAGATGAAGGAGAAACAAGGCGTGACAGAGCAGTTAAAAGCTGAGAATCAGATGCTGTGGGTAGGGAAGATGAATAATATTATTGCTTGCGCGGAGGAGGTTGTGGTGATGGAGGTGGTGTATGTGTGATCGGTAAAAATAATTCGCTGTTAGCGAAAAAAGATATTGACAATTAAATTATCATTCTCTATTATATAAGTACAGCATAACGATACTATTTGTATCGAGGTCAAATCCCATAAATTGGAGCGCTTAGCGCTTGAGGAACATTCTTAAATGTGGATGTTCTACTGTTAGGGGCCGGCATGTTACGCAAAGACCCGTAGCACGCTGCAAGCACCGCACGCTCTGCCTCGCTCGGGGAGCTCGGCAGAGCTCAAAGGGTTAGATAGGTTGTTCTGTATGCACCACACTTCTTTCGGGGTGGAAGTTGTACACTATATTACCAACTTCTAAAGGAGTGAATTATATGAAAAAAATGCTGCTCGTGCAGAATGTCCGAATGACACCTCAGAAACCTAACAAAAAATCTGAGAAAAAGCGTAAGAAACTAAGAAGCAAAATTTTTAAATTTCTGTTTCAAGGAATCGAAGCAATATGGATGCTGGTACAGATAATACAGTATGTTCTTCAGATTTTTAAGTAAAGAGGTGGCTATGGAAAACCTATCTAATTTTGATTATTCGTCGTAAGACTTTATATTATATAAATTATTTTCGGAAGGAGGGATCGGCTTGATAGGAGATATTTTAAAGCGCACAAGAACAATATATGGTTATAAAGCATCTGAATTAAGTGAATTGCTTGGTATTTCAAAAAGCTACCTTTCCGAAATAGAAAATAATAAGAAACAACCTTCTTTGGAATTACTTGAGAAGTATTCAAAGATATATGATATGAAATTATCATCTTTAATATTGTTGTCGGAAAATTATGAAGAGGCAAGCAAAAGCAATAAAGGTGATAAATTTATTAGAAATATGATGATTAAGCTTATTGAAAAAATGACACCTGATATGGAGGAGTAATGCGGAAAGAAAGTCATAAGTATGATATTACACAGTGTGCATTATATAAGAAAAAAAGTTCCAAGCAATTGAAAAAAGTTCTTTGTATAACTGAAGAAGAATATAAAGACATATTATCTATTGTACATTATCATAGTTTTCAAATTGACAAAAAGGATAGTAGAGAGAAGAGAAATATTACAGCTCCAGATAAAAGAATTAAGGAAATACAAACCAGAATATTAAAGCTATTACAGAATGTGGAGAGACCTATATGGCTAATTTCCGGAGAAAAAGGAAAATGCTATATAGATAATGGAAAAAGTCATTTAAATTCAAATTATTTTTTGACGATGGATATCAAGAAGTTTTATGATAATTGTTCTAGAGAATATGTTTTTCTTTTCTTTAAGAACCGATTGATGATGGCAGGTGATTTGGCAGGATTATGTACTGATATAGTTACTTATGATGGAGGAATTCCGACGGGATGTCCTACCAGTCAGATCATTGCATATTATGCATATGAAAGCATGTTTAACGAGATATATAGTGTAGCATGTAAGTATGGATGCGAATATACGGTATATGTTGATGATATGACTTTTTCAGCAAAAGAGCCATTTGATATAAATCGAATGAAAAATGAAGTGGATTGTATTTTGAGAAAATATGGACATAAACCTAAATATAAAAAAGTAAAGTATTATTCAAAAGGCAAGAGTGTTCCGATAACAGGTACGATTGTTACAGGACAGCATGAATTGAAAGTTCCAAATAGATTACAAAAGAGAGTGTATGATGACTTTCAAGAATTGAAATATCTTGGCGGAAAAGAACTGTCAGATATTGAAATCAGAAAGCTGAATAGTTTGAAAGGGAGAATTTTAGCTTCGAGAAACATTGAAGAAGGAAAATTTCCAGAAATCAATCGATTAACTAATTTGATAAGCTGAATAAAAAATAATAGTTGAAAAAGTTTTTTTTCGACCATATAATATAAGTGAGGGATACAATAATTGTGTATGAGCCATACTATAGAAGGAGGTGTTAGATATGGCAACTTCAAGTATTACTAAGAACTTTGTCGTTTCTGGTCAAAGACAAGTAGAAAAGTTTGCTAATGCTATCGAGGAATCCTATCAGGAGTCTCTTCATAGAGCACAAACACCAGACTTAAGGATTACACATTTGCATGGCGCAGAAGAAGTTAGAAAATTTATGGCAAAAAGGAAGAAAACAAATGCTTAATGATGTAACAGTCTTTAACATTCGTGAATACTTGTCTGCCAAAGGCGATAAAGATCTCGGAGAGGATGAGTTACGACAACTCCTTTCCGAGTTTTTTTGTGATAAGAATCCGGATGTAGAGAGATTTTTGAAAGAACAATCAATAGAATTTACAAAGAAAAATCAGTCCGTTACATATCTGGTATTTTCTAATGAAGATGCTTCATTAGTTGGATATTTTACAATCACGATTAAACCAATTACTGTAAATGCAGAAAATTTTAGTAATACTATGAAACGTAAAATAGCCAGAGTAAGTGAATTGGATGAAGAAAATGGTATATATACACTTTCAGCATATCTTATTGCACAATTGGGAAAGAACTTTAAGGATGGAGCTAATGAGAAGATTACCGGAGGACAGTTACTTCATGCGGCTGTAGATACTATAAAGGAACTTCAATATATGGCTGGAGGAATGGTAATTTTCCTTGAAGCTGAGGATAATGACAAATTAATGCATTTTTATGAAGATAAGAATGGGTTTAAACAGTTTGATGTCCGAGAAATGAAATGTAGGGATAAGGATGAGATTCATAAATTGGTTCAATTGTTGAAGGTAATGTAAGATAATAAATGAAAACGCAGTATATGTATGATTGCAAAATGCTTGCAAAAAGCCTCAAAACAATGAAGAATACATAGAATATCAAGAATAATTATACAAAATATAGCAATATAACACTTGGTTAGACACAATATATAGTTGCTTAAATCGAGTTTGAGTAAATAGGTAAATCCCTACAAAGCTTGTATTTATAGGCTTTGTAGGGATTTTTTTGATGGCGTTGGGTACGATTTGGGTACATTTATATTTCGGATAATTTTAAGAAATCTGTTTGGATTTTAGTGTATTGTTCCCATTTGACATTTTTTAATATTTGCTGTCTTTCTGCGAATTGTTCTGCAGGAGTTCTTATTGAAAAATATGTATCAAACTTAGCCTTAGTGATATATCTTCTAGAGGTTAAGTATTTTTTTTCTGGATCAACATTGTCGACAAATGAGTTACATGACTGTATTATTTTTTTGTCATAAGGGTTTTCATTGCTAATTGCATCAAGTAGAAAAGTTTCCATGGCACCATTTTTCTCAAAAGGAATAACAAGCAGTAAAATATCAAATTTTTCTGGTATTCCTAATTGGTTTTTCATTTCACATGATATCCAGTTGTTATTGGTAAGTGTTTTTGTGTAAGATACATTAAAATGGTCTAATTTGCATTGAATGGATTGAATAAAATCATTTTCAGTATCATGTTCATCTCTGTCTGTAACAATGATAATTTTTGAATACATTTCAGATAAGTCAGGTGGTGTTAAATAATTTCTCGTTAATGTTTCATTAAGACCTTCTGTAAGTCTGCTACATCCTCCTGCAGACATAATGGTTAGTATATTCGAATCCTTTATTAAATTTCTAGACTTTTGACCTGGTATTTTTAAAATATTTGATTGAATTTGTTTGTCATCATTCCAATCTAAGGCTTCTCGCATATAGTACTGAAGGAGATAGTAATCTGTAGAGCCTTCGCATATTATTATATTATTCATTATCTTAACTCCAATCCTAATTTATCTTGTGCATTTATTGCATCTAGGCAATTTAGCATTCGTGCATAATTATTACCATTGCAATTATACAAAGTGTAAACATTGATGTTTGACTGAATGGTATCATTCATTTTTAATATCTTGTCAATAGCCTCTTTACTATGAGAAGTTAAAAAAACTTGAACATTCAACTTTAGGGCACTTTGTAATAACCAAGAAAAAACGGAATCCATTGCAGAGGTATGGATAGCAGTTTCGAATTCATCTAGCAACAAAATTCCATTTTGCGAACGTACAATGGCGCTTAATAATAATAAGGCTTTTTTCATTCCGTCACCATATGAGTTTAAAGGAATAGCAGAATGATGATTCTTAGTCAATACCATGTATTCAGGTATTGCATTTTTAGTTTTTATTGAAGTGATACTAATAATATTATTATCGAATTCCTGAAGTATATTTAGTAATTGCTCATACAGTTGAGTATCAGCTAAAACATCATCAAGATAGAGCATTCCAGTGGCATGGTCAACGGGCGAAACATAGGTTGTTCGCACGAAAAAGGGTTTTTTGTTTACAAATCTTGATATTCTTGTTTGAAAATCGTATAAAGTATATTCATTTACTATTTGATTATTTATAAATGTTGATAAATGTAAACATGTTGTATCAATAATCTCACTTTCCTCTTTAGAGGAGCCTGTTCTTAATAAACCATTCAATCGATGCATTTCATCTTCAGGAATTTGTGTAGATTCTAATTCTCCTTCTAATTTTACCTGAGTCTTTATGTTATCTGAAGTTAAAAATTCATATGATACATACTTGTTTTCATTATCGACAGGAAACATACTAGAAAATCCATTAAAAAATGAATGACTACGAATGCGGCTATTAGTAGTCCTAGAAGGTAACACCCAAGCTCCAATATCTTGAGGATTATCAACAGTTGATAATATTTCTAAGATGCTAGTCTTGCCACTATTATTATTACCGGTCAAAATGTTAATACTATTTAAATTTTCTAATGTAAGATTTTGTATTCCACGGTATGATTGAATATTAAAGTTTTTAATGTGAATAGCCATTTTCAATTTCTCCTTTTATTTTGTGATATAGGAACCATCATCTAATATTATTTGTTTATTATACTCTTATTTTTCCCCATTATTCTTGATGTTCTTATTCGAAAAAAGTTCGTCCTATCTTATCCATAACTTCATCATGAGCCTTCTGAATCTTAAGCCGTTCCTGCCATGGTTCCGACTCAGGATAAATATCCATCCAAAGGTTAAAGTCTGCCTCCGCTTTCAACAGAGCTTCCCCGCGTTTCTTAACATCTTTTATTTCATTGCATTTTTCAACTTCTTCCATATATTCTTCATAACGATCTAACCATGATCGCATCAAAGACAATGTTCCAAAGCTGATTCCAACCATATCATTTCCATCTTTATCCTGGCATTCAAAGAGTTGTCCATCGTATTGCCGGAATATCTGAAAAAGTCTGTGTATGGTTTTTATACCATCAAAATCAGAATTTGCCAGTACTTCAGGATTGACAGATAAAGCGTCTGCTATTTTTTCAAGGGATGATGGCTTGGGATTTCTTCTGCCGCTTTCATAGGCACGAATGTAGGCTTCACTTGCTCCAACCATTTCTCCTAATTGTCTTTGAGTAAGATTACGTTCCTGCCGAATACGTCTTATGTTTTCCCCGATGGTCATAACAACATGCCTCCTGCTCTAAAGCTATATTTTTGTGAAACTGTTTAACATCATATATAGGATAACACACAAGAACAAAAAAATAAAGCAAAAAGATATTGGCGCGAAACAAAAGTTACGATATGATAAAAACGTAACAAAATGATACTATACAAAAACAAATAAAAACAGAACAGGAGGAAAGAATATGAATGAAAAAATCTATTACAGTGCAGAGGACATTGCAAAAATGCTTGGTGTGAGCATGGGAAAATCTTACAAAATCCTTAGAGAAATGAATAAGGATTTGGCAAGTAAAAGGTTTCTCACAATCGCCGGAAAGATTCCGGTGGAGTATTTTAAGGAAAAATGGTACGGAGGAGCAAAGGAGGTAAGTGCATGAGTTGCAATGCGAAGAAAGATCCGAACGGTACATGGCGGATACAATATTGCTGGACAGATTGGACGGGAACCAAAAAGAAATCACAAAAAAGAGGTTTTAAGACCAAGAAAGAAGCAGAAGAATGGTACGCACATTTCATGTTGCAGCAATCATCTGATCCGACAATGACGTTGGCGGACTTCTGGGAGATTTATAAGGCGGATATGGAAAAGCGTTTACGAAAAACTACCATGAAGCAGAAAGAGTATGTGATGAATGACAAGGTGTTGCCATACTTCGGAAAGACGCCAATTAATGAAATTACAGCTCCCATGATACGCAAATGGCAGGGAGAAATGATTGAAAAAGGGTTTAAGCCCACATATCTGAAAACAATACATAACCAGCTTAGTGCCATTTTGAATTATGCAGTAAATTTCTATGATTTGCGTTCCAATCCCTGTCGTAAAGCCGGAAGTATGGGAAAGAGTAAAGCGGATGAAAGACCGTATTGGACGCTGGAGGAGTTTCAGAAGTTTTCAGATGCGATTATGGATAAGCAGGATTCATGGCTTGCTTTTCAGATTTTATTTTGGACAGGTATGCGAATAGGAGAATTGCTGGCGTTACAGGTGAAAGATATTGATTTTGAACAGGGAACCATAACCGTTGATGAATCTTTTACGAGGCTTGATGGAGAGGATCTGATTACGGCACCAAAGACGGAAAGCTCGGTTCGAGTGATTACGATACATAAGGAATTGCAGGAGGAACTTAAGGAATATATTGCGATATTGTATCATGTGAGACCGGGAACACGTCTTTTTGCCGGACGGACAAAGAGCTTCTTTGAACACGAAATGGAGCGTGGAATAAAGTTGTCGGGAGTAAAGAAAATTACAGTTCATTGTACCCGTCACAGTCATGCAAGTATGCTTGTGCAGATTGGATTCAGCCCAGTTGAGATTGCAAAACGGTTAGGGCATGGAAAGGTTACGACTACGATTGAAACCTATTGTCATCAGTCTATGGATGCGCAGGTAAAAATTGCAGATAGACTTGGAAAAGTGGAAAGAGGTGAGGAGAGTGGCGTGTAAACGAGAAGACAGGTTTCGGCGCAATACAATTGCTTTTTGGTTGAGCGACGAAGAAAAAAGCCAAGTGGAAGCGAAGATAATTTTTTCGGGGATATCTAAAGGTGAATATTACCGGAAAGCAGTTTTAGGGCAGGAGGTAACGGTGATTGCCGGAAATTATATGTCGGTCAGGGTGGCAAAAGTATTGGAGCAGATATTGGCACATTTACAAAATGGCAATACAGAAGAGGAAAGATTACTGCTGGAATTGGTAAAGCAATTGCTCGAAGTAAATAAAAATGCCCCTGCTGAATAACAAGGGCAATCATGAATAAAAAGAACAAAGCCTTTCTATCCAACACACACATTTATTATAGCAAAGGCTTTCTCCGGAGGAAAGGAGAAAATTGCATATTGAATATTTTTTCAGAGGTAAAGGGGTATCTGACGGCGAGACAAGTAGCGGAAAACTATGGTCTGCAGGTCAGAAGAAATGGGTTAGCCTGTTGCCCTTTCCATGATGATAAGCACCCAAGTATGAAGATTGATAAGAATTATCATTGCTTTGCTTGCGCCGTGGGAGGGGATGCGATTGACTATGTATCCCGGATGTTTGGTTTATCGCAATATGAGGCAGCATTGAAGATTGTAGAAGATTTCCGGTTGCCGATAGAGGTCAAGCATTGCATTAAAAAATGGAGTTGGAGATATAGCTGCAATGGCAAAGTCGAGTTTTTTGCATACACCTGAAAAATAAAAGATATAATTTGAAATGGAGATTATGATATACTGTAAACAAGATATAGTGCAAAACGTAACAGAAAGGAGTACGCACAGTGTCAGATAAAAAGAAATTTACAGTATACGTCGGAAGTGTAGCACTATGCGTAGGTGTGGCAGTTCTGCTTCATTATGTGTCCTTTACCAATCCTTATCTGCAATCTATTTGTCACCTTTTAAGGCCTTTTATTTATATAGGACTTTATCTGGTATGGGCGATTTCTTTTCAAAAGAGAATTATCCAAAAGGAACCCCGTCGTTGTTTAATAATGATTGCAGTGATGATGGTTTTTTGGATGCTCGTTCGTATGTGTAAATTTGAAATACCGTATGAGATGCCGACAGCACTGCGCTACGCCTGGTATCTTTATTATATTCCTATGCTGTTACTCCCTACGGTCAGTCTTTATCTGGCATTTTATATACGGCAGCCGGAGAATTATAAATTACCGGAAAGACGGTGTCTGCTGTTTTTTCCGGCATTGTTTCTGATAGGGATTGTATTAACGAATGATCTGCACCAGTTAGTTTTTACTTTCCCGGAGGGAAGACTGGGGGAAGCAGCTTCCTATGAAGTAGGAGTCTATGGATATGGAGCAATGTATTATGCTATAGTCGCCTGGGATCTTGGATGTCTGCTGGTGGCACTCTTGATTATTCTATTAAGGTGTAGAAAAATTAAAAACAGGAAAATGCTTTGGATGCCTTTTGGTGCTTATGGTCTGTCGGTTGTCTATGGCATCGCCTATTATCTGAATCTGCCCTTCTGGAAAATATTTTCAAGCGATATGACAGCTGCATTATGCCTTCTGTTTGCTTTGATCATTGAAAGCTGCATCCAGTGCGGATTGATCCCTTCCAATACAGGATACGCACAATTATTTGCAGCATCTACAATTTCAGCACAGATTACAGATCAGAGTGGAAAATGCATTTATCAATCTCAGGATTCGGAATATATTGCACCGGAAATCGTAAGGCAGGTAGTTCAATGTCCGATCATGTTAGAAAATGGGATCAGGCTGTCAGGAAAACCAATTTTGGGAGGCTATGTGTTGTGGAAGGAAAACCTGTCAGAATTACAGGAAATCGTAAGAGAGCTTGAAGATCGGAAGGAAGAATTAAAAGATGCGAATCTGATTGAGGAAGAAAATCTGAGAACAACAAGAGAAGTAGAAAAACTTTCTGTGAAGAATCAGCTGTATGATAAAATGCAGAAACAGACGGCAAGGCAGAGTAAACTTTTGACGGAATTCATTGAAGCATATTCTATGGAAGAAGATGAGAACAAAAGGGAAAAAATATTAGGGAAGATAGTTGTGATCGGAGCCTATATAAAAAGGCGTAGTAATCTTATTTTTATTGCGGAGCAGACAGTAAAATTTCCGATAAGAGAGTTGGAGTTATGTTTCAGGGAAACGATAAAGAATCTGGAATGGAATCATGTTGAGGCAGGTTTTTCCACCGCGTTAGAAGAAATACGAAGTGAAGATGCTATGCAGATTTATGATTTTTTTGAAGCAGTCATAGAGGAATCTTTGGAAGATCTGTTGGCATTTAATGTAAATCTGAAACGCAGAGAGGCGCGGATCATCATGTCTATGAGTGTGGAATGCAAAACAGATCTGCAGGAAATTGCAAGACGATATGGAGCTTATGCGGAGCAGGATTTTGACGGATCATGGCTGCTTTCTCTGATTCTGGGAGGAGGTGGCGGCAAATGATAAAAACATTTGAAAACTGTTCACCGGAGTATCAGATTACGATTGTTTGCTTTTTTATTTTTTTGACTTTGCTGTGTATGATTCTGGTTATTTATGAAGGAACAGGAAAAAGACAAAGAAAGATGTTGCTGCTGGACAGTGTATTGCTTATAGTTATTTTCCTTATAACAGCTGTCTTGTGTGTGTGGCAACGGGCGTTTTACGAAGAAGATTCCATGATATTATTTAAAATACCGTATGTGATTTTAATTGTTATAGGAATTGGTGTTTTTTTATATGTGGGATTGAAGATTTTTGGAATTTATAAGTACCGCAAGAGCTGCCTGAGGGAAAATGCAGTTCAGGAAAGTCTGGACAATTTGCCGAGCGGAATTGTTTTTTTTGATGGGAACGGAATGCCTAAACTGATGAATCGAAAAATGTATCAAATTTGCCAGAATCTGGCGGGAAGAGATATACAGAATATTACAGAACTGGAGGAAGCACTGGGACATCCTCTGAAAGAGAATGTATTTTATGATGTTGATTTGAAAGTATACTGCTTTGCGGATGGAAGTGTGTGGAAATTTTCAGAGAAAGAGATTATTACGACAGCCGGAGATCATTTTTTTCAAGTTCTTGCTTCTGAAGTGTCGGAATTATATCGGAACAAAGTGTTGCTGAAGGAAGAAAATCAGAAACTTCAGGAAATGTCTGTGGCTATGAAAGAACTTTCTAAGAATGTAATAACGCTGACCAGAGAAGAAGAAATGTTATCTATGAAAATGAGAGTGCATGATAATCTGGGATATAGCGTCCTGGCGGCACAGCGGATGTTGCTGCGCGAATCGGAAGCAGACCGGGATGTTTTCCTTTCGCAATGGAAGCAGACATTAGACTTGCTGAATAAAGATAACGAGTCTGTGAAAGGCGAACAACTGCACAGGCAGGTGCAGGAAAGAGCGGAGATTTTGGGTGTGAAAATTATTTATACAGGAGAACAAGTCTGGGAATCTCATATTTTCGAACTGATGGATATAATACTTTTGGAGGCACTTTCCAACTGTGTCCGCCATGCAGGGGCAAGCGAACTGTATGTAAAATGCAGTAGTGGGGAACAAGAATGGATTATGGTGATTACAGATAATGGACAAGCAATGGAGAAGGATGTCAAAGAAGGAGGAGGATTATCCGGTATACGAAAAAGGGTGGAGCAATGTGGAGGTACATTGAGAATTTGTGCGGAGTCAAAATTTTCAATAATCGTTAAGATACCAAAGGAGGTGCGGAGATGATACGGGTACTAATCGTGGAAGACCAGCGTATGGCTCGGGAAGATATGGAAAATTATATTCAGTCCAGTGGGAGATATTGTCTGGCGGCTTCTATCACAAACGCAGCTATGGCAGAAACCGTATGCAGACAGAGCAGGTGTGAACTTGTCTTGATGGATGTCTGTACGGAGAATGATGAGAGTGGTCTTGTGGCAGCGGAGAAGATTAAAAAGACAATGCCCCAGATAAAAGTAATTATCGTGACTTCTTTAGTAGAGTGCAGTTTTATTGATAGGGCGCGCAAAGCGGGAGTAGAAAGTTTTTGGTATAAAGATGCCGGTAAAGAAGAACTGTTGGAGGTTATGGATCGTACGATGAAAGGGGAGAACGTGTATCCGGATGCTCCGCCGGTTGTGATGATCGGAACGGCGAAAAGCTGTGATTTTACACCTGGAGAATTAGCAGTTCTGCGATTAGTGGTGGAAGGAGAATCCTATAAAAAAATTGCAGAGAGCTTGTGTATATCACCGGAAACTGTAAAATGGCATATCAAAAATATGTTGCAGAAAACGAATTTTGATTCCAAAACGAAATTGGCGGTAGCTGTTACAAAGAAAAATCTGATTATAAATGGATTTTAAAAATAGCATTTTACTACCCATATGGGGAGTGCTTAAGACTCTGAAAACCGATATCATATACTATGTAAAAGTGTCTCAATCCGATGGTTCTGTTCTTTGCTGAGATGTCAGATTGTTTATAAGACACTGTCTGGAAAGGAGATAAATAATATGAGATATATTATGAGAAGAAGCTGCCTGTTCTTGGTAATGATTGCGGTTATAGTTTTTACAGGGTGTGGGCAGAAGAAAAAAGAAGATCCGGTAACCGTTACATTGTGGCATGTATATGGCGGACAGACAGAATCGCCATTAAACGATCTGATTGATGAATTTAATGAAACGATTGGAAAAGAGGAAAATATCCGAGTACAGGTTGGCAGTGTTACAAATACGAATACGATACATGAAAATGTACTGGCATCCGCATTTGGAGATCCAGGAGCCTCTAAACTGCCGGATATGTTTGTTTCCTATCCTAAAACAGTTCTGGCGATGCCGGATGATACGGAACTTGTAGATTATTATGATTATTTTACAGAAGAAGAACTGAACGAATTTATTCCGGCTTTTTTGGAAGAAGGTGTCATTCATGAAAGACTTTCCATTTTGCCGGTAGCAAAATCAACGGAAGTTATGTTTATCAATAAAACAGCATTTGATCGTTTCGCGAAAGAAACAGGAGCGAAGATGGAAGATTTAAAAACATGGGAAGGACTCTTCGCAATGGCAGAACAATATGCTGCATGGACAGATAACCAGACGCCGGACATTCCTGATGATGGAAAGAATTTTTTCGTTCATGATTATCATTTTAACTATTTTCAGGTAGGTGTAGAATCTCTGGGTGAAAATTTCTTTAAGGGAGAGAATCTGGCTTTCGGACCGGAATTTCAAACAGTATGGGAACCTTATGCAAAAGCGGCACTGTCCGGAGGAGTATGGCTTCGCAGCGGTTATGCAACGGAACCTTTGCGAACGGGAGATTCGATTGTATCGGTGGCTTCGTCAGCCAGCGTGTTGTATTATTCAGACGAAGTTACGTATGCGGATAATACATCGGAAAAAGTAGAGATTGTTTCCATGCCATGTCCCGTATTTGCCAGGGGAGAAACGATGGTCATGCAGCGGGGTGCCGGTATTTGTACGGTAAAATCTACACCGGAAAAAGAAAAAGCCTGTATTACGTTTCTTAAATGGCTGACGGAGGTCCAAAAGAATGTGGAATTTGTGACCAGTCTTGGATATATGCCGGTAAAGCAGGAAGCTTTCGATGTTTACCTTCCGGAGGCGATCGAGAGGTTAAGTGATCCGATGTATGTATCCCTGTATCAGGCTTTTTTAAAGACGCAGGAGAACTATACATTTTATACTGCTCCGAAATTGGATTCCTATCTGGATCTGGAAACAAAGTTTGAAGAACTTATCAGGCAAACCCTGTCAGTAAAGCGGTTGGAGTGGCAGGAACATCCGGAAGATATGGATAAACTTGTTTCAGAGACATTAGAGGATTTCAAAGCAGCATACACACAATAATGTCTGCCGGATCGGCAAAAAGAGGTGGCTGACATATGGGAGAAAAGAAAATAAATTTTTGGAAGATTATAAAAGGAATAAAGAGACAAAGCATCCGTATGCAGCAAAGACTGATTGTTTATTGGTGCGTGGTGATTTTAACACTTTTTTTAGTGACAGTTCTATTACTCAGTATTTTGGGAGTCCTTCCGGGAATGGATTTTAAAGTACGGGAAATGTTGTCTTCCCAGCAGAAAAATACGTTGTCAACTATGACAGAGCAGACTGATATTATGATGGCGAGAAGTATTTCTTTATCGGAAGACATTACAAAAGAATTGAACCAATGCCTGACAGTCAATGGAAAGACATTTTCAGATTTGAATGATAATCCTCAGTTGATTATGGATTTGGAGGCTGCGTTGTATCCCTCCTTGAAATCGGCATTGGACGTGAAGTATTGCAGTGGAGTTTTTGTTGTATTGGATGCAACGGTAAATACGAAGACGGAATATGCAGATACATCACGCATGGGAATCTACCTGCGCCTGTCTGATTTAAAGGCAGTAAATACAAGCAAACAGCACGTAGTTTTTTTCAGGGGAAATGCTGATATTGCAAGAGCAGAGCAGGTACAGCTCCATAACCGTTGGAATTTAGAATTTGATACGTCCGCATTGTCGGGGTATGAACAGATTATGCAGTTTGATGGAAACCGGCTGGTAGAGAGCTGCCTGTGGACAGACCGGCTGGAGCTGAGTGATACATGGGAGGATGTGCAGCTTTTATATGTCCCGGTTTTAGACAGTACCGGAAAAGTACGCGGTTTGTGCGGTATGGAGATGAGTAATCTGTATTTCAGGCTGTCTTATCCTATGGTGGAAGGTTCCTGTGGGAATATAGTGACAGTACTGGCTCCTGTGGACAAAAAAGGAAACATCTATCTGGATAAGGCGATGTTCGGAGATACAAAAGAAACGTATCTTTCACCATCAGGAACGATGACAGTGAAGAAAGGAAAATATTATAATACATATTCTACCGCTTTCGGGAATTATATAGGCAGGCATGAATTGCTTGGATTGAAGAGTTGTAATGGTATGCCGCTTGCGGTACTGACATTAATATCAGAAGCGAATTATGAAAAATTAACAGCGGACAATCGAAGGGACTGGATCATCGGTACGTTGTTGTTCCTGATTTTATTATTGGTTGTTTCTGTCGGTATGTCCCATCGTTTTGTGAAGCCGATTCTTCGGAGTTTAAAAGCACTGCAGGAGGATACGCTGACGGACGAAAACTTATCAGGCATTTCAGAAGTGGATGCACTGGTTGATTTTATGCAGAAAAAAAGGAATACGGAGAAACTGGAAAATGGAGGCATTCCTCCGAATATAGAAGAAATGCTCAAGGCGTTTGCTTTGCGCGTGGAAACTCTGACTCCGTCAGAGAGGATGGTTCTTCAGTATTATGTTGATGGATACACGATACAGGAGATTGCTTCTTTGCTTTATATCAGTATTGGAACAGCGAGAAAGCATAATACAAATATGAATCGAAAACTGGGGATAACTGTCAGAGAGGAATTAATGCTGTATATTGAGTTATTTCGAAAATGCGATCAGTTAGATAAGCTGACATATAGCAGAACTGAGTAAACGAAAAAGAGTCTTTACAGCAATGTCATTAAGTTAAGATGACCAATCAAGATCTTAGCATCAGAAATGATGCTAGGGTCTTTTTTTGTTTGCCGATAGATCTCTTTTATATTTTCATAAAAAGATATTGCGCATATATAGCGGAGAGGTAAAAATAAAACGCTATATATAGTATACTAATCGTTCGTATTTTGAAAAATAAGCATAATATACGAATGGCGACCATAGTATTTGCTTTCTGAATCTGCTACGCTTTCATTACGAAATGGTGGCCGCCCGATAAAAGAAAAAATAAAGGAAATGGATAAGGAGGGAGAACTGAGAGTGGGATGGTGATAGAGCAAGGAGGTTAACAAGGAGGTTAAAATGTGGAATATATTACGAAGAAGGATTTAATAGATTGTTCTACACCGGATGAGTTTTGCTTTTCGCTATGCTGCATGGAATGTAAAACAGTATGGAAAAGCACACCAATTCGTTTTTCCAAAGCGGGGAAAAAACCGGAAAATGAAAATCGGAAGATTATTTATGATACGCTTTATGACCGGGAAAAGAATTTAGCATTTCAAAAAGCATTGAATCAGGCGAAAGAAATCTTTAATATTTGTCCGATATGTAAGCGCCTTGTATGTGACCATTGCTTTTTGATCTGTGATGATCTGGATATGTGTGTGCAATGTGCCGCAAAACTTAATGAAAAAGGTACTGTTGTAGGATGAAAAAAGAAAAATGAAAAACGAAAAAAGAAAGGAGAACTTTACTATGAAAAAATATGAGATTTTAGGAGGAAATTTACCAGTTGTTGTATGTGAATTATCAGCAGGAGAATCTATGATCACAGAAAGCGGAAGTATGAGCTGGATGAGCCCGAACATGAAAATGGAGACGATTTCCGGAGGCGGAATGAAGAAAATGTTCGGCAGACTGATGTCTGGTGATTCTGCGTTTCAAAACAGATATACCGCAGAAGGTGCAGACGGAATGATTGCATTTGCATCAAGTTTTCCGGGAGCGATTAAAGCATTGGAGATTAGCAACGGTCACTCCATGATCGTGCAGAAGAGTGCATTCCTTGCTTCAGAAGAAGGCGTAGAACTGTCCATGCATTTTCAGAAAAAATTAGGGAAAGGCATATTTGGAGGAGAAGGTTTCATTATGCAGAGATTGAGCGGAAATGGAACCGCGTTTGTAGAAATTGATGGACATGCAGTGGAGTATGATTTGAGTGCAGGACAGGAAATTTTGATCAGTACGGGGTACTTAGCGGCAATGGAAGAAACCTGCACTATGGATGTTGTAGCTGTAAAAGGAGTAAAAAATATGCTGATTGGAGGAGAAGGCATTTTTAATACCGTTGTGAAAGGACCGGGAAAGGTGATCTTGCAGACAATGCCAATCAGTAAGGTAGCAGAATTGCTGACTCCTTTTTTTGCAGATAAGAAGTAATTGAAAGGGGAGAAGATTATGAGAAAGAAGTTGAATTTGTTATTTGGACTAGTGCTTATCATCAGTATGATAATATTGACTGGTTGTGGAGGCTCCGGAAAAACAGAAGAGAAGAACCCGTATGAAGGAAAATGGGTAGCGGTGTCCGCTCAGATGATGGGAATGTCTGTCAGTATAGATGAAACTTTCGGAGGTGCTTTTGAATTTGAAGTAAAAAACAACGGAAAAGTTTCCTTTTCAGTTGGAGACACTACCGGGAATGGGAAATGGTCTGTCGAAGATAATCAGTTTATCTTGAGTATCGAAGGAGAAGAGATGGTGGGAATCATCGGAAAAGATATTATTTCTTTTGATAATATGCTCGAGATGGGAGTAAAGGTGATTTTTGCAAAGGATGGAACGGATGCAATGGATCCGGCACTCTATCTGACAGAGGAGGAAAATGCAGTCATAGGTGAGTGGGCTGCAGAAAGCGTGGAAGAACTTTTAGGAGACGGACCTCAGACTTCTATGGAAGGAGTAGACAACATCAATGATGCACTGCGTCTTGATTTCAAAAGTGACCGTAATGTAACAGTTATTTATAAAGGGGAGGAGATTGGGACTTTCCCATGGTCAGTTGCACTGGGATATTGTTCGATTGAATCAGAAAATCCATCTCTTACAGTGATGATAAATGACGATGGTACTTTGAAAGTAGACTACAGTGATGATGATGACTACTACACATTCCACTGTGTAAAAAGTGACAGTGAATAACTGAAAAGGATGTGGAAATCATGAAAGGAGGGAAGACGCCATGAAAAAGAAACTATGGTGTGTGCTGTGTATCATGATATGCATGATGATGATAGCGGCATGTGGACAAAAAAAGAATCCGGAGAAGAAAAAATCGGAAAAAGCAGAGCAGGAAGAAACAGAATTTAAAGACAGAGAAAGTCTTAAATTAAGTTTATTTACAGTGTATTATCCGAAGGCATGGAACTACGATAAAGAGAATATGAAGAAAGATGAAGAATATTCTTACGTTAGATTTTTTGATGGAGATACAGTAGATGGATCCGAGAATGTCATTTCTATAGAAGCGACCAAGGAGGATTCATATACATATCGAAAGAGTTTAATTGCCTTTGGAGTGGATTTAGAGGCATATGCTGAAGGAAAAATGGACACTGTAACAATAGGAAATGCAGAATATACAGCAATGCCGGAAAGTAATTCCATAGAAAAAACGTATATGTATCGTTATGAACAGTCTGGCACATCCTATGATATCAGAGTAAGAGGACAGGAAATAGATGATTCTGACAAAGAATTGTTAGAAGGAATTGTGCTGAAATTAGAGGATGAAGGAAATAAAGACGCACCATGGCCATGGGAGGGAGAGCCTGTTGAACCTGTATTGGCAGAGCAGATGGTAGGTTCTTATACAATCGTTCCGAAATATATCCCATTTAAAGAAGCACAGGGAGTTATGCAGATTATGGATCATCAGTTTGTAAAACAGGGCAATCAAGTGTTCCATTTGCTGGAGAACAAACTGGATACTTATGAATATTCAGAAAGTGGACTTGAATTCGTATCTTCGATGGAATTAGACGATGATTTTGAATATTTGTCTGGGGACAGCAGTGGAATGTTATATCTTTCGCCTGGAATTGGAGATGTAATTGGCGTAAAAGATGGGGAAAAGGCACTTCAGACAACAGTAGACGGAGATCTGAATATGCATCCATCCGGAGAATGGGGAATCAGTTTCTGGGTGAACAGTGATACTCAGAAGATTGCGAATCAAGGCGGTAACCTGACGGCAGAACCGTGGATACTGACCGGATTAAATAAAGATGAAGAACGCAAGGGACTATTTTCTATGATAGATGACGTACAGATCACGAATAGTCATATTATGGTTGCCGGCTCCATGGCTGTGGAAGATGAAGGCACAAAAATTGTTGTCTATGATTATGATGGCAATCAGCTTTTGAAATTAGGTGGAGAAGATATCAGTTCTCCGGACAAGCTCGGTTCCATTACAGGCATGGCGGAAACAGAAAATGGTTTTGTGGCTGCAGATGGAAATATGCGTGAAATACAATTTTGGGCAAAAGATGGAACGCACGTAGGTGCAATTTCTACAGAGGACATATTTGGTGTCAGTTATCCATGGCTGGAAGATATGCAGCTTTTAGATGACGGCTCTCTGTTAATTATGCTGACACAGGAACGAGACGACGGATCAGCAAATGAATTGATGTTTTTCA